>NC_012669.1:4312788-4669183 GCF_000023105.1 Beutenbergia cavernae DSM 12333
GGCTGGCGAGTGGACTGTGGCGACGTTCGGTCAGGGTGTCGTCCACGGCAGGAGATGTGCCCCTGGACGTGGTCGGGGTCGCCCCGGGTGAGCTCTCCGCGCTCGACCGCGTCACGAGGGTCCTGTAGGACCCGCCGGGGACCCTGATCACACGGTCGGGACAGGGGCGGCGCCACCAACCTCCTGGCCGAGAAACACCTAGAGCGCGGCGAGCCTCACCCGGAGCCCATCGACCAGCGCGCGGAGCGTGAAGGCGAGTCGTTCCTGGGTGTCCACCGGGCCGTCCGCCGCCGCTGCCGAGAACAGCGGCCGGCCCCCGGCGACGCCGACGTCGGTGGACGGCGCCGCGGCGTCATCGGCCGCACGCCCGGAGGCGTGGTGCCCGATCACCGCCCCAGCGACGGCGTAGACGACGAGCAGTGCGTCGCGCGGCGTGAACCCCGCGTCGTGGAGCACCTCGAGCAGAGCCTCGACCTGGTCCATGGTCCGCTCGGTGATCGCGGGACGGGAGGCGAAAAGGGCGGCCGCGCCGGGATGGCGCTGCAGGCCGTCGTGAAGTGCCGACCCGTAGTCGGAGACGACCCTTTCCCAGGGCCCCGAGGCCGACACCGACTCGAGCGCCTCGTCGAGGACGTGCTCGACGATCGCGTCCTCGAGCGCCTGCTTGTTCGGCACGTGGTGGTACAGCGTCATCGCCTCGACGCCCAGCTCGCGCGCCACCTTGCGCATCGACAGTGCCGCTGCGCCGTCGGAGTCCGCGAGCCGGACCGCCGCGTCCACGACCTGCTGCTTGGTCAACCCCGCGTGCCTGCCCTGCGCGCGCTGCTCGGCCACGAGCTCCTCCTTCGCTTGACTCCCTTACGTCGTAAGACTATCGTCCTGCGCGTCACTTACACTGTAAGAGAAAGGAACGGTTCATGAGCACCGTGGCATCCCCCCGACGCACTGTCGTCACGCCGGGCCGACGACGTCGCGTCGTCCAGGCCGTGCAGGTCGGCCTCGTGATGCAGCTCATCTGTCTCGCGCTGCCGCTGCTCGACCTGTGGGTGTTCGGCTCCGTCGAGCGCCACGTCCGCGCGGCCTACCCCGACTGGCCGTCGGCCGACGTCATGGCCGACAGGAACGCGATCCTGGGTGGGCTCGTCGCCGTCTCGCTGCTGGGCCTGCTCGGGTGGTGCGGCGCCTGGTGGTCCGCGCGAAGCGGACGCGGCGTCCGCGCCGTCGCCACGACTCTGTTCGCCGTCGGCGTGACGGTCCTGCTGTCGGTCGCCGGGCTGTCCGGCGGTGCGTACGACCAGGTGGTGCCGCTCTGGCTCGGCATCACCTCGCTCGTGCTGCCGGCGCTCCCGGGACTCACCGCCGTGCTCGCGGCCTGGAGCCGCAGCACCCGCTGAGCCCTGGCGGCCGCCGCGTCACTGCGACGCGGCGGCCAGCGAGTGCCAGAACCAGAGGAGGAGGACGGCGTCGTCCACCGGCACCGTCGGGTCGACGTCGATCTGGACGAAGCTCGGGAACCCGCCCGTGAACCCGGTGTGGCCGACCTGCACGCCGCCGCGCCAGAGCGAGAACCCGGACGCGAGCGTTCCGTCCTTGTGCAGCTCGTACGCCGCGACGTGCGAGGCGGCGTGCCAGAGCGAGCCTCGCTCCTGCCACACGCGGAACGCGGGCTCGCTCGCGCCGTCCGGAGCGGCGGTGTACTCGGTCTGCCCGCGGCGGAGCAGCCAGCCGTAGCCGCGGATGTGCGCCTTGCTCTTCGTGCTCCACGGCGAGATGGGAATCCGCGCGACCTCAACGCCGTCGAGCAGGATCGTGTTCCCCGTCGCCCACTCCGCACGCATGGTCGGTAGCCTCGCACGCGCCGCGCGCGAAGTCAGGGGGAGGACGCCGTGGCGGCGCTGTCCCGCGCGCGGATGAGGTAGGCGATCCAGAGGAGGAAGACGGCGTCGTCGACCGGGACGCCGTCGGCGATGTCCAGCGTCGGGCGGGACGACCAGAAGCCGGTGCGGCCGCTCGCGCCGACCTGGGTGCCGTTCGCCAGCACGACGAGGCCGGAGGACCAGAAGCCGGCGCCGCGGATCTCGTACGTCGCCGTCGCGGAGCTCATCCGCCACGCTCGCCCGAGGGCGCTCGGCCGCCACGCGCGGAACGCCGGCTCCGACTGGCCCTGCGGGGTGCCCGTGCGCTGCGACCGGTCCTTGCCGAGCTCCCACGCGCGGCCCTGGATGACCGCCCGGGCGCGCTCGGCCCAGAACTCCTTGTCGATGCGGGCGACCTCGCGCCCGTTCAGGAGCACTGTGGCGTCCTTCGTCCACTCCAGGTGCATGCTCGTCAGCCTGCCACGCTCACGGCTGCCGTCCCGCGGTGCTCTCGCGGACGACCAGCTCGTAGTCGGCGGCGAGCTCGAGCGGTTCGGGCGCGTCCTTCTGCCGGCTGGCGAGGCGCTCGACGGCGATCCGGGCGATCTGGTCGCGCGACGACGCGATCGTCGTCAGCGTCGGGCTCGAGACGCGGCCATACGGGATGTCGTCGAACCCGACCACCGCGACGTCGTCCGGCACGCGGAAGCCGCGCCGGTGGAGCGCGTGGATGACGCCGAGCGCGAGCCAGTCCGTCGAGCAGAAGACCGCGTCCGGCACCGGCCTGCCCAGCGCGGCGGCCCGGTCGAGGACGTCGCCCATCACCGACTCGCCCGCCTCACCGCGGTTCGACTCGACGGGCACCACCCGCTCCGGCTCGACGGCGAGTCCGTGGGCGCGCATCGTCGCGAGGTAGCCGTCCCGCCGCAGGTTGACCGAGTCGTCGAGCGATGCGCCGACCATCGCCACCCTGGTGCGCCCCAGCTCGAGGAGGTGGCCGACGGCCAGGCTCGCCGCGCCGACGTTGTCGATCGCCACGTGGTCGGCGATGCCTCGGAACGGCTTGTCGCCGAGCAGCACGAGCGGGGACGTGTCGGACCGTGCCGCGATCTCCTCCGGCGAGACACGGAGCGGGCTGAAGATCACGCCGTCGATCCGCTGCGGGAAGTCCCCCCGGAGGACTCGCTGCTCCACCTCCGCCGACCCGCGCGTCTGCACGATCAGCACGAACCAGGCGCGCTCCTCGGCGGCCTCCAGCACGTGCATGGCGAGCGAGGCGAAGTACGGCATGTCGAGCTGGGGGACGACGAGCGCGATCGTGCCGGAGCGGCCGAGCGCCACGTTCCGCGCGGCCAGGTTCGGCCGGTAGCCGAGCTCCGCGATCGCGCGCTCGACGCGCTCCCGCGTGGCCGCCTTCACGTGCGGGAAGTCGTTGATGACGTTCGAGACCGTCTTCATCGAGACGCCCGCCCGCGCGGCGACGTCCTGCAGCGTCGGTCTCACGGCACTCATCGCTCCCCCAGCCCTCCGACCCGCGCTACTTCATGCCGGAGTGCGCGATCCCGTCGATGATCCGCCGCTGGAAGACGACGAACACGACCAGCACCGGCACGAGCGTGACGATGCTCATCGCGAACATCTCGCCCCACTGCGACTGCCCGGACGCGTCCAGGAACGTGCGCAGCGCGAGCGGCACCGTGAGCAGCTTCGGGTCCGACACGTAGATGAGCTGCGTGAGGAAGTCGTTGTAGGTCCAGATGAACGAGAAGATCGCCGTCGTCACGAGCGCCGGCTGGAGCAGCGGGAACACCACACGCCAGTAGATCTGCAGCTGGCCGCACCCGTCGATCCGGGCGGCGTCGTCCAGCTCGCGCGGCAGCCCGCGGATGAACTGCACCATGAGGAAGATGAAGAACGCCTCGACCGCGAGGAACTTCGGCACGATCAGCGGCAGGTACGTGTCCACCCAGCCCAGGTCCCGGAAGATCGCGTACTGCGCGATCAGCGTGACGTGGTGCGGCAGCATCATCGTCGCGAGCATCACGCCGAACAGCACCTTGCGACCCACGAAGCTCATCCGGGCGAACGCGTAGGCGGCGAGCGAGCACGAGAGCACGTTACCGACGACGACCGCCGCGCAGACCAGGAGCGAGTTGAGCAGGTACGTCGAGAACGGCCGCCCGAGCCCGACCCAGCCCTGCAGGTAGTTCGTCAGCACGGGGTCCTGGGGGATCAGCGAGTCCGACGTGAAGATCTGGTCCGGCTCCTTGAACGACGCCGACAGCATCCACAGCAACGGATAGATCATGACCAGTGCGCCGAGGATCAGGACGGCGTGGGTCACCACGCGCCGCGACCGCAGGCCGGTCGCCGGGATCGCCGTCGCTCGCGGCCCTCCTGCGCTCATCGGGACCCCCCCGTGTCGCTCTCGTAGAACACCCAGAACCTGCTCATGAGGAAGTTCGCGGCGGTGAACGCCGCGATCACCAGCAGGAGGACCCACGCCATCGCCGCCGCATAGCCCATCCGGAAGTTCCCGAAGGCCTCCTGGTAGAGGTACAGCGTGTAGAAGAGCGTCGAGTCGGCCGGGCCGCCCGATCCCCCGGACACGATGTACGCCGGCGTGAACGCCTGGAACGACCCGATGATCTGCAGCACGAGGTTGAAGAACACGATCGGGCTGAGCAGCGGGAGCGTGATCCGCAGGAAGCGCCGCACCGCGCCGGCGCCGTCGACCTGCGCCGCCTCGAGCACCTCGCTCGGGATCTGCCGCAGCCCGGCCAGGAAGATCACCATCGGCGCCCCGAACTGCCAGACGCGCAGGATGATCAGCGTCCACAGCGACGTGTCCGGGTTCGTGACCCAGGAGCCGGACTCGATACCGAACCAGCCGAGCACGTCGTTCACGAGGCCTTCGGACCCGAAGATCTCCCGCCACAGGATGGCGATCGCGACGCTCCCGCCGAGCAGGCTCGGCACGTAGTACACGGCGCGGTACGCCGCGATGCCGCGCAGCCCCCGGTTGAGCAGCATGGCGACGCCGAGCGCGATGACCATCTCGAGCGGCACCGAGACCAGGACGTAGGTCAGCGTGACGCGCGCCGACGCCAGGTAGCGCGGGTCGGAGAACATCTCGCGGTAGTTGTCGAGCCCGATCCACTCAGGCGGTGCGAGCAGCGAGTACTCGCTGAACGAGTAGTACAGGGACAGCGCCATCGGGCCGATCGTGAGCACCACGAGGCCGATCAGCCACGGCAGCAGGAAGCCGTACGCGGGCAGGCTCGCGCGCAGCCGCGACCGCAGCGGGGGTGTGACGTTCCGCGGGACGACGACGGCGGCCGTCGGCCTCGTGGCGCTCAGCGACCGGGTGGCGCTCATCGCGCGGCGGCCTCCATGACCTGGGCTGCCGCGCCGGCGGCGTCGAGATCCCCGAACGCGATGCCCTCGTTCGCCCGGGCGAACGCGTCGGACACCGCGCTGTACCCGCTCGGCCACGCCGGAGGCGGCGCCCCGACCTGGTCCGTGATCGACTCGATGTACGCGATCGCCCTGCCCTCGGCGGAGTCGGGTGCGGCGCCGAGCAGCTCGCGGGCGCGCGCCGACGGCGGGACGCCGAGCGTGAGGCCGATCGCCTCGATCGCGCGGTCGTCGTTGATGAGGAAGTCGACGACCGACGCGGCGGTGTCCGGCGACGAGGTGGTCCCGGACACGCACCAGAAGTCGAGCGCCTTGATGTAGAGCCCGCTGAGGTCGCCGCTCGTCATCGACGGCACCGTCACCACCTCGAGCGGGTTCTCCGTCAGCGGCTGGTAGAACGTCACCTGCTGCACCCAGCCGAACTGCAGCGGCGAACGTCCCTTCACGAGCAGCGAGTTCTCGAACCCCGCGGACTCCGTGGTGACGTCGGCCGGCGGGACGGCGCCCGACTGGCGCAGGCGCTCCCACAGCGCGAACCACTCCTCCACGGCGTCCTGCTCCACGCCGAACGACCCGTCCTGCGTGAACAGCTCACCGCCGAGCTGCCGCGCGTAGACGCTGAACGCCTGGATGTTGCCGCCGTTGTCGTTGCTGCCGTACGAGTCGTCCCCGGCCGCCGCGTGGAACTCCGTGGTGAGCGCCTCGTAGTCGTCCCAGGTCCAGTCGGCGTCCGGCGCCGGCAGGCCGACGGCGTCGAGCTGTGCCGGGTCCACGAAGACGGCGAACGCGATCGAGCTCTGCCCGACGCCGAACGTGCCGTCCGCGACGTCGCCGCTGACGGCGACGTCGTCGTCCAGGTCGCCCGTGTCGATGTCGCCGTTCCCGACGGCGTCCGCGAGGTCGAGCAGGGCGCCCCGCTCCGCGTACTCGGCGAAGTACGACATCGACATCCGGAACACGTCCGGCGTCGTCCCACCGGCGGTCTGGGTGGCGAGCTTGTCCCAGTAGTCGTCGAACGCCGCGAACTCGGTCTCGAGGTCGACGTCGGGGTTGTCCGAGGCGAACGCGTCGAGCGCCGCCGCCATGCCGTCGTGCACGGGCTGGCCGCCGTACCAGGCGACGCGCGCCGCGCCCTGGTCCTCGCCGCCGCCTCCACCGCCTCCCCCACCGCCGGCCCCGCTCCCGCTGCCGCACGCGGTCAGCGCTCCGGTGGCGAGCAGGCCGGCGCCTGCCCCGAGGAACGTTCGACGCTGAAGATCCTTCATGGTGTTTCCCTCCGTCGGGTCGTCGTCACTGCGTGGTCAGTCGCGCGCCCAGCGCCAGTTGTGCGGGGCGGTCTTGGACGTGTAGGCGCCCTGCGGCAGGTCGTCGGCGGCGCGGATCGCCCAGCGCGCGAGCCAGACGAGGAGCTCGTCGCGCACGGTGGCGAGCGCGGGGTCGGCGGCGCGGTCCACGAGCTCGGCCGGGTCCGCCTCGACGTCGTACAGCTCGACGTTGCCGTCGACGTCGACGACGAGCTTGTGCCGTCCGGCGCGCACCATGCGCGACCCGCCGCTCATGGTCACGGTGTTGAGCTCGTCGAACGTGGCGCCGTCGTACGGGAAGTGCAGCGGCGGGCGCTCGTCGTCGTCGTACGGGACGCCGCCGAACCCGAGCTCGCCGTAGACGGACGTGAACTCCTCGGCCGGGGCGGGCTCGCCGCGCAGGAGCGGCTCGAGGCTGCGGCCCTGGACCCCGAGCGGGATGTCCTGGCCGGCGAGCTCGCACAGCGTGGGGAAGAGATCGACCATCGAGACGGGCTCGGCGACGACGCCGCCGGGCCGGACGCCGGGACCGCTGAGCTGGAACGGGATGCGCATGAGGAACTCGGACATGCCCGCGCCCTTGCGCTGGAGCCCGTACTCCCCCACGAAGTCGCCGTGGTCGGAGACGAACGCGATCACCGTGTCCCGCGCGCGGTCGCCGAGGTGGCCCACCAGCCGACGGAGCTGGTCGTCGATGAGGCGGAGCATCCCGCAGTAGTTCGCGGCGTAGCGCCGCCACGCCTCGTCGTAACCGGGGCGCTTGGTCCCGATGAGGTCCCCGAGCCAGCGGTACGTCCTGCCCTTGCCCGCGAGCGCCTCCGGACCGGCGAGACGCTCCGGGATCTCGTCCTCGTCGAAGAGGCTGAAGTACGGCTCCGGGACCTGGTACGGGTTGTGCGGCTCAGGGAAGGACACCCAGCAGAAGAAGGGATCGTCCTCACCCAGCTCGTCGATGACGTCCATCGCGTCCGACGTGATCCGGTACGGCAGCTGCCGCTCGAGCGGGAACGGGGTGGGTTCCGGGTGCACAGCGTGATCGAGGTCGTGGAGCCACGCGTCGAACGCCTGGTCGTCGGCGGTGCGCGCCGTCCCGCCGTCGTGCATGTACGGCCCGCGGTGGGCGTCGAAGTCGTCGAGGCCGCGGTGGATGTGCGGCTTCCCCGCGAAGCCCAGGCGGTACCCGGCGGCGCGCAGGACGTCGAGCAGGTCGTCCCCGTAGAGCGCGTGCTGCCCGGTGCTGTTCTGGCGGACGCGGTGCGCGCTCGGGAACCGCCCGGTGAGCATGCTGACGCGGGCGGGGACGCACAGCGGCGCCGAGGTGTAGGCATTCCCGAACACCGTCCCGGCGCGGCCGAGCGAGTCGAGGAACGGCATGGTGTCGAGGGGGAAGCCCCTCCCGCGGGTGAAGTCCGCCCGGTGCTGGTCGGTCATGATCAGCAGGACGTTCGGCGTCGTCGTCGATGGCACGTGCGGGAGTCTGGCACGAGTTTCTAGCGCTGTAAATACAGCGCTAGAAATCTGAGACGGCGGGCCGCTCGGAGGGAGTTCGTTCGTGGCGGCGGGCCGGTCGGTCGGTGGCGGTCCCGCCGCGATCAGCCGCGCAGCGGAAGCACCAACGGCTCGGCGGCGTCGTCGTCGTCGGTCCGCGCGACCACCCGCACCGGCACCCCCCAGTCCTGCTGCGCCAGGTGGCACGCGGGGTACTCGATGGCCGGGTCGGCGTCGCACGACGCGGCCTGCGCCGTCACGTGCAGCACGCCCTCCCCCGGTGCGAGCACGAGGTCGCGAGCCAGGTCGACGTCGTCGCCGGCACCCGAGACGAGCAGCTCCGGCGGCGTGGCACTCACCTGGAGGCGCGTCGCGGGGCCGTAGCGGTCGTCCAGCTTCTGACCGGGGGCCGGCAGGAACGGGACCTCCAGCCGGAGCGCACCCGCGGCCAGCTCCGTGACCGGGCGCTGCGTGCGGTGGGCGGCGCCGTCGTGCAGCGAGCCGCGCAGCTCGGCGGGCAGGGCCACGCGGGTGATCCGGTGCCCGGCCGACTCGACGACCAGGACCGCCGGACCGCCGTCGTCGTCACTCGCCTGGAGGACGACGACGTCGCTCGGCTCCGCGAGGCCGGTCGCGATCGTCGTGACGACGCCCGTCGCCGGGTCGTGGCGGCGCAGCGCCCCGTTGTACGTGTCGGCGACGAGCACGGAGGCGTCCGGCAGCGCGGCGACGCCGAGCGGGTGCTGCAGCAGGGCCTGGTCGGCAGCGCCGTCGCGGTGCCCGAACTCGAACAGCCCCTGCCCGACGGCGGTGTGCACGTCGCCACCCGCCGGATCCAGCCACCGCAGCGCCGACGTCTCGGAGTCGGCCACCCAGATCCGCCCGTCCTGGGCGACGGCGAGCCCCGACGGCTGCGCGAACCAGGCCTCGGCGGCGGGCCCGTCGCGCAGGCCCTCGTGCTCGGTGCCGGCGAGCCGCGTCAGGGACCCCTGCTCGTCGTCGAACGCCCACAGGGTGTGGTTGCCCGCCATCGCGACGACGAACGCCGCGAGATCCGGCGACCACGCGACGTCCCACGGCGAGCTGAGCTTCACCGACGTCGGTACGAACTGGTCGCCGAACCCGACCGGGTGCGTGCCGCCGTGCGGATCGCTGGCGTTGTCCGGCGCCCCGACGACGTACTGCTGGCCGGTCCCGGCGACGGTGCTGACATGTCCGTCGGCGAGCCGGACGCCCCGCAGGGCGTGGTTGACGGTGTCGGCGACGAGCACGTCGTACCCCAGGCGGGCGCGCAGCTCGACGGGCACGAGGCACAGTCCGTTGGGCTCGCTGAACCGCGCGACGTTCGGGCCGCCGTCGACGAGGCCCCGCTCACCGGAGCCGACGCGCCGGACGAGCGTCTCGCCGTCGGGGCCGAGCTCCGCCAGGGAGTGGTGGCCGGCGTCGGCGACGAGCAGGTTCCCGTTCTCCAGCGCGATCGCCTTGGCGGGGAACCGCAGGGTGCCCGGGGTGGGCGACGGCGGGACGTACGGGCCGCCGTCGTCATCCGTCCGGAGCGTGCCCTTCGCTCGGTGCTCCTCCACGAGCTCGTCGACGAGAGCCTCGAGCGCGGACGCATGACCCTCGCCGGCCATCTGCGCGACGACGTAGCCCTCGGGGTCGATGACCACGAGCGTGGGCCAGGCGCGAGCACCGTAGGCGGACCAGGTGACGAGCTCGGGGTCGTCGAGCACGGGGTGGCGCACCTCGTACCGGTCGACGGCGGCGGCGAGAGCCTCGGGGTCGGCCTCGTGCACGAACTTCGGCGAGTGGACGCCGACGATCGTCAGCACGTCGCGGCGGGCCTCCTCGAGCTCGCGCAGCTCGTCGAGGACGTGCAGGCAGTTGATGCAGCAGAACGTCCAGAAGTCGAGGACGACGACGCGGCCGCGCAGGTCGGCGAGGCTCAGCTCGCGGCCGCCCGTGCCGAGCCAGCCGCGGCCGACGAGCTCGGACGCGCGCACACGGGGCAGACGGGTGGTCGCAGGCATGCGCCAAGTCTGCCTCGCTCCACGTCCCCGACTGCACGAGGTGCGCCGGGCGTCCGGATGGTGGCGCGGGGCGGCGTCAGCCCTCCGACGGCTCCACGAGGACCTGCCACAGGTGGCCATCGAGGTCGGCCCACGTGGCGCTGTAGCCCCACGGCAGGCGCTCGGGCTCACTGACGACGGCGCCGCCGGCCGCGCGGACCCGCTCGACCAGGGCAGCCACCGCCGCCTCGGTCTCGACGGCGACGCTCAGCACGACCTCGCTGGCCCCCGGCTCGGCCACCCCCCGACCGCCCAGCACCCAGCCGAAGCCGTCGGTCGGGACGAGCATGAGGACGGTGCGCGGGGCGAGCCGGAACTGCAGGGGCTCCGGGACGCCGTCGTCGGCCGGGTCGCCGAAGGGGTCGAGGCCGAGCGCCTCCTGGTAGAACTCCATCGCGCTGCGCCGGTCGGCGATCGGCAGGGCGATCGTGACGGTGCCGAGGGATGCGGCCATGGTGGGCTCCTGTTCGTCGTCGTTCGTCGGTCCCACCCTTCCGGACTCGTCGACCCACGCGAACTCATCGCTGCTCGCGCTGCCGAGACGCGCACCACCGGGCCCGGCGGGCCTCAGGGCGTCGAGTCGATCGTGACATCGCCGTGGATCCACACGACGTCGTCCCCGAGCACGCACTCGGCCGGGATCGTCGCCGCCAGGTCGCCGGGCGGCGCAAGCACACCGGTCGCCTGGATCTCGTCGCTGAGGGCGACGGTCAGCCCCTCGACGTCGACCCCCGGACGGTCGATCGCCGCCGCGTCGGTGCCCGGGGGCCAGATGATCAGGGCGATCGGCGCGCCACCCTCGGGCCGGTTCTCGCCGACCATCTCCAGCGCCAGGCAGCCGCCCGGACCCGTGAGCAGGCGGCCCGCGAGCGTCCCTCCCGCTCCGCCCGCTGCCGGCTCGGCGGCGACGAGCGTGCGGACGCCGTCCGTCTCGGCCAGCTCGCCCGCCGTGCCACCGCCGCCCGCCGGCACGTCGTCCTCGGCCGGTTCGGTCGACTCGGCGTCGTCGGAGTCGCCGGCGTCTGCGTCGTCGGACGGCAGCCCAGTCGGGTCCGTCTGCTCGGCAGGGCTGCCCGTGCCGTCGGGGTCGTCCGGGCTGGTGGCGCCGCACGCCGCGAGCAGCGCCGGGACAGCGAGGAGCGCGGCGGCCACGCGGCGGCGGGTGGCGAGAGTGCTGGTCGTCATGGCACCCACCGTGACGCCGGCCGCTTGCGCAGGAGTTGCACCCGAGGCCTCAGACCACCGGGCGAGCCTCCGACGGTGGCGTGCCGATCACCTCGACCGGCCGGGGTTCGTACGTCTCCGCCGTGACGTCGGCGCGCACCACCCGGTTCAGGCGGAACCAGCGGACGGCGTCGCGCAGCCTGTCCCACGCCACGAGGTACCAGGCGCCGCCCGTGTGGGCGAGGATGATCGGCTCCACCCGGCGCTGCGTCTCGGCGCCCCGGCGGTCGACGTAGCGCAGCGAGAGCGTCCGCGACGTCGCGAGCGAGTCCTCGACGGCGCGCAGCGTGCGGACGTGCCGGGTCGCACGCTGCATCACGCCACCGCTGGTCACCCGTTCGCGAGAGGAACTCTGCGCCACCGCGAGAGGTTCCGTGTCCGACTGCGAGAGGATCTCCGCGCCGTGATCCACCCACACGCGGGAGGCGAGCCGCTGCGCCCGAGCAGCGGCGTCGTCGTCGAGCGTGTCCCAGATCTTCCGGCGAGCGGCCGCGGCGTCGACGGCGAACGGCCCGCCGGGCGGGACGGTGGCGAGCGCGACGGCGACCGCCACCGCCTGGCTCGGCGTGAAGTTCACCGGCGGGAGGCTGGCTGAGCCGGCGAGCACGTACCCGCCGCCCGGCCCCGACTGCGCCCAGATCGGCAGGCCCGCCTGCTGGAGCGCAGCGATGTCGCGCTTGACGGTGCGCTCGCTCACCTCGAGCTCGCGGGCCAGCCGCGGGCCGGTGGTGCCGGCCCGACCGACGCGCCGGAGCTCCTCCGCCAGGGCGTACAGACGCTCGGTCTTGTTCATGCCGCTCCCTTCGCGAGTGCGTGATCCCTGCCCCGACCCGCCGAGGACCGCGAGAGAAGTCACGCACTCACCGGAGGGCCGCGAACAATGGTGACAGACAGGTGTCACCGGGGCGCGGACAGACTGGTGTCATGAGCACAGACACGAAGGTTCATGTGGTCCTGGTCCCTGGTTTCTGGATCGGCGGATGGGCGTGGGACGACGTCGTCGGCCCGCTCCGCGACGCCGGTCTCGAGCCGCACGCCGTCACGCTTCCCGGTCTCGAGGAGGCGCCCGGCGATGTCGGTGGTCTCACGCGCGCCGACCACGCCGACGCCGTCGCCTCGCTGGTCGGCGGGCTCGACGGCGATGTCGTCCTCGTCGGGCACAGTGGCGGCGGGCCCGTGGTCCAGGAGGTGGCAGATCGCCAACCTGCACGCATCCGCCGGCTCGTGTTCGTCGACACCGGGCCGCTCGTGGACGGCGCGACGCTCTCCCCGCCGCTGCCGGACGGCGTCGACGGCATCCCGCTCCCCACCTGGGACGAGCTCGCCGAGCAGGGTTCCTCGATCGACGGCATCTCCGAGGAGGGTCTCGCGCGGTTCCGGGAGCGGGCGCGGCCGCAACCGGCCGGCGTCGCGACCGGGGAGGTTCGGGTCAGCAACCCGGATCGGCTGCGGATCCCGGCGACCGCGATCTGCACCTCGATCCCGTCCGCGGTGCTGCGCGAGATGGCCAGCCACGACGCCCCGCTGCACACGGAGCTGCTCGACTACGACGTCGCGTTCGTCGACCTCCCGACCGGGCACTGGCCGATGTTCTCGCGGCCGGTCGAGCTGGCAGCGGCGATCGCGGAGGCCGCGCGCGCCTGAGTCTGCGCGGTTCACGCGCGAGGGCGCCTACCCGTCCTGCCGCCCGCGCCTCACGCCGCGAGGCGCGGCGCCATCGCCTCCATCTGCTCGATCACGAGCTTGATGGCTTCGGGCTGCTGGTCCGGCGGGTAGCCGTGCTTGACGAGCAGGCGCCGGATCGAGGACCGCAGCTTGGCGCGCACGTCATCACGGACGGTCCAGTCCGTCTTGGCGTCGCGCCGCACCACGGCCACCAGCTCGCGCGCGATCTCGGCAAGTACGCCCGTCCCCTGGACTTCGACCGCCGAGGAGTTCGAGGCGACCGCGTCGTAGAAGGCGAGCTCGTCGGTCGAGAGCGGCGGGTCGAACGACGCGCCCCGATCACCCTCGGCGGACACGTCGCGTGCCACCTCGATGAGCGCCGCGATCACCTCCGCCGACGTGAGGTTCGAGTTCGTGTACTTCGCCATCACCTCGCTCAGCCGGACGGAGAACACACGCTGGCGCACGAGGTTGCCGTGGGTCACGGTCTGAGACTCGCGAGCGATCAGGTTCTGCAGTGCTTCGATCGTGAGCTGTGGGTTCTCGGCGGACTGGGCGCGCGTGAGGTAGTCGGTATCGAGGCGGTCCAGGCGCGGCGCCTCCAGCCCCGCGGCACCGTAGATGTCGAGCACCTCGCCCGACTCCACTGCTGCCGCCATGAGCTCGTTCAGCATCCGTTGGACGTCGTCGGGGATCGGTTCCCCGCGAGCCTGCCGCTCCTCGGCGTCCAGCTTCCCGATCCAGATCCGCACCTCCTCGTAGAAGCGGATCTCGTTATCGACGTCGGCGAGAGCCTCCGGCCCGCTGATCGCGCGGGCGCGTCCCAGCTGACCCGCGAGCGTGCGGAAGGTGGACGACGGCGTCACGCCGTCCGTGGCGTCGTCGCCTCGGCGCGGTGTGCGCAGCCAGTTGACCGCGGCCAGGATCGTCCGGAGCCCTGCGGCCTTGTCACCCGAGGACTGACGGCGTCGCAGGTCGGCGCGCCAGTCGAACCCAACGAGCACGGCGCGCAGTTCCTCGATCAGCTGGCGGGCGACGTCGACGGCGTCGTCCACCGTCTTGCCGACCGGCTTGGCCTCCTGATCGCGATCCGTGTACTCCGCCAGTGCGGCCGTCAGGTGCTCCGCGATCGGCGCGTACGCCACGAGCAGACCGGCGTTCTTGCCGCGGAACGTGCGATTCACCCGGGCGAGGGTCTGCATCAGCAAGGCTCCGCGGATCGGGCGGTCCAGGTACAGCGTGTGAAGCGGTGGCGAGTCGTACCCCGTGAGCATCATGTCCTTGACGATCACGATCTCGAGCTCGTCGGTCGGGTCCTTGAGCCGCTTCTTGATCACGGCGTTCTCGGAGTCGCGGCGCACGTGGTCCGAGATAGGTGGCTGGTCCGTGGCCGAACCGGAGTAGACGACCTTGACCTTCCCGGCATGAATGTCCGCCGAGTGCCAGCCGGGGCGGATGGCGACGATCTGCTCGTAGAGCCGGGCGGCGATGTCACGAGTGGCGCACACGACCAGAGCCTTGCCGGGAGCCACGTCCCCGCCGTCGACGTCGACGCTGCGTACGAGCTCCGCCATCGCCGTCCGACGCGCTTCCCAGTGCGCCACGAGATCGGTCGCTAGCTTCTCCAACCGCGCGGGTGCGCCGTAGATCGCGTTGACGACGGCGACAGACTTCTCGATCCGGTCCCGCTCCGTCTCGTCGAGTCCCACAGTGACCTCGTCCGCCGATGCGTTGATCTGGTCGTCCGTGAGATCTCCGCTGAAGCCCACCTTGACGAGGCGGGACTCGAAGTACACGGGCACCGTGGCACCGTCCTCGACGGCCCGCGTGAGGTCGTACGTGTGGATGACGTCGCCGAACACCTCGCGTGTGTTGCGGTCGGCGAACGAGATCGGCGTACCCGTGAACGCGATGAGCGTCGCGTTCGGGAGGGCGTTCTTGAGGTGCCACGCGTAGCCGTCGAGGTCGTCGTAGTGGCTGCGGTGCGCCTCGTCCACGATGACCACGATGTTGGGCCGGTCCGAGAGCCGCGGGTGCGCGAGCCCGGCGTCTTTCTCCTCCTTGGAGAGCCCGAACTTCTGCAGGGTGGTGAAGTAGATCCCGCCGGTCACCCGGGAGCCGAGCTCGTCGCGCAGCTCGTTGCGACGCACGATCTGCCGGGGCTTCTCCGGCAGCAGCTCGCTGCGGTTGAAGGTCTCGTAGAGCTGGCCGTCGAGCTCCGTGCGGTCAGTGACGACGACGATCGTCGGGTTGTGCAGCTTCGGGTGCCGCATCACCTGGTTGGCGTACAGCTCCATCTCCATGGACTTGCCGGACCCCTGCGTGTGCCAGACGACGCCGGCCTTGCCGTTCGTCTCGACCGCGTGGATGGTCGTGGCGATCGCCTGCGAGACGGCGAAGTACTGGTGCGGCTTCGCGATGCGCTTGGAGAGGCCGCCGTCGCCGGAGTCGAACGCGACGTATCCCCGCAGCAGCTGCAGGAAGCGCTCGGTGTTGAACAGGCCCGCGATGAGGACTTCGAGTGCCAGTGCACCGGCGTCGCCCGTCGCGGCGTCGCCCTCGGGGATGTCGGCGGTGATGCCGTCCGTCGCCCGGCTGTCCTCCGGACCCGGCGCCGTCGAACGGCCCACGACGCGTCCGTCGTCGTCCACATTCCACGGCGAGTAGTGGTTGAGCGGCGTGAACGGGGTGCCGTACTTCGCCGTGACGCCGTCGCTCGCGACGGTGAGGACGGCGAACCGGAACGCCAGCGGCAGCTCTCGCACGTAGGTGGTGAGCTGGGCGTGCGCCGCTGCGACGTCGGCGTGAGGGGTGCCGGCGTTCTTGAGCTCGATGATCCCGACGGGCATCCCGTTGAGGTAGAGGACGACGTCGAACCGGCGCTCGACGTCACCGCTCACCACTGTCACCTGGTTGACGGCGAGCCACTCGTTGCGGTCGGGGTCGGCGTCGACGAGCCTGATGGTGGGGGTGCGTTCCTGGCCGTCGTCGTCGAGGTAGGTGAAGCGGAATCCCTCGACGACGGCGTCGTGGAGCCGCTTGTTCTCGGCGATCGCGTCCTGCGACTGCGGAGTCGTCAGGGTGGCGAGGGCCTGGTCGAGGTACGCCGGGGGCACGTCGGGGTTGACCTTCCGCGCCGCCCGCTTGAGCCGAGACGGGATGAGAAGGTCGGCCCAGGTCTCCCGCTCGGCGATCGCGAGGCCCTCGTCGTCCACGACCGCGGGTGCGCCGGGGGCGATGGACTTGCCCTCCCGAGGTGTCCAGCCGTGCTCGGCGAGCTCCTCGAGGGCGAACTGCTCCCAGTCGGCTTCGCTCGGGTGCATCGGCGTCTCCCTGCAGGACTCGGTGTCGGGTGCTGGTCCGAGTCTGGCGCGTTCGCGCGGTTCTTGCGCTGATCGCGCTGATAAGGGGGTCTGTCACGCCATTACGACGGCAGACGCATCCGCCTGAGTTGGTCGAGGGGAAGCAAGAGCATGGGTTGCTCGGTAGGCGCGTCGACGAACCCGTACTTGCGCCAGAACCCGTCGGCGGCGTCATTCACGGGATGCACCAGGACGAACATGAAACCGATCTGACTCGTCAGCCGAAGGCATCGCTGGAGCGCGTCCTGGAGCAGGGATCGCCCGATCCCCGCACCATGGTGCGCGACGTCGACTGCGAAGCGACCGATGAGCAGGACTGGGACCGGCTGGGGGGTGCCGTGTCGACGACCGCGCGGCAGGTCGCCGCGCATGATGGAGCCCGTGGAGAGCGAGTAGTACGCCACGACCGCGTCCGATGGATCAGCGACGACGAACGTCTGGGACGCCCCGCTCGTCGCATTCGAGAGCGCTCGGCGCTTCAGCCAGTCGTCGAGGGAGGAGACACCGCAGGTGAACTCATCGACGCGGTGGTGATCCGCGAGCGGTTCCGGGGCGAAGAAGACGCTCACCGAGCGGTGAACACGGACGGCTCGGAGAAGAGGTCTACGAGACCGGGGTTCGGCTCGATGGGGTCCTTCATCAAACGCTCGAACTCGGCCCACTTGTCGGCGGGGACCTGGAAGGTGCGTTGGGCGGCGATCACCTCATCAGCCTTCTCGACCGCAACCTGGACGGCGAAGTCGGTGACGGATCGGCCGAGCAGCTCGGCGGCTGCGGCGATCGTCTCCTTCTGCCGGTGCGTGACGCGAAGCGCGATCCGCTCGGCCTTCGGGGTCTTGGTTGCCATCGTCACAGTGTACGCCTGTTGTGTGCCACCGCGAAGGGCGCGCCTTCACAGGAGGCAGCAGACCTCCTGCGTCGCTGGGTCAGACGTCAGCGTCCTCGCCACCCTGGTCGCGGTCGCGGCGACGGCGGGGAATCCGTTCGGCGAGATCGCGGGAGACCTTGCCGGCCGCCGACCTGGTTCTGTCGATCGTCTCGTTGCCGATGCGCCGCGTTGCGTCGATACCTTCCGCGCCCGATTCGAGCACCCTGTCCCTGGCGTCCACGGCCGCATCCACCCAGCGCCTCGCTTCCAGGGTGAGTGGACCCCCCTCGAGCCCGAGCGCATCCCGCAAGTCGACGGCGGCGACCGTCACATTGTTGCTCGATCGCACCACGTCTCGGGAGGCGCTGGGGTGCAGCAGCACCTTCGCGTTCGCCGAACCGGCAGCGATACCCATGCGCTCGATCAGTCGCTCGGTGCAGCGCGAGATGAGCTCCAGCCGATTCCGTCGCGCAGCCAGGAGTCCCTTGCGATGACGGTCCACCTCGTCCGGCGCCGCGCCGAGCACTCGGTCGAGCTCGAGCACCGCGATCGCGTCTTGCAGCTGGAAGCATCGCGCCAGGACGGCCAGCCACTCTTGCGCCGTACCCTCGACCTCCTTCGACGCCTTGGCGAGATCGCTCATCTTCGTCTGGCGTTCCACCTTCTCCGCGAGCGCGTCGAGCTGACGCAGGGCGTAGGCCTGCGTCCGGGCGATCGTTGCCGATGCGCCCTGCACCTTCGACCACGTCACCTCGGAGACACCACCCACGTGCTCTCGAACCACCATCGACTCGTCGATCACGAGGTCTACGCCGATCATGTCTGCCAGGACGGCGTCCTTCTGGGCGCGGAGCACGTCGTCGACCTTCGCGTCGATCACGGCGAGATAGTCCGTGATCTCGTCCATGGTCTGCTGCATCGCGAGCTGCGCCATCAGTCCCGCTGCACCGGCCAACATCGCCGGGTTGGTCAGCAGCGATCCAGGGGTCCTCGCAAACTCGAGGATGCTCTTGATCTTGCCGTTCTTCGTCAGCACGGCACGGCTGACACCCTCGGTCGAGCCCTTCATCGGCTCGAACTGCTTGAGGGCTCGCGCGGACTCCTTGGTCAGCTTCACCCATCGACCCGAGTTGGCGGCGATCTCGGGACCGGCCTGCGCGGCTCCCGCTCCAGCGCTTAGGGCCGATCCGAGCCTGGCCAGCCGCAGGTCTCGCGAGGGCAGTCCCTCAGTGGCAAGGAAGCGCTCCACGGCCGTCGTGCTTCCGATGACAGCCACGCCATCGCCGTCGCTGATCAGCTCGATCTCGTCTGCGCCGTCGCCGCTCATGACGCTTCACCCAGGGCGGAGTCGAGCTGGTCCGGACTGAGGTCGAGCGGAAGGGACAGAGTCTGGCCAGCGATGCGTGTGCACTGAGCACTCAGGTCGGCACGAAGGTGGGGCCAGATGCGCGCGAACAGCTCCTGGGGTGAAGGTGGCGCTCCGCTCCCCAGACGGACCGCGAACGTCGAGCCACCGACGTAGTGCTCCTCGCCGCTCTCCTGCGCTCGCACGGTCACGTCGCCAGCCACGAACCAGTGACTCGGATGCCCCTCCTCCGGCTCGGTCACCTGCACCTGAAGTTGGACCTCGACTCGGTCCTCGAACGGGTGATGACGACGCTCCCCTGATGACCGGACCAGAAGCGCCTCGACAGGCTCAGCGGGCACGTGACACCTTCAGTGGCGCGTTGGACCAGGTCGGCGGAACCGTGTCGGGGACGTCGCGGAGCGTGACTTGACCGTCCCACGTGGACGCTGCCCCGACCTGGCTCCTGCGCCGTCGTCCTTGTCGCCGAGGGATCACCGGAAGATCGTCGCTGATCGGCGCGACCTGAAGCTGGACTCCGTACCCCAGGGCTCGAAGCACTCGAGCGAGAGTCGCCATACGAACGTTGCCGTCGCCGTTAAGGATCTGGGACACCCTGCTCTCCCCCACCCCGAGCCGATGAGCGAGATCGCGCTGCGAGACACATGCCGTCTCGCGAGCCCTGTTCATCGTGGCGACGGCGTCGACGGCGAGCCTGGCGGCGCTGCGCTCCAGCTCACTCTGCTCTGTCATGGCTCACGTCCTCGTCCCGTACCCGCTTCGCCAGCTCGATCTCGCCGGGAGGGGTCTTCCTGATGTGCGGTGGCTTGACGAACGCTGTCGCCAAGCGGATGTAGTCGTCGAACTCCGGCAGGTCCGGGGGCCCCCAGAGTCGCTCACCCTCAAACCCCAGCTTGGGGTCCCAGGACCCCTGGCCGTCGGTGTCGAAGAACGTGATTCTGAGATTGAACCGCTTGATCTCCCAGACGCCGTCGCGCAGGCGGTTCCAGGCGTGCGGCCCCGGGAGGTCTCCGTACTCCGCGAAGCGCTCGAACGCTGCCTCCAACCACGCTTGATGACCGATCTGCTCGTCCGGCGCGAGGTCCGGAGCGGACGACGCGTCCACGAGACCGCCGGCAAGCTCATCCAGGAACGTGGACACCGGCGAGGTGACCGCGTCCGCCCGGACAGCACAAGCGACTTCGTAGACAGCGCCGTCAGCGACGACCCTACGCTGGACTTTACCCATGTGTAAACTCCAGCGCTGATCCGCTGGCGAGGATCAGGCTCACTTCGGCTGAGCCGATCGCTGGTTGCGTAGCCACTCGGCGAAGCCCTGGATCATGTCCGACACCTCCGGGCCGAGCGCCTCTGGCGACACGTTGGACAGAGCGCCGACCGCGGCGGTCCAGCGCTGCTGCGCGCTCAGCATCGCTTCCCGGTTGAGGTGGAGGTCGGCGAGCTTGGCCAGTACCCCGAACGTGTCGCCGGCGCGGGCTCGCCCGATAGCGTCGCTGACGACGCCGATCAGTGCGTCGAGGCGGCTGATGACCTCCTCGGCCGCCTCGTCACGTTCGTCGGTGAGGCGCTCGACCTCGTCCCGCTCGTCGTCTTCGACGGCGGTGGTCCGCGCGCCGCTGCCGGCGCCGGGCCAGACGGGTACCGCCTCGCGGAGGCTCATGTCGCTCAGGACGATGGACGACGGCGGGTCCCCGACACTGCAGAGGACGCTGAGCGCGATGAGTTCGCCGTCGATCCCGCGCAGCCGCGACACCACGGAGTTCACGCCCTCATCCACGACCTCCCATCGAGTGTCCGCGAGCGCATCGTCGATCTCGGACGGCAGGTCGGCTATCGCCGCGTAGCGGTCCTCGAGGCTCGACTCGAGGACCGCCGTCACACCATCGAGCTGGTCGCTGGCCTGACGCCACGCCTCGAGTTGCTCGGGGGCGCCTGCGGAGACGCCGTGGAGGGGGCTCGAGACCTCGTCCTCCGCTGCACGGGTCGGGTCGTCGGTCGTCATGCCAGCTCCTCAGCGATTGCCTCCGCGGCATGGACCGTGAGCTTGCCCGACATGAGCTGCGGCAGGAGCGCGTCCCGCGTCGCCGCGAGTGCCTGCTTTTCGTTTCTTACTTGCTCCGCCATCGCTACGAGTGCATCAAGGGTTTCTGCAAGCGGCAGAGCATTCTCATTCGACGGTACGCAGATCTTCATCCTGGCGAGCGAGCCCCGGGGTAGTTCCGTCTGCCCAGTGCTGCCCTCGGCCAGCACCTCGATCTCGCGCTCGAGCCGCAAGAGGGCGAAGCCGGCAAAGGTCGTGTTCACCACAGCGTCGTTGAATCGAACGAGAGTGACGTGGGAATCGACCGTCGCTTCCCGCGCGTATGTCCACCGACCAACACGACCTAGCGAACCCATACCGGTGGAGTTGATGAGAACATCACCCGGCGACAGAAGCTTCTCCGACTTTACTCTCGCGGGATCGGTCCACCGCGCCGGCCCTAGGTCGACCCTCTGCCCACGGACGCAGCGCTGGCCAAGAACCATCGTCGCATCCGACCCTCCGTCGACATAGCTCGGCGTGATACCGCGTGTCACAAGGTCTGCCACCTCGGAGATCTCGTACTCACGCGTCTCTGAGCCAAGCGAGCGGACGAACAGCGACATCGCTAGCGCGTCGGCAGTGGCGGCGAGCTTGGTGTTCGCGGCGATCTTGTCGTCCAGCGCGCCCAGCACCTCCGCGATCGCTCGTTGCTCACCTAACGAAGGAAGCGCCAAATCGATCTCCCGAAGAGATGCCAACGGTTGAGCGATCCCAGGCGTCCCAACAGTAGATGCACGCATCATGAGTTCGCGCCGACCTGGACCACGGAAGTAGTACATCAGGAACGCTGGTTCAGCCTTGCTTCTATCGACTGTGAGCTTCATCATGCTCGACGACAGAAGAAACTCGTCGTCGCCAATGAGACCGACTTCCCCGATCGCACCCCGATGTGGAAACACGAGGTCCCCCTCCCTCACCAGCGACCTGGCAAGGCGCCTCGCTGTCTCCGGCGCCACAAAGGTGCCAGAGCGTTGCGGGTGCTTACCGACGCCTATGTCCTGCCCGCGGAGCACGGGAACGCCGGACTCCGTATAGAGTTCCGCTTTCAGCGCTGACCCAAAGGGGCCGATCGCGATAGAGCCTGCCGAGCTCGATGCAAGATCGGCGATCTTGCATCGCCTCTGGCTAGCCACGAACCCTCCCCAGTTGCTCGCGTACGACCTGCTCCAGCCGCGCGGACTCCTCGAACTGCGCGAACAGCTCCGCCGTCAGCCGCTCGATCTTCTCCTCGATCGGCTCACCGTCGTCCTCCACCTCGGGGGCACCGACGTACCGCCCGGGCGCGAGCGCGTATCCGGCCTCCTTGATCTCCGACAGCGTCGCCGAGTAGCAGAACCCGGGCACGTCCTCGTAGGACGCCCCCGAAGCGGACGGTGCCCCCCGCCACGCGTGGAACGTCCCAGCGATCCGGGCGATGTCCTCGTCGGAGAGCTCCCGCTCAGCCCGCGTCACCATGTGCCCCAGGTTCCGCGCGTCGATGAACAGGACCTGCCCGGTTCGATCGACCGACCCAGAGGCACCCGCAGCCTTGGACTTCGCGAAGAACCACACGCACACCGGGATGCCTGTCGATCTGAATAGCTGCGTCGGCAACGCCACCATGCACGAGACGAGGTCAACCTCCACGAGCGCCGCCCGGATCTCCCCCTCACCCACGGAGTTCGAGGACATCGATCCGTTCGCCATCACCACGCCCGCCGACCCGCCCGGCGCGAGCTTCGACAGGATGTGCTGGATCCACGCGTAGTTGGCGTTCCCGGCGGGCGGGACGCCGAACTTCCAGCGCGCGTCCTCGGCGTTCCGCGCCCAGTCCTTGATGTTGAACGGCGGGTTCGCCATCACGAAGTCCATCTGGACGTCGGGGTGGACGTCGCGCGCGAACGTGTCGCCCCACCGCGGCCCGAGCTGCGCCGTCAGCCCGTGCACGGCGAGGTTCATCTTCGCCATGCGCCACGTGCGCTCGTTCAGCTCCTGGCCGTAGACGCTGATCGCCTGCGGGTCCTCGCCATGCCGTTCGATGAACTTCTCCGCCTGCACGAACATCCCGCCGGACCCGCAGCACGGGTCGTACACGCGCCCGCGATACGGCTCGAGCACCTCGACGAGCACCCGCACCACGCCGGGCGGCGTGTAGAACTCGCCGCCCCGTTTCCCCTCGGCCGCGGCGAATTTTCCCAGGAAGTACTCGTAGACCTCGCCGAGCACGTCGCGCGCCTTCCGGGCGCCGTCGCCCGTGAACCGAGCCGAGTTGAACAGGTCGATCAGCTCGCCGAGGCGACGCTGGTCGACGTTCTCCTTGTTGAAGATCTGCGGCAGCGTCGTCGCGAGCGCGGGGTTCGTCCCCATGATCAGGACCATCGCCTCGTCGACCAGCTCGCCGATCGTCGCCTGCCCCTCGGGATCGCCGGCGGGGCGCCCCTTCGCGTGCTGCGCCAGGTACCCCCAGCGCGCCCGAGGCGGCACCCAGAAGACACCGGCGGCGCGGTACTCGTCGACCTCCTCGAGCAACGGCCCTGCCTGCTCCTCGCCGATGCCGTCCGCCGCGAGCTCCGCTGCGATCACCGCCCGACGCTCGTCGAACGCGTCCGACACATACTTCAGGAACACCAGGCCCAGGATCACGTCCTTGTATTGGCTCGCGTCCATCGAGCCGCGCAACTTGTCGGCGGCCTTCCAGAGCGTGTCCTTGAGCTCCTTCATCGTCGTCGCTGCGGTCGGCAACGCCTCGGCTCGCTTACGCCTCGGTGGCATCGGGTCTCCTCGTGGGATGGTGGGTGGAACTACGGAACGGGACTGACGGCGTCGTCGGCGGCCTCGTCTGGCGTCAGCATGACGGCGCCGTCCGACACGCCGGTCAGGAGCGCCGCCTCGAGGGCGTCGAGCGTGGCGAGGCGGGCACGCGTCGTCTCGCGACGAGTACGCACCGCCGCCAGTGCGGCCGTCAGCGGCGCAGCCTGATCGGCGGGCACGAGCGGGACGTCCCACATGCGCCAGCGCTTGGCCCCGGCGGGCAAGGCGCGGATCACACCGGCGATCACCTCGGGCAGAAGGCCGGCCGTCTCGCCGGACAGGCGCAGCACGCGCGACGGTGCGCAGACGACGGACAGGCCCTCGTAGTCCACGAGCGCCATCGGGCGCGGGCTCGTCGTGAAGACGACGTCGCCGGGTTCCGTCAGACGCACCCCTGGGTGGTCGCGCTCCAAGGCGAGGCGGTCGACGGCGCGGCGCGGCGCGGCGTCGTCGGCCAGCTCGGCCGCCCCGATCAGGCGGTACCCGTCCGCGTCGGAGGACGCGACGTCGTCGGGCACGCGATTGCCGGGCACCACCCTCGCGAGTCCCGAGCTCACGAGACTCCCCAGCCGCGCCCTGCTCGACGCTTCCCCGACTCCGGAACCGATGCCCACCGCGAGCTGCTTCTCCTCCGGGGACGCGGTCTCGCGCACGAGCTGGGCGGCCACTGCGGCCGGGTCGGTTGACGCCCTGGTCCCGCCCCGTACGGGTGGTCGCGCCGCGAGCACCAGGTCGCCGGACTGCGCCAAGAGGAAGCGAGTCTGCACGAATTGCGCGAAGCGAAACGTGTGCCGGTGGACGGCGTCCCGCCCCGCGACCGCGGCGAGCACGTCGGTCAGGAGATCGCCGACGACGGCGGAACCCAGCGTCGCAGGCGTCGCCTCCACGTGGCTCACGTCGGCGACGGTGGTCCATCGCTCAGCTGGCGGCGTGCCGTCCTCCGGGTCTGCCAGCACCCAGATCGCCAGATGCTCACGGGCCCGCGACGGCACGAGGCCGGCGGAAAGCCGGATCACGGTGCGGATGCGGTCCGTGCGCAGCAGGTCGGCGCGGCGCAGCTCCGCATGACGTGAGCTGGGAGCGTCCACGAACGCCGAGGCGCGCGCAACCAGCACGGCGCGCTGGCCGGGATGGAGCGACAGGGCGACGTCGTCGGCACGCCGGAGGATCTCCTCGTCGCTGCCCGCACCGGTGAGATCCGTGACGATGATCGCCTGCGCCGGCGTGGCGTCGTCGTCCGCCGCGGCGAGCCGCCAGCCCTGCGCCAGCAGGCGGCGCCGCAGCCGGCGCTCGGCGATGGAGTCGAGCGCTGGCCCGAGCCACGCCCGCGGTTCCTCCAGATCGCCGACCACGTGCTGCACGCGGGCGAGGAGATGGCCGTCACGCGGATGCGGGTCGGCGAGCTCGACGGATGAGCCCGGCTCCCATCCGGCGAGGGCGAGAGCGAGGCGGGCGACGACGTCGACCACCGCGTCGGCAGGCGGCGCCGCGGCGGGGGATCTGCCCAGGATCGTCTCCAGCGCCGTCGGCGCGTCGAACGCCGCATCGGCGAGGATGTCGACGAACGCGGCCGCGACCCCCGCGGACCCGAGCGCCTCGATCTCGCTGAAGCAGCAGGCGTCGTCGGGGTCGACGTCGTCGGCCAGGTCCAGAAGCTCGAGCCGCGTGAGCGCCGCGAGAGTCTCCCCCGTTCGCGCCTTCACGGCGAGCAGCGCCTCGACAGCCGCGGCGAGCGCCTCGTCCGCGACGCCGTCGATGGTGAGCTGGCCGTGCAGGGCGAGGTCGCGGCGGACGTCCGGGTTGTTCCCGTGTGCGGTGGTTTCGAGCCAGTCGGCGACGTCGGACGCGCGGAACTCCAGATCGGTGCCCGGCACGGGGTCCGGGAAGGGTGTCGCCGTGCCGGCGAAACGTCGTCGCCACGTCGTGACGACGGGACGCTGCACCTGCGCGGCGATCGCAATCTGCGACAGCCGCACGACGACGTGGGCCAGCACGTCCGGTGCGGCGGTCGTCGTCATGGCGGCACGGTATCGACCCGCGAGAACCAGCGCGAGGGCTGATTGCTGATTACCGCTCTTATCAGTCCCCGCGCTATCGGGTACGCCTCGACGCCGCCACGCTCCTGCTGTCCGACACCGTCGCGTCCCCCATCTCGTGGACGCCCACCCCGAGGAGGTACCGATGTTCTACATCCGCGAAGTCCGCGTCGATCAGCCAGGGACGCACAACCAGCACGTGGCGGCCGTCCGGTACTCCGGCTCGCCGACGGCGCCGGCTCTCCACTCGGCCACCCGCGAGCAGGTGCACGCCTGGGTCACGGGCGGGGAGCGGTTCCGCACCTACGCCCCCAATGGGGCCTCCGCGGACGTCGTCGCGAGGCGGACCGACTCCGGCACCCGCTACATCACCACGGTGGCCAACGGATGGGAGACGGACAACCTCCTCCGCCTCCCGCGGTACTGAGGCGGCGGCCATGAGCTCCGACCAGGTCGACGCGACCAGCCCTCCGACAGCGCCGCCGGCGGCACTTGGCCCGACGGCGGCGGCCGGGGACGGAGTCGGCAGCGCGACCCTGTTCGGTCCGGCGACCCCTCCGGCGCCACGTCGCCGCTCGCGCCGAGGCCGCACCTTCGCGCTGGCGCTCGTGATCGCCGCGGCCGCGACGGTGTTCCTACTGACGCGCGAGACGTCGACGCGACTCGAGGAGGCGTACGCCGACTGCGCGCTCGAGGACGTTGTGGGGGCCTGGATCAGGGACGACGGCCACTCCCTCGAGCTCGACACCCAGGGCGAGGACGAGCTCGTGGGCGCCGGCTACCTCGACGTCCTCTGCATCACCGTCGCCATCGACGTGCCGTACAGCGTGCTGTCCGAGATCGGTGCCACCCGCGCGCTCGACGGCCGCCTCACCCAGACGTGGGACGGCTTCACCGCTTCGTGGTCCTACCACCCCGCGAGCGGCATGTCGCTCCTCATCACCGAGCAGTGACCTACCTCTGAGTGAAGGAGAGATCGATGACCTACCCGCCGTCGGGCCCGCCCGACTCCCAGCCCGAGTACGGCTCACCGCAGGTGACGACCTCGGCCCCGGCCGGGTCCCGCACATCGCGCCGCGCGCTCGTCTGGACGCTGTCCGTGATCGCCGGCCTGATCGTCGTGTTCGGCGGGGCGGCGATCGCGACGAGCGGTGGGGACGACCCGCAGGCCGCGCCGCCGCCCGTCGTCGACACGTCCGACCCGACGCCGGAGGAGACGAACGACGTCGACGACGCGGCGTCGTCGTCCGCCCCCGAGCCGACGCCCTCGCCGGATCCGACGACGCCGCCCCCGCCTCCCGAGCCGGAACCCGCCACGCAGGAGCCGGAAGAGCCGGCCCTCACGATGAGCCAGCAGAACGCCGTGCGGACGGCCGAGAGCTACCTGGACTTCACTGCATTCTCCCGCACGGGTCTCATCGACCAGCTGGAGTTCGAGGGCTACTCCGTGGAGGACGCGACGTTCGCGGTGGACAGCCTCACGGTGGACTGGAACGAGCAGGCTGCGGCCAGCGCGCAGAGCTACCTGGACTTCACGTCGTTCTCGCGCCAGGGCCTGATCGACCAGCTGATCTTCGAGGGCTTCACCCCGGAGCAGGCGGAGTACGGCGTGACGGCCGTCGGGTACTGACCCGCGAGCGCTGTGAAACGCCCAGCGGTGCCATGCACCGCTGGGCGTTTCACGGAGGCGCGCGTCAGCGCCCCAGGAGCACGAGCACGCCGTACACGAGCGCCGCGCCGAGCAGCGTCCCCACGACGAGCCCACCCCACGCGACGGAGCGCCGCACGCGCGAGGCGCGTGGCGCCGTCGTCGGCCCCGAAGCCCCCGGACGCGTGGCGCCGTCGCTCACGACCCCTCCTCCGTGACCCGCGTGAGGAACGCTAGCGTCGCGTCGAGGGTCTCCCGAGCCTCGGGCCGCCGGAAGTCGAACTGGTACTCGTGCCCGAGCCCGGCGTCCTCCCAGAACACCGTCGACACGTCCACGTCGGAGCCGTCCAGCGCGGCCGCGAGCTCCTGCGCCTGCGGTTCGAACGGGTCCGCATCACCGACCGCGAGCAGCGTGGCGGGGTACGCCCCGGTGACCTGCTGCGTCGTCGAGAGCTGGTCGATCGCCGGGAACATCCACCAGTCGCGGTGGCCGGTGTAGGACCACAGGAACGTCCGCAGCCCCGGGAATCCCGTGCTCCCGACCGTGTCCATGTCGTACAGCCCGCAGAAAAGGATCGCGCCGCGCAGCTCGTCCGGCCCGAGGGCGGGCGTCACACCCATCTCGTCGGCGAGTGCGGGAGACGTCTCGACGGCGGCCACCTGGCTCGCGATCTGCGCCCCGGCGGAGTCACCGCCGACGACGACGCGGCTCGCGTCCCCGCCGTACGTCGCCGCGTTCTCGCGCAGGTACGTCAGCGCGGCCTCCGCCTGCAGCACCGGCGCCGGGTACCGAACCTCCGGCGCCAACGAGTACTCGAGGCTCGCGACCACATAGCCGGCGTCGGCCAGCACCGTCGTGTACCCCGCGAGCGCCGCCGGCGAACCCGAGATGAAGCCGCCGCCGTGGATCCACAGCACGACGGGGAGGTCGGCGCCCGCCTCGGCGTCCCGCGGGGCGTAGACGTCGAGGCGGGCGTCCGGCGCACCGTCCACCGGAACCGGGATCGCGAGATGCGTCGACACCGTGTCGCGCTCGATCGGCACCCCCGGCCCGGCGATCACGGCGTCGCCGCGTTCGAACACACCGCGCGCGATCGCCACACCCGGCTGCACGCTCACCTGGTACACGAGCAGCGGCACACCCACGGCGACCGCGAGCACGACCGCGGCGATCGCCGCCACGCGCCAGCGGCGACGACGGCGGGACGGACCCGTCGCGCCGTCGTCGCCGGCGGCGCGGTCGACCGTATCCATCCCGCGATCCAAGCACGCCCCTGCCAGGGAAGACCCTCGGCGGGCCCCAGCGGAGACCGCAGAGAATCTCTCGCGATAGCGCAGAAATCCTCTCGCGGTCGCGCAGAGAACCTCTCGCGGTCGCGCAGAGAACCTCTCGCGAAGGGGTGGGGGTCAGGCGGAGGCCGGCGGCTCCCCGAAGTCCGGGACGTCGAGCCGCTCGCCGCCCGCGAGTGCGGACTGGTACGCCACGATGCCCGGAGCAGTGAACCGCGCGGACAGCCACGCGTTCACCGGCGGCACCGTGCCCGTGACGACGGACCGCACGAAGTCGTCCGCGAGGTAGTGGTGCGAGCCCTCGTGCCCGTTCGGGGCGCCGTCGTACGTGCGCGGCAGCCGGGACCGGTCGTGCACCCGGGCGCTGCCGGACGTGAAGCTCTCCAGCAACGCCGGGTCGAGCCCCTCCGTCACGGAGTCGGCCGACAGCTGGACCTCGTTGGTGTGGAAGAGGTCGGAGATGTCGTGGTACTCGCCGTCGGCGCGCGACGTGTAGTGCGCCCCCTTGGACCCCTGCTCCATGACGAGGTCGGTGCCGTAGAACCGGAACCGGGACTCGTGCACGCCGCCGTAGTGGCCGACCCGCCGGAACTCGTTGGTACGCATGACTCCGCCGTCGGCGAGCTCGAACAGCGCCGACATGTTCGAGAACGAGTTGTCGAACATCGACACGTCGCGGTCGAAGACGCCGTCGCCGCGGTCGTCCTCGATGCCGATGCACGACACGGAGGTCGCGTACGTCGGGATCGCGCCGAGCACGCCGCCGATCGCGTGCGTCGGGTAGAGCATCGGCGGGTAGCTCGCCGTCGACTTCCAGTTCTCGCCGCCCGAGTACTGGTAGGCGGCGTAGAACCCGTGGTCCATGTCGTGGACGTAGTCGCCCTCGGAGTAGAACACGCGGCCGAGCTCGCCCCGGCGGTTCCGGTCCCGCACGTACACCGTGGCCGGGTTGTAGTAGCTCGTCTCGCCCATCATGTAGGTGAGGCCGGTCTCGGTGACCAGCTCGATGATCCGCTCGATCTCCGTGAGATCGACGGCCATCGGCACGGCCGAGTACACGTGCTTGCCGGCCTCCAGCGCCTGCACCACGAGCGGCCCGTGCGTCCAGCGCTGCGTGAGGATCGCGACGGCGTCGACGTCGGAGGAGAGCATCTCCTCGTACGAGTCCACGACGGTGGCGCCCTCGAACCGCGCCGCGAGCTCCTTGGCGCGCTCCGGGATCACGTCCGTGACGGCGAGACGCGACACGTTCGGGTGCAGGTTCCACAGCGTCGCGAAGCTGCCGGCGAACTGCCCGGCGCCGACGATGCCGATCGAGAACGACCCGGCGCCCGGGTCGAGGGGAGCCGTCGGCTCCGGGGGAAGAAGGCTCACGCGTCAGGTGCCTCTCTGCGGTGGTGTGTTCGGGGACGACGACGGCGGCGCGCCGGTCGCACGACACGTAGCCTTTCGAGCCCTCACCGGACGGTCAAACTCGGCGCAGCATACGGACCGCTGGCGACCGGCTCCGCGGGGCAGACGAGCGGTGCCCGACGCAGCTCAGATCTCCGGTTCGCCCGGGCCGAGCCCGTACATCCGCCGGGTCAGGTGCCCGACGTCGCGGTCGAGCGCGTCGATTCGTGCGTTCATCTCGACGCGCAGGCTGTCGAACCGGATATCGAGCTTCGCATCGAGCGCCTCGATCCGGTCGTTCGTGCGTCCCGTCTCCGTCCGCAGGATCCGCACGAACGTCGTCGACAGGATCGTCATCATGCCGAACAAGAGCGTGGTGAAGACACCCAGCATCGTCCACACCTGCGCCTCGGTCATCGTCAGCACCTCCCCATCATCGCCGCAGCGTGGCCACGGTGCCAGGGTTCGCTCGACGGCGTCCGCGGGCTGTGGATGTCTGGCTCGCCATCGCGCCCAGCCGGCGCCGGGGACAACCGGGACGTCGCGGGCTATGCGACTGTGCGAGACATCTCCCCGCGCCGTCACGCGACGAGGGGCGGCCCGCCGTCCGCCGCCCGGTCCGGCCGGCGCAGCGCGTCGGCGTACGCCGCGGCGAGCCGTTCGACGGCGTCGGGGACGACGGCGGCCGGCACGGTGAGCGGGAGGCGGAGCCTTCCGGCGTGGGTGCCGTCGGTGGTGAAACGCGCGCCCGGCACGAGGGCGAGCCCGTGCCGCTCTGCCGCGATCGTCAGCGCGCCGGAGAGCCGCTGCGGCAGCTCGACCCACAGCGCCAGGCCGCCTCGCGGCAGGGGCACGCGCCAGTCGGGCAGCCGGGCCCCGAGCTCGGCGTGCCAGGCGTCCCTGGTCGCGCGCAGCTCGCCCCGGCGCTCCGCGAGGATCGGGCCGGGATCGGTGAGGAACTCCACGCCGACGAGCTGGTCCAGCGCCGACGACCCCAGCTCCAGCGACACCCGCGCCTCGAGCAGACGGTCCCGCAGCCCGACCGGAGCCCGGAGCCAGCCGACGCGCACGCCACCCCACAGCGGCTTCGACAGGCTCCCGAGGGAGACGGTGTTCTCGTCGCCGGCGTCGAACGCCCCGAACGGCGGCGGCATCGGTGCGGCGTCGGAGGCACCGCCCTCGGCGAGGTCGAGTTCGACGAGGCACTCGTCGACGACGGCGAGCGTCCGGTTCGCGCGCAGCGTCGCCGCGATCGCCTCACGCTGCGGCGCGGACATGAGCATGCCGGTCGGGTTGTGGAAGTCGGGCACGAGGTAGGCGAGGCGCGGGGCGCTCTGGCGTAGGGCCGCCGCGAACGTCGGCGGGTGCCACCCGTCGGGTCCCACCGGCACCCCCACCACCCGCGCACCGGCCCCGCGCAGCGCGCCGAGGGAGTTGGGGTACGTGGGCGACTCGACGAGCGCCCGGTCACCGGCCCCGAGCACCGCGTGGGCGACGACGGCGATCGCCGCCAACGCTCCGGGCGTCACGATGATCTGGTCGGGGTCGGTCGGCAGGCCGCGCGCCGCGTACCGCGCCGCGACCAGCTCCCGGAGACGCGGCGCCCCGAGCGGTGAGTAGCCGTTCGTCCGGAGCACCGCCGGAAGGCCCTCGAGCGCCCTCGCGACCAGGGCGGCCGTGCCCGGCGAGGCGACCGACGCCGCGGCGGTGAGGTCGAGCACGTCGTCCTCGCGCGGGAGCAGCACGGTCGACGCGATCCGGCCCGTGCCCGGCAGCGTGACGGTCGTACCGGAGCCACGCCGCGCCGTCGCCCAGCCGGAGGCGACGAGCTCGGCGTAGGCGCGCGCCGTCGTCGTCCGGCTCGTGCCGAGCGACGCCGCCAGGTCGCGTTCGCCGGGCAGCCGGGTACCCGGGGAGACCCGCCCGTCGACGACGAGGACCCGGACGGCGTCGGCGAGCGCCGCGTAGGCCGGCCGGTCGACCGGCATGCCACCGAGCAGATCGGTCAGCCTCGCAGCGGAGATGGCACCAGCGCGCACCGGTCCAGTGTGGCTGAAGTGGCTATCGATAACCAGGCCAATCGCGCCTCAGACTAGGGCCGTGACGACAGAGGCCCGCGCCGACCCCCACCCCGCTCCCGGCTCGAGGGCCGCGACGCTCGGCCCCATCGACCAGCTGCGAGCCGGACGTCTCGGACGCCGCCTGACACAGCTCGTCGCCGGGCTCCTCCTGTACGGCTTCTCGATGGCGATGCTCGTGGAGTCCGGCCTCGGCCTCGACCCGTGGGACGTCCTCCACGAGGGCATCGCCCTGCGCATCCCGCTGACGTTCGGCCAGGTGACGATCGCCGTCGGCGTCCTCGTGCTGCTCGCCTGGATCCCTCTTCGGCAGAAGCCCGGCATCGGGACGGTGCTCAATGTGATCCTCATCGGGCTCGCGGCCGACGCGGGGATCGCGCTGCTCCCGCGGCCCGACGCGCTCGGCGGGCAGGTCGCCCTGCTGGTCGGCGGGATCGTGCTCAACGGGCTCGCCGGGGCGCTCTACGTCGGGACCCATCTCGGGACGGGACCGCGCGACGGGCTGTGGGTCGGGCTCGCGCGCCGCACCGGGCGCAGCCAGCGGCTCGTCCGGACGGTCATCGAGGTCTCCGTGCTCGCCGTCGGGTTCGCGCTCGGCGGCACGGTCGGCGTCGGCACGGTGCTGTACGCCGTCTCCATCGGGCCGCTCGTCCAGCTCTTCATGCCGTGGGTCGCGGTACGGCTACGTTCTGACGATGGAGTCCACGAGCACTGACCAGCTCCCGGAGCGCAGCCGCGCCGTCGCTCGAGCGCTTGCCGACGCCGGCGTGCCGGGCCGGGTGCGCCTCCTCGCCGACTCGGCGCGGACCGCAGCGGCCGCCGCCGAGGCGCTCGGCTGCGAGGTCGGCGCGATCGCGAACAGCCTCGTCTTCACCGCCGACGACGGCCCGGTGCTGCTGCTGACCTCCGGCGCCCACCGGGTCGACCTGCCGGCCGCCGCGGCGCGTCTCGGCGTCACCGGCCTGCGCCGCGCCACCCCGGACGAGGTGCGGGCCGCGACGGGCCAGGCGATCGGCGGCGTGGCACCGGTCGGACACCCGGCACCGGTGCGCACCGGCGTCGACGTGGCGCTCGCTGCCTACCCCGAGGTGTGGGCGGCGGGCGGCCACCCGCACACCGTCTTCCCGACGACGTTCGACGAGCTCGTCCGGATCACGGGCGGGACCCCGATCTCCGTCGTCGGCTGACACCCTCGCAGCTCCGTAGCGGGTGGAACCGCCGCCCCGCCCGACTCGTTCATCCCTCAGGAGCGGGCCGCATCGCCCGACGACGACAGGAGCACGACCATGGGATTCCTCGACAAGCTCTTCGGCCGCACGGAGTCCTACGGCCCCGCCGCGACGCCGCGCCAGGTCACGCAGCAGGGTCCGCCGATGACGCCCGACGAGCGCGCCGTCGAGCGGTACCGCTACCTCCTGCGCACGGCCCCGCCGGACCAGGTCGAGCAGGCGCACGCCGAGGCGTTCGCCCGGCTCACCCCGGCCCAACGGCAGCAGGTGCAGGCGGAGCTCGGCGCCGCCGTCGGCCCCGCCGAGCGGCCCACCACCGACGCGCCTGACGAGCTCGCCCGCTCCGCGACGCGCGCGGAGATGCGCGAGCCCGGCACGCTCGAGCGCACGTTCGGCGGGCAGCGCGGCGGCTACGGCGGGTTCGGCGCCGCTCTCGGCGGGAGCCTGCTCGGCACTGTCGCGGGCGTCGTCATCGGATCGGCCGTGGCGCAGGCGCTGTTCGGGCCGGCGTTCGCGGATCCGACGGCGGAGTCACCGACGGACAGCGAGTCCGGTGGCGAGTCCGGCGGCGACGCCGGGGGTGACGCGGGAGCGGACGCTGGCGGTGACGCGGGCGCCGATGCCGGCGGTGACTACGGCGCGACTGACGCCGGCGCTGCCGACGTTGGCGGCGGAGGCTTCTTCGGCGGCGACTTCGGCGGTGGGTTCGACGGAGGCGGGTTCGACGGCGGGGGCGGGTTCGACGGCGGCTTCTGACCCGCCCGCACCGACCGCGTGGTTGTTCCTCTCCGCCGCAGGCTCGAGAGACACACCGCACAGTCGAGTGCCTGCCCCTTTCCCGACCGTGTGGTTGGTCCCACGAACTCGCACGCCCGCGGGACCAACCACACGGTCGACCCCTGGCTAGAAGAACGCGTAAGTGGTAACTTACGCGTCATGCTCGCCACCGACCCCTGGACGGCCCTCGCGGACCCCACCCGGCGCGGGATCCTCGCCCGGGTCCTGGCGCGTCCGACGTCGGTCACCGACCTCGCGCGCGACGTGCCCGTGAGCCGCCCGGCGGTCTCGCAGCACCTCCAGGTGCTCCTCGAGGCGCGCCTCGTCGAGGTGCGGCCCCAGGGTCGGCAGCGCATCTACTCGGCCCGGCTCGACGGGCTCGCGGATCTGCGCCACGAGCTCGAGCAGTTCTGGACCCAGGCCCTCGCCACCTTCAAGCAGGTGGCCGAGAGCACGTACGCCAGCCAGGAGGAAACGCCATGACCACCACCGACCAGACGACCTCGGTCCAGCTGGACCTCGTCGTCGACGTCCCGCAGGACCACGCGTTCCGCGTGTTCACCGAGGAGTTCGACCAGATCAAGCCGCGCACCTACAACCTGCTCGCGAGCGACATCGCCGAGACGGTGTTCGAGCCTCGCGTCGGCGGGCACGTCTACGACCGAGCAGTCGACGGCGCCGTGTGCCGCTGGGCGCGGGTCCTCGCGTTCGATCCGCCCGAGCGTTTCGTCATCACCTGGGACATCAGCGCCACGTGGCAGCTGGAGACTGACCTCGCGCGGACGAGCGAGGTGGAGGTCCGGTTCGTCCCGCTGGGAACCGAGCAGACCCGGGTCGAGCTGGAGCACCGCCACATCGACCGGCACGGCGACGGCTGGGAGGGCTACCGGGGCGCGCTCGAGGGGGACGACGCCTGGCCGCTGTTCCTCGAACGCTTCCGGGCCCTCACCGTCCCGAGCTAGACCCTCAGCCCTCCCGGAGCCAGACCGCCATCGTCGAGGCCCCGCGGTTGTTCCACGAGTAGTACGGCACGGCCGTGAGCTCGACGTCGCGGCGCGGGGCGCGGGCCTCCGAGTAGAGCACTGCGTCGTCCGCGCTGCCGCGGGTCTCGACGGACGCCGGCCCGACGAGCACGGGCACGACCTCCGACGCCGGCAGCACGGGTTCGAGCGCGGAGTCGCCGAGGACCACGGCGTGCACGGGGGCCTCGACGTCGACACCCTCGACGCAGTACACGAACGGGCCGTAGGCGAGCGCGGTGCGGCCGGCGTCGGCGGCGACATGGGTGCTGGCGTACAGGCGCCGGACCTCGACGTCGAACGCGACGTCGACCCTGTCGCCGTCGGCCCACTCGCGGCGCAGGGTCACGTACCCGTCCTCCCCCACGACGGCGTCCGTCGCCTCGCCGTTGACGCTGACGGCCGTCCCGCGGGCCCACGACGGCGCGCGCAGCAGCAGCGACCACACGGCCGGCGCCGAGCTCGACACGGTCAGCGCGACGTCTCCCCCTGCCGGGGACGAACTCGACTGCCGCAACCGCACGTCCGCGCCACCGAGGCGGCGTGCCACGGTGGAGCCGACGTAGAGGTCGACGGCGAGCGAGTCGGCGCTGGCCGCGTAGACATAGGACCCGAGCGACGCCTCGAGGCGCGCCAGGTTGGGCGGGCAGCACGCGCAGTCGAACCAGTCCCGCCGGACAGCCGAGCCGTCGCTGGCGAGCGGGTTCTCGTAGAAGAACTTCTGACCGTCGGCGCTCACGCCGGCGATGACGCCGTTGTAGAGCGCCCGCTCCAGCACGTCCACGTACTGCGCACTGCCGGACAGCGAGGCCATGCGCCGAGCCCAGAACACGAGCCCGATCGCCGCGCAGGTCTCCGCGTACGCACAGTCGTTCGGGAGCACGTAGTCCCGCGTGAACCCCTCGTTGTGCCGCGAGTCGCCGATGCCGCCCGTGACGTACATGCGCTTCGTGGTCAGGTGCGTCCACAGCGTCTCGCACGCGCCGCGCAGCCCCTCGTCGCCGGTCTCGGCCGCGAGATCGGCCATCGCCGAGTACAGGTACATCGCCCGGACGGCGTGCCCGACGGCCTGGCTCTGCTCGCGCACCGGGGCGTGCGACTGGTTGTACTCCAGGAACTCCTGCCGCCGGTCGCCGCGCTGCGGGAACATCGCGCCGAAGAACCCGGCGGTCCCCCGCTGCTCCTGCTCGACGTCGAAGTAGTGCGGCGTCGTGCCGCGCGCGTCGACGAACGCGAGCGCGAGGTCGAGGTAGCGGCGCTCGCCCGTGGTCCGGTAGAGCCGCACGAGGGCGAGCTCCACCTCCTCGTGGCCGCAGTAGCCACCCTCGTGGGCGCCGCCGGGGCCGAACTCGCTCACGAGCAGGTCGGCGTACCGCGCCACGACGTCGAGCAGCGTGGTCTTCCCCGTCGACTCGTGGTGCGCGACGCCGGCCTCGATGAGGTGCCCGGCGGCGTACAGCTCGTGCGCGTCGCGCAGGTCGGTGAACCGCTCCCCCGGCGCCACCACTGTGAAGTACGCATTGAGGTACCCGTCCTCCTGCTGGGCACCGGCCAGAGCGGCGACGACGCCGTCCACCTTGGCCTCGAGCGCGGCGTCGGGATGCGTGCCGAGCACGTAGCTCGCCGCCTCGAGCCACTTGGCGATGTCGCTCTCCCAGAACGGGTGGGGCCGCGGCTCGTCCGAACCGGGCGTCCAGGTGAGCGCGAGCGAGCCGATCCGGCCCGTCGCGACGAGCTGGTCGTACTGCGCGTCCAGCGTCGTGGCGCGCAGCTGCTGCTGGCGCGGTCCCCAGAAGGCGTCCTCGACGACGACGTCCCGCACGTTCACGGGGTGGCGGCGGGTGGTGGTCGGGTTCAGCGTGTGGGTCATGCGTCCTCTTCGATCTCGCGGTTGGACGGCGTCGGTGGCGTCGGCCGGTGCGGACAATGGCAACCAGCGTGCCACGGCTGGGGACTCGATCGTTCAGGCCGTGCGCCGGCCCGGCCGCGGCGGCAGGGTGGGCGCATGGCCACCCTCCACGACGTCGTCATCGACTGCCACCACCCCGCCTCGCTGGCCCGGTTCTGGGCCGAGGCGCTCGACGGGTACCGCATCGCGGCGTACGACGACGACGAGATCGCGCGCCTCGCAGCCGCGGGGATCGACGACGTCGAGGACGACCCGACGGTGCTGCTCGAACGGGCCGACGGCGGTTCCCCGCGCGTCTGGTTCCAGAAGGTCCCCGAGCCCAAGACCGTGAAGAACCGGGTGCACCTCGACCTGTCGGCCACCGACCCGGACGCCGAGGTCGCGCGACTGGTCGGACTCGGCGCCCGCGTCGTCGTCGACCGCGGCGAGCTCGTGGTGATGGCCGACCCCGAGGGCGACGAATTCTGCCTCCTGCGCTGACAGCGCGGTTGCCGGCCTCCTCCCGCGGGTCGAGACTCGCCCCCATGGACAGCTCCGACTACGAGGCGTGGCGCGACGACTACGCATGGCTGTTCGGCGGCGTCGCGCTCGTCGTCTACATCGCCTTCGCGATCGTCATGCTGATCGCGTACATCCGGATCATCCAGAAGGCCGGCTACTCCGGCTGGTGGGTGCTCATCGCGTTGGTGCCGATCGTGAACCTCGTGATGTTCCTCGTGTTCGCGTTCTCGCGGTGGCCGGTGCTCCGCGAGCTGGACGCCCTCCGCGCAGGAAGCCCGCCACCGCTGTAGCCGTCAGTGCTGTGGGTCGAACTGGCTCACGGTGAACGTGGCGCCCTGGGGGTCGCGGACGACGGCGTCGTGCGCCCAGTCGCTGTCCTCCGTGTGAAGCGCGACAGCACCCAGGCGCTCGGCCGTCGCGACACTCGCGTCCCGGTCCGCGACGGCGAACACCACGTGCCACGACGCGGGCACGGCCGGTGACGTGGGCGACTGCCAGCCGAACGCGTCCGCGAACCCTGTCGGGACCGACACCTCCGCCTGCCGCTCGGCGATCCCCGGGTCGATCGTCGCGGCGAGGTGGGCGCCGTAGCCCGGCACCCGGATCATGACGCCGAAGCCGACGTCGTCGAACTCCCAGCCGAACAGGTCGGTGTAGAAGGTCGCGGCATCGGCGACGTCGGTCGCCAGGTTCGAGAAGTTCCACGCCCCCGGCTCGTTCGCGACCTGGGCGCCGCGCCTGCGGCCGGCCTGCCAGAGGCGGATCTCGGTGCCCTCAGGGTCGGCGACGGCTGCCCCGACACCGGCATCGCCTGCCGCCGACGCCGGCGACAGGATCCGCCCGCCCAGCTCGACGGCCCGCGCCGCGGTGGCGGCGGCGTCGTCGACCGCGACGTACGTGTTCCAGCGCGCCGGCCCGTCGCTGCGAGGCGCCAGACCCGCGACGTCTCGACCGCCCAGCCGGGCGATGACGTACGGGGCCGGCGCCTCGGGTGGAGTCGCGACCTCGAACGTCCACCCGAGCATCTCGCCGTAGAACGCCTGGGCGGCGGCGAGATCCGGCGCCTCCAGGTCGATCCACGACGTGACTCCGGCAGGGTAGGTGCGCTCCGTCATGTGCCCTCCTCAGGGATCTCGAGCTCGGCCCCGAGACGCTCGAGCACCGTGTCGATCGGGTTGAGGTACGTGAGGCCCTGGCCGTTCGAGCCGCCGGTCGTGGAACCCGCGAACAGCAGCCCGACGGCGGCCATGCCGCTCCGCAGGTAGACGAGCGAACCGGAGTCGCCGCCGTCGGAGAACGACTCCTCGCCCTCGCCCTCGACCTCGATCTGCCCCGAGAACGAGAGCGTGCCGAGCCCTTCGCCGTAGTCCACGAGGAGGTCGTCCACCTCGATCGCCGTGACCCGGCCGCGGGTGACTCCGGTGGTGCGCCCGATCTTCTCGACCCCCTCGCCGCCCTCGACCTCGGACGTGCCGGTCAGCGTGCCGCCGGGGTAGGCCGGGTCGACGTCGTCCGGGGCGTCGAGCGACGCGAGAGCCGCGTCCACCTCGGCCTCCTCGCCCGCGACGAGCGGGACGAGGTGCGCGAGCGCGCCGATCCGGTCCGCGGGATCGCTGCCGCCGTCGAACGGGCCGGGCTGCAGCACCGCGTCACCCGGCTGCCCGCTCGACCCCACGAGCACGTGGTGGTTCGAGAGAACGTGCCGCGCGCCGTCGTACGTGACGAACGCCCCGAGCGTGCCGGCCGTGACGTCGACGTGCGCGATCGAGAGCCCCGGGCGCAGCGGGCGCACCCGTCCGGTCTCGCCCGTGGCCTGGGCCTGCGGCACCGGCCAGCGCATGCCGGACGTCGCCGTGCGCAGCGGGCGGATCCGGCCGGTGCGGCGCACGTCGACCCCCTCGGCACCGAGCTCGTCGGTGATCCGCCGGGCGACCATCCGCGCCGTCGGCGTCCCGAGCCGCGGGCGCACCGCCAGCGCGAACGACCCGTCCGCCCGGGGCGCGAGCCCCAGCGCCACGCCCACGGAGCGCGGCCCGGCCGGTTCCGTGGGCACCCCGCCGAGCCGGGGCGCCGCCGCCGTGCCATGCCGCGCGAGCAGCTCCCCGATCCGAGCCGCCGCCTCGTGCTTCGCCTCACGCGCTCCCGCGCGGTCCCAGTTCGTCATCGCGCCTCCCTGCCCCCAGTGTGGTGACTCCCTCCGACACCGGCGCGCGGTGAGCGTCCACCGCGTCACCCGCCCCGCGGCCGAACCTCCCCGACCACCCGGACCTCGACGGGCACCCCCGCCACGACGTCCGGGATGTGGTCGGCGAGATCCGCGGACCGGACGCGGACGACGACGCCGAACCCGCCCTCGTCGCGGCGCGCGACGCCGATCGCCGCGACACCTGGCAGATCATGAAGGCCGCGGCGCAGCGTCGCCTTCGCGGTGCGAGCCGCGGCGCGACTCGCCCGGGGTGGGCCGTCGCGCTCCTGCCCCGTCATGCTCAACGACACTACGCCGACGACGGCGCCCGGGTCGGCTGGGCCTGGGGGCTCCCGCGACGCCTACCGGGCCGACGCCGTCAGCCCACCAACCGGAACCGGGCGCCCGCCAGGCGCGTGTACCCGTCGGCGGTGCGCACCTCGATCCGCACGAAGCCGTCGGCGCCGGCGGCGAAGGGGTAGGTCCCCAGCACGTTCCACGCGCGCGGCGCCACCTGCTGGTCGACGACGAACTCCTCCTCGCCGTCGGCGTGGTGCACCACGTAGACGGCGGAGCGCGACGTCTCCGCGTTCGAGGGATACCAGATCGCCACCTCGTACTGCCCGGCGACGGCGATCTCCGGCCGCCACGTGCCCGTGCCGCCGGCCACGTCGAGCGGGCTGTACAGCGAGTTGAGCCCGTCCGGACCGGGCAGGCCGCTCACGAGCCACGTCCCGGACCTGTCGAACCGTGGGAAGAAGTCGTTGTTGGTGAGCTGGATCGTGTTCGGGTCGACGACGAGCACCGAGTCCTGCACGCGCACGCCGTCACCGATCCGCGCCGAGAAGTACGACCGCGTCCCGGGCGCGATCGTGGCCGACGACGGCACCGTGATCGTCTGCTCGGCCTCGCCCCGCGCCGGCAGGTCGAACGCGAGCGTGGTGACCGGCAGCGTCCAGCCCGGGTTCGCGGCGAGCGTGATCGTCCTGCTCTGCGCGACAGGGCCGCGGTTGAGCACGTGGACCGCCAGCGTGATCGAGTCGCCCGGGCTCACCGTCTCCGGCGCGGCCGTGAGCGACAGGATCCGGATGGGTTCGACGACGGCGACGCTCGCCTCGCCGATCACCGCGTCACCCGCCCCGGACGTCAGCCCGGCCGTGATCGCCGTCGTCGCCACGGGCGCGTCCTGCGGCACAGCGACGGAGAACGCCCAGGTGACGGTCCCGCCGGCGGGCAGCACCGTCGGGTTGCCCGGATCCGCCGTCGGCACCCATCCGTCGGGGACGCCGAGGGCGAGGGCCACGTCCTCCCACGGCTCGTCGGCCGCCGAGCGCACCCGGACGGTGACGGCGAGCGTGTCGCCGGGCGACGCCGTCGGCGACACCTCCACCTGACCGAACGCGCCGACGCCGTCCGGCGCCACGCCGGTGATCAGCGGCGGGAACGCGAGCGTGCGCTCGGGGCTCACGCCTGCCGTGGTCTCCACGCTGTAGCGCACGACGGCGGTGGTCCCCTCGAGCGGGATCGTCCACTCGTTCGGGTACGGCTTGTCGGCGATCACCTGCTCCGCGCCGTCGTCGACCCTGTAGCGCAGCGTCGCCGGATCCGTCGAGGAGCTCTGGACGTAGGCGTCGGCGCCGGAGCCGTCCGGGCGGGCCAGCAGCATGCCCCGCACGATCCCGGTCTGGGTGCCGTCGACGTCGTCGCTCGCCCAGCTCGACGCCGACCGGTCCTGCGCCTCGGGCAACCGGTGCCACGGCGCGGGTCGGCCGGCGCCGCGGATCACGACGGCGGCCAGCCCGCGCCCGGGGACCTCGACGTCGAGGCGACCGTTGCGGATCCGCACGGGACGCCGTCGGCCGTCACCGCCGACGATCTCGACGTCGTAACGTCCGCTGCGCCGGATGCCGGTCAGCTCGGCGTCGAACGAGACCGTCACGCGCGACGCCGTCGTCGACTCGTTCGTCAGCGAGAGGTACAGGGAGTCGTTCCCGACGCCGGTGAGCCAGTTGATCTGCGGGTCGTCGACGCTGACGGACCCCGCCGGCAGGTACGGCCACACGCCGTCCTCGCCGTAGAAGCGGCCCGGCGCGTGCCCGTACGTCGAGTACTTGAAGTAGACGAAGTCGCACTCGAGCTCGCGCGGGAACGAGATCTCGCCGTCGGAGCGCACCTCGTGCTCCGAGAACAGGTAGTCGATCGCCAGGCCCATCTGCGCCGGAGCGTGGTGGAAGTAGAGGCACGTCAGTCCGGGCGGCCCGACGAGCGGGAAGTCCGGCTCCAGCTGCCACGCCACGAACTGGCGGTAGTAGTAGCCGGGGTAGCTCGTGAACCTGCCCACCACCATGTTGTGCGCGACGTCGGCGATGAAGGAGTCGCCGACGGCGTGCGCCAGGCGGAGCAGGAACGGCGCCCAGATGGGGTTCATCACGAACCCGCCGCCCGGGTTGGGCAGGTCGTCCTTGCTCTTGTAGGTCGTGAGCTGCTCGAACGTGAGCCCGGTGGTCGAGACCTCCCAGGCGGGGACGACGTCGTCGTCGAAGTCGTCGTTCGGGTAGTCGGGCATCACGTGCCCGTCCCAGTCGTCGAACTGGTCGTCGATGTGGTCGCCGAACGGGACACGGATCCGCCCGCCTGGCACCTTGCGGGCCATGGTCTGCGTGACGAACCTCTTCGCCTCGCGGTGCGCCGCCTCCAGGAGGTCCTGCTCGCCGGTGAGCTCGTGGAGCACGAAGAGCTCGAGCCAGGCCTTCGAGTACGTGAAGCCGAACGACCCCTCGGGACCGTTCCGCGTGTACGGGACGTCGATCTCGGTGCGCGCGTAGTGCCGGGCGCGCGCGAGGGCCTCCGCCAGCCACGCCTCGTCGCCGGTGATCCGGTACGCCTGGATCGGCGTGCTCATCGGGGTGCGGGTGTCGCGGAAGGGCGGGTTCGCGATCGTGCCCATGGCCAGCTCGAACAGGCCGGCGTTCTGCCCGCGGGTCTGCTGGTACAGCGGGACGAGGGTCGACGCGTCGCCGGACACACCGCCGAGCCCCCACGACGTGATGCTCGCGTCGCCGTAGACGTCGTGGCCGACGATCGGCGTCGTCCCGTGGTTCCGCCGCGAGACGTGGTACTCGATCATCGGCCGCGCACGGCGGGCGTACACGTCCCCTCCGTCGCCGGGCGCGCATAGCAGGTACTGCGCGGAGAGCATGATGCCGGCGACGGCGGTGCGCACCGACTGGTCGTTCTCGACGTCGACGAAGCCCTTGGCGCGGTTCCACCACCCGGAGAACGACGGCACGAACGCCTCGGAGTCGTCGGCGTCGGGGTCGATCGTCACGAGGTCGAGCAGGTTGTGGGCCGTCTGGGTGAGCGACGTCCCGCGCACGTTCTGCCGGTACGCCGTCAGGCCGAGGTCCTCCCGGCAGACGTCGACGTACGCGTCGTACAGCGATCCCGCGTGGGCGACGACGCCGAACGCGTAGCCGCGGCTCTCGCCGGCGGCGAGCAGGCTGCGGCGGCCGGCGTGCGGCGCGTACGCGACGGGCTGGACGTCGGCGCTGTCGTTGCGCAGGCTCATCCCGAACGGCTGGCCGTTCGGCCCGAGCTCGCGCTCGTGCTCGTACTCGATGACGTCGGCGGGCACGTGCACCCCCAGCGTCGCCGTGGTCCCGGCGATCGTGCGCTGCGTGAGCGCCATCGGGGCGAACAGCTCCCACGAGGCGAGCGCGGCCGGGCTGCCGACGGCGCGCGCGTGCTGGAGGGCGCCGCACAGCACCTCCTCCACCTCGTCGAACGGGGCGACGTCGACGGCCTGGTAGCCGACGATGTAGTGCCGCGCCGGACCCGCGGTGAGCACGTGGTGCAGCTCGGGCCGGCCGGACGACAGGTCCCACCGGACCACGAGGTCGAACTCGCCCTCGTGAGCGCCGCGCAGCTCGACGGTGCGGTCGTCGAGCTGGTGCAGGGAGTCGAACGCGACCCACCGCGGCTGCGCGGAGCTGTAGTAGAAGAACGCGTCCGCGGGCTCCTCGGACGTCAGCACGACCCACTGCTCGTCGAACCTGCCCTCGACCGACGTGACGGGCAGCCACCCGGCGTCGGTGCGCACCTCGAGGTCCCGCACGTACGTCCGCCCACCGGTCCACGTCGCCTCGTGGAACGTGACGCGGTGCCGCGGCCCCGTGATCGTCGCCGCCTCCCGGAACGCGAGGTCGGGCTTCTCCAGCCGACGCAACGCGTCAGCGGGCGGCCCGTCGGCGCTGGGCTCCGGACCGGAGGGTGCGGCCGACGCCGGCGCGGCGCCGAGCACCGGCGGGAGCACCGCCGAGCCCACGAGCATCGCGACGACCGAGCGACGCGAGATACCTGCATTCCCCACCTGCGATGTGACGTCGTTGTCCATATTACGCATCGAAGACCCAGGCGACTGTTCGCGTCAACCCCCGAGATTCGCCGTCGTCCGCGCGCGGCAGTCGCCCCTAGCGATCCACATGGTGCATGATGTGTCCAAGTCATGCCGAACGGCGAAGGAGTCCGTCGTGCCGAAGCAGTCCGCCCGCGAGACCGTGCAGGGCACCCAGAGCATCGATCGTGCCCTGTCGCTGCTCACGGCGTTCTCCGCGGAGCGCCCCCGCCAGCGCATCTCCGACCTCGTGTCCACGACCGGCCTCGGGCAGTCGACGGTGTCCCGGATGGTCGCCGCCATGACGAGCATGGGCTTCATCCGGCACGACCCGCTCAGCGGCCTCTACTCGCTCGGGCCGGAGGTCGTGGACCTCGCGGGGATCGTCCTCAACGACCACCCGGTGCACGCCGCCGCGCGCCAGATCGCGCAGAACCTCGCCGCCTCGCTCGGCCTCGGTGTGAACGTGGCGGAGCGCTCCGGCCAGCACCTGTTCTACCTGTGCAACTTCGAGGGCAAGGACGCCCCGCGCAACTCGACGCTCATCGGTCGCGGCGGCCCGCTGCACGCGACGGCCCTCGGCAAGGCGCTGCTCATCGACTCGGACCGCGCGAGCCTCGAGTCGCTGCTCGGCGCGACGTTCGACAGGTACACCGCCCGCACGATCACGACCGTGGACGCGCTCCACCAGGAGATGGCCGCCGTCGCCGACCGCGGCTACGCGATCGAGAACGAGGAGCTCGCCCTGCGGCGCGCCTGCCTGGCGGCGCCGATCCGCGGCCGCGGGGGCGACGTGGTCGCCGCCGTCTCCGTGTCCGGCCCGCTGTCCGCGATGAACCTCGCCGAGCGCGAGGACTTCCTCGCCATGGTGCTCATCGAGCAGGCGGACCAGATCTCGACGGCGCTCGGGTACGTCGCGCGAGCGGCGACGACGGCGTAGCCCTCACCGCGCCCGGCCGACGACCCGCCGGACGGCGAGCGCCGCGACGAGCGCCGCGGCCGCCGGCCCGAACGCGACGGCGGCGACCGGCGCGTACCAGACGAGTGCCCACCCCCCGGCCAGGAGGACGACGCCGGAGAGCAGGTACGCCCCGGCACCCCCGGCCATGAGGCGCAGGTTCGCGAGCCACAGCGCCGGCGCGCCCACGCCGTCGTGACGGCGCACGTACACGGCCGGCAGGTGCGCCAGCCACACCACGTACACCGCCCCGAGCACCGCGACGCTCACCGCGAGCACCGAGCCGCGGGTGAGCTGCAGGTAGAACGCGAGCAGCACGACCTGCAGCGCGGGGAGCCCGAGCGGCAGCTGCGCCGACCACAGCTCGGCCCGCCACGTGCGCCAGCCGCCGCGCAGGTCCGCCGGCGCGTCGGGGTCGGCCAGGCGGCGCGCCACGCCGTCCGCGAGCACCGCCGTCGCCGGCGCGAACCCCAGCACGACGGCGCCGGCCAACACCTGTACGAGCCACGTCACCGACAGCACGAACAGGCGCGGCACCCACGACACGACGGTGGTCAGCAGGCCGGGCAGCCCTGCCGGCGCGGACGACGTCACGGGTGGTCAAGTCCCCGACGACGTATCTGGAGTGCGGCATCGTCCATGACGCCTGGTCGGAACCCGCCGGGCGAGCCGGGCTGCGCGTCCTCGATGAGCGCGCCGACACGCAGCTTCTCGAGCATCTCGGGCCGGCTCATCGCGACGGCCGAGGTGCCGGACAGCCCGGCGTCGACCGGCAGCACCACGCCGGTGATCCCGGACGCGAGCGGCGACGCGAGGAGGACGACGGCGTCCGCCACCTCGCGCGACGTCACCGTGCGGCCCATCGGGTAGCCGTACGACGAGCGCTCGGGATCGCCGTCGACGAGCGCAGGGGCGACGGCGTTGACACGGATCCCGCGCGGGGCGCAGTCGAGCGCCGCCTGGCGCACGAGCGTGTTCACGGCGCCCTTCGACGCGGCGTAGGCGGCGTTCGCGGGGTGGACGACGTCGGCGTTCACCGACGAGACGGCGACGAGCGCGCCGCCGCGGCGCAGGTGCAGCAACCCGGCCCGCATCGTGTGGAACGCCGTGTCGAGCGTGCCGCCGAGCACGGCGCGCCACGTGTCCTCGCCCGTCTCCCACAGCCGCCCGCCGCGCTGCACGGCGGCGCCGGAGACCACGAGGTCGAGCCCGCCGAGGTGATCGACGGCGGCCGTGAACGCGGCGTCCGCGCCGGAGGCGGTGCTCATGTCCGCCACGACGTGCCGCTCGAACGGCGGCGCCTCGGCGTCGTCGCGCGGCGCCTCCCGGTCGACGCCGACCACGCGGGCACCGTGCTCGACCAGGGCCGCGACGATCGTCGCCCCGATCCGCGAGCGCGTGCCGACGACGACGGCGCGTCGCCCGGCAAGCAGGTTCACCGCAGCTCCAGCTCCTTCACGACGCTCTCGAAGACGTCGATCGCGGCTCGACGCATGGCCGGCGACGCCGCACGCGCGGGGGCACGCACGCATCCGCTGGCGATGATGCCACGGTGCACGAGCACCTCCTTGTGGATCGACCACGCGAGCCCGGGCTGCAGGCCCCAGACGATCAGCGGCAGGAGCGCGGCGAACCGCGAGCGGGCGACGCCGCGCTCGCCGGCCGACCACAGCTCGAGGATCGGCGCCAGGAGGTCGGTGAACTCGCAGGCGGGCATCGTGCCGACGGCGCCGAACGCGTACTCGTCCAGCACGAACTGGGCGTTCTGCCCCCCGAGCAGCACGACGCCGGCGGCGGCCGCCGCGGGACCGACCTGCTCGATCTTGGCGACGGTCGGGGGCGCCTCGACCTTGATGCTCACGACGCCGTCGAGCGCCGCGAGATCGGCCAGCTCGGCGGCGCTCATGGCCACGCCCGTCGCCCCGGGTGCGTCCTGGATCATGACGGCGACGCCCACCCGGGATGCCTCCGCCGCGAGCCCGCCGAAGAAGTCGAGCACCTGCGCCGGGCTGGGCTTGACCATGTGCGGAGGCATGACCATCGCCGTCGTGGCGCCTCCGTCGGCGAGCTGGTGCAGCTGGTCGAGCGCCGGGGCGAGCGCGGAGGCGGAGACCCCGGCCACCACCGGGACGCCGTCGCCCGCCTCCCGCACCGCCGCGAGGATCTGGCGCCGGTCGTCCGCGCCGAGGGCGAACCCCTCGCTCGCCATCCCGAAGACGGCGAGCGCGTCGGCACCGGCCTCGCGCTGGAATCGTACGAGCCGGGCGAGGCTCGCGACGTCCAGGCGACCGCCGTCGTCGAACGGGGTCGCGAGAACGGGCACCAGCCCGCGAACCGTGCCGGGCGCCGAGTCAAGTCCCATGTGCTTCCTCGCAGAATAGTGAGTGCGACCTTCGCAGCCCGAACATAGCAGTCATATGGTGGATGCCTCACCCATCTGCGTGTATCGTCATCGCCAGCGGGTCGGCTCCACGACCCGGACCACCTCAACAGGAGGGCTGTGCAATGAAGCGCACACGTCGAGCACGCACGACCTGGCGCCTCGCGGCCGCGGCCGCGGGAGGCGCGCTGCTGCTGAGCGGCTGCAACCTCGTCGGCGGCGATCCCGGCTCGGACGACGACTCCACGGCCGAGGGCGACGGCGAGGAGGTCACGCTGACCGCCGCGATCGTCCCCGACCCGCCGGGCGCGAGCGAGTTCTACCGCGCCCAGTTCGACCTCTTCGAGGAGGCGAACCCCGGCATCACCGTCGACGTCATCGAGAACCCCTCCGACCAGCAGCTCAACGCGATCGAGCTGATGTTCCAGCAGGGCGAGTCGCCCGACGTCTTCCGGGCGCAGGGCACGGAGGCGATGAACCGCTTCTACGACCGCGGCTGGCTCGCGCCGCTGGACGAGCTCGAGACCGACGAGTTCATCGCCCGCTTCCCGGAGGGGTCGATGGACCCCGCCGTCTCCGGCCTGCACCGCGAGGACCACCTCGTGAGCCTGCCGCTCGTGTGGGGCGACTGGGGCCAGACGAACCTGCTCATCTACAACGCCGACATCCTCGCGGAGAACGGGTTCGACGGCCCGCCCGAGACGTGGAGCGAGTACGAGGAGATGGCCCGCACCATCACGGAGAACGGCGGCGGCGACGTCTTCGGCACCGCCCCGGCCGGCCCGAACGGCGGCAGCATCTCGATGTTCGCGAACACCGCCGCGCCGTCGTCGGTCGGCACCGGCATCGACCTCACGACCGGTGAGCCGTCGTACACGAACCCGCAGGTCGTCGAGCTCGTCGAGCAGTGGCGCGGCATGCAGGCCGACGGCGTGTTCCAGCCCGGCTGGGAGAGCTGGGACGGCGCTCGCGCGTTCAGCGAGTTCGCCGCCGGGCGTCTCGCGATGTACGCCTCGGCGACCTGGCACGTGGCCGAGATCCGGAAGCTCGACCCGGAGATCGCCATGGAGCTCGCGCCGATCCCGGTGCCCGACTCCGGCCGGGTGGCGTACTCGCCGCGCTCCGTCGCGCAGCAGCCGATCTGGAGCATGTCCGCCGAGTCGGAGCACCCCGAGGAGGCGCTCAAGCTCATGGACTTCCTCGCCTCGATCGACTTCTACGCGGCGTACTACGAGGAGTTCGGCTCGTTCACCGCGTCGATGCAGGCGTGGGAGGACGCGGCGCGGGAGAACCCCGACCAGGCCGGCATCCTCGACGTCGCCGAGGAGACGATCCGGACCTCCCCGAACCCGCAGCTCGCCGGCGAGGGTGCCGAGGAGTTCTGGGCGGCGGCCAGCGCGAACCCGGACCTCAAGTGGGGCCTCGCCGCCGACGAGTCGATCATCAACAACTCGGAGTACCTGCCGATCGCCGAGGCGCGCACGCAGGCCATGGAGGCACTCATCGCGGAGTACGAGGCCGACGATCCCGAGCTGCGCGAACAGCTCGCGTTCGAGGACTGGGACCCGCTGACGGACTACGCCCCCGCCGCCGAGTAGCACCCGCGGTGCCGTGCCCGCCCGGACGAGGGCGGGCACGGCACCGACCGACCGTCCTGACCGACCCGAGACCACGAGAGGATCCGGCATGGCCACCGCCGTCGCGACCTCGCCATCGACACCGAAGCGGGCTGCCCCGTCGTCGTCACGCCGGCGCGCCCGCCGCCGCGCGACGATCTGGGGCTACGTCTTCCTCCTCCCCCTCATCCTCATCTTCGGGGGCTTCACGCTCTGGCCGATCGTGGCGAGCTGGGGCTACTCGTTCTTCGACTGGGACGGCGTCGGCCCGCCCGAGGACTTCGTGGGGCTGGCGAACTTCAGCGAGGCGCTCGGCTCGGCCTCGTTCTGGAACGCGTTCGGCAACTCGTTCCTCTTCTCGCTCGGCGCCCTCCTGGTCGAGCTCCCCCTCGCGCTGATCCTGGCGCTCGTGCTCAACAACACGCTGCTGCGCGGGCGCAACGTGTACCGGCTCGCGTTCTTCCTGCCGGTCGTGGCGACGACGGCGGTCATCGGCATGGTCATCGCCGTCCTGCTCTCGCCGGTCGGCGGGGTGGTGAACGAGGCGCTGCGCTCGATCGGGCTCATCGACCGACCGATCAACTTCCTCGGGAGCCCGTCGACGGCGCTGCCCACCGTCATCGGCGTCGACATCTGGAAGGGCTTCGGCATCACGCTCATCTACTGGCTGGCGGCGCTGCAGACGGTCCCCAAGGACCTCTACGAGGCGGCCAAGCTCGACGGCGCGTCCCCCCGCCAGCAGCTCGCGAGCGTGACGCTGCCCGTGCTGATGCCGCTCGCCGTCGTCATCCTCCTGCTGACGTTCCAGCGGAGCCTCAACACGTTCGACCTCGTGCAGTCCATGACCGGAGGTGGGCCCGTGTACTCCACGGACGTCGTCCCGACGTACATCTACCGGTACGCGTTCGATCCCGTGTCGGCGGCGCCGCGGTACGGGTTCGCCTGCGCCGTCGGCGTCGTGTTCGGTCTGTTCACGCTGCTCATCACGCTGCTCCAGGGCCCGCTGCTGGCCGGCCGCATGCGGAAGAGCGCCGCATGAGCGCGACGACAGCACCGGGCCTGGGCGCCGGCGCGGACGCAGCGGCGGCCGTCACCGCCGAGGCCGGCCCCCCGCCGCCGCCGCGCCGCCGCCGCGGTGGACCGCGGGGCGCGAGCCGGCGCCTGCGCTGGTGGCACGTGGCCCTGCTGCCGATCGCCTTCCTGTGGGTGTACCCGTTCCTCTGGATGGTCACGGCCTCGTTCAAGACGCAGCGCGAGATGCTGCTCGGCGGACTGGGGCTGTGGCCGAGCGAGTGGACGCTCGAGAACTTCCAGCGGGCGTGGACCACCGGTCGGTTCGGCGACTTCACGGTCAACACGCTGACGTTCTCGATCGCCGTCGTCGTCATCGTCGTGCTCGTGTCCTCGCTCGCCGGGTACGCGCTGGCGGACCGGCAGCTCCCCGGGCGCAAGGTCGTGATGGGCGTGCTGGTGGCGGCGATGTTCGTGCCGCACGGCTACACGATCATCCCGGTGTTCCAGCTGGTCACGACGCTCGGCCTGCAGAACGGGCTGCTCGGTGCGGCGCTCGCTCAGGCGGCCGGCGTCGCCGTTCCGGTGCTGCTGTACGTCGGGTTCTTCTCCGGCATCCCGGGCGAGCTCGAGGAGGCGGCGAAGGTCGACGGCGCCGGGTACCTGCGGCGGTTCCGCTCCATCATGTTCCCGCTCGCGCGGCCCGTGACCGGCACGGTGGTGCTGCTCAACTTCATCGGGGCGTGGAACGCGTTCTTCATCCCCCTGGTGTTCACGCTGGGTCGGCCGGACCTGCGGACGCTCGGCGTCGGGATGTACAACTTCTTCGGCACCGACACCACCGACTGGGCCGGCCTCGCTGCCGGGGCGTCGATCAGCGTCGTGCCGATCATCATCGTGTTCCTGTTCCTGCAGAAGTCGTTCGTCGAAGGGGTCGCGGGTGCGGTCAAGAGCTGAGCCGCTCAGCCGCGACACGTTCCGGCAGGGCGAGTCGCCGCGCGTCGACCCGCGCACCGGCGAGCTCATGTGGATCGACATGCGCGCGGGCACGTTCCACACGGGCGTGCTCGAGGGCGGAGCCCTCGTCACCACGCGAACCGTGCACGTGGGGACGCGGATCGGCGCCGCGGCGCCGCTGGCGGCCGACGGCGACGGCTGGGTCGCCGCGAGCGGGCGGGACCTCGTGCACCTGCGTGACGACGGACATGTGGACGACGCCGGTGGCGCTGTGGGGAGCGTGCGCACGGTGCTCGCCGGGATCACACCCGCCGACGACCGGCCGCTCAACGACGGGGTCTGCGCCCCGGACGGCGCGTTCTGGGTCGGCTCGCAGACGCTGCCGCGCCGGCCCGAGGGAGCGCTCTACCGCATCGGGCCCGACCTCGCGGTCACGGAGGTGCTCGCGGACGTCACCGTCTCGAACGGCATCGCGCTCGACCCGTCCGGCGCCGCGCTGTTCTACGTGGACACGCTGCCGGACCGGTGCCTCGAACGGTTCGACGTCGCGGGCGGTGTGCTCTCCGGCCGCCGCACCGTCGCCGTCTGCGACGGCGGCAACCCGGACGGCATCGCGCTCGACGACGACGGCTGCGTCTGGGTCGCGATGTGGGGCGCCGGCGAGGTCCGCCGGATCGCGCCGTCGGGCGAGGTGATCGACGTCGTGGAGGTGCCCGTGTCGCGGCCGAGCGCCGTCGCTCTCTGGGAGGGCTTGCTCGTGATCACGACGGCGCGCACCGACCTGGACGACCCGGCGCCGTCCGGCGACGAGGGCCGGCTCTTCGCCGCCGCCGTCCCCGTGGGCGCCGCACCCACCCCGGCGTTCGGCGCGACCGCGTCGACGCTCCGTTCCACCGAGGAGGCCACCCCCGCATGGGCGTGATCCGTACCGTCGAGACGTTCCGGCTCCGCATCGACAAGGGCGCACCGCCGGACGCGCCGCGTTTCGTCGCGTCGCCGCGGGTGCGGAGCATCTACCCGACGGCGGACGAGACGCTGCTCGTACGGATCGCGACGGACGACGCCGTCGGTTGGGGCGAGGCCCTCGCGCCGGCGTCCCCGGAGGCGCCGGGCGCCCTCGTCGACCACGTCTTCGCGCCCGCCCTGATCGGCGCCGACCTGGCCACGGGCGTGCGGCCGCTGACCCGGCGGCTGCAGCAGACGGGCCGCGAGCGCGGGCACCTCTCGGGCATCCAGGCCGACGCCCTCGCCGCGATCGACACCGCGCTGTGGGACCTGCTCGGGCACGAGCTCGGGCTGCCCGCGCACCTGCTCCTCGGCGGGTCCGAGCGCGCACACGTGCCGGTCTACCTGACCTCGGTGGAGGGGTCCGACGACGCCGCCCGCGCGGCGTCCGCCCGCGCCGCCCGGGACGCGGGCCACACCCGGTTCAAGCTGCACCTCACGACGTCGCCCGAGGAGACCCTCGCGAGCTACGACGCCGTGAGCGACGCCGTCGGGCCGGGCGCGCGGATCGCCGTCGATGCGCACTGGGTCCACCAGCTCGGGGACGCCCGGCGACTCGCCCGCGGGCTCGACGAGCGAGGCGCCTGGTTCTTCGAGGCCCCGCTCGCGCCGGAGGACCTCGCCGGCCACGTGACGCTCGCGGCCGGGGCGATCACGCCGATCGCCGTCGGCGAGGCCATGCGGCACCGGTTCGAGTTCGCCCAGTGGGCGCAGGCCCAGGCGGTGCGCATCGCGCAGCCGGACATCGGTCGGACCGGGATCACGGAGGGGCTCGCGATCGCCGGCGTCCTCGAGGCGCAGCACGTGCCGATCGCGCCGCACCACTCGATGGCCACCGGCATCGCGTACGCCGCCGGGCTGCACGTGTGCGCCGCCGCGGACGACCTCCTGGCGATGGAGTGGAGCCCCCACGTGCTGCGGCGGTCCGCGGGGTTCATGGACGTCTCGCCGCTTGAGCTCGCCCGCGGCGACGACGGCGGCTCGCCCCTGGGCGGGTCCGTCCCCCTGCCGAGCGGGCCGGGCCTCGGGCTCACCGTCGACGACGACGCCGTCCGGGCGCTGGCCGCCGGCTGACGCTCGCCGGGTTACGGTGGCGCGCGTGACCTACGCCCCGCCCGCCACGCGCCGCCGATCCACGGGCTGGCTCGCCGTCGTCCTCGTGGTCCTGCTCCTGGCGGCCGCCGCCGTCGCCGTCGACCGCTGGTTCGTGACCGAGACGGAGCGCCGCGTGGCCACCGAGCTCGAGCCCAGCATCGGCGCCCGCCCGGACGTCAGCATCGGCGGGTTCCCGTTCCTCACGCAGTACGCCGCGGGCGAGCTCGACGACGTCCGGATCACCGCTGACACCGTCACCTACACCGACCTCACGCTGACGGACGTGACGTTCGACGCGGCCGGGGTCCCGACCGACCTCACCCAGCCGGTCGGCCAGGTGCGGGTGGACGCCGTCGTCCCGGCCGACACGCTCACCGCCGCGCTGCAGAACGCGGAGGGCGTGCCCGACGGCGTCACGATCGTGACGCAGGACGGTGCGGTCGTCGCGTCGGTCAGCGTGCTCGGGCTCCCGATCGAGGCGACTCTCGCGCCGCGCCCGGACGGACGCGCGATCGCCGTCGACGTGGAGGAGGTCACGATCGGCGGCGCCGTCGTCTCCGTCGTCGACCTTCCGGCATTCGTCGCCGACGCGCTCACGGGCCTGCGCGTCGAGCTCGACCAGCTGCCCGAGGGCCTCGAGCTGACGACGTGCGAGGTGACGGACGACGGCGTCCGGCTGGTCGCGGAGGGCACCGACGTCGTCCTGCCGACCGGCTGACCCCTCGCCGAGCGGCTACCGCCGCGGGCGTGGGCGCCGCCAGGAGTCGTCCTTGAGGTCGGACCCGGCGATCGTCCCCATCTGCAGCATCCCGCCGTCGACGACGTACGACGTGCCCGTCACGTAGGACGCGGCGGGGCTGCACAGGAACGCGACGACGGCGGCGACCTCGCGCGGGTCCGCGGGCCGACCGAGCGGCACGCCGGGCCGGCTGACCGTGTGGACGTCGACGCCGTCCTGCCCCGTGAGCGGCGTCGCCACCTCACCGGGCGCCACAGCGTTCACCGTGATCCCGTGCTCCGCGAGCTCGAGCGCCGCCGCCCGCATCATCATCCCGAGCCCGGCCTTCGCCGTGCTGTACGCGGCCGTCCCGATGCGCGGCAGGTGCTCGTGCACGCTCGTGATGCTCACGATCCGGCCGCCGCGACCCGCCGCGATCATCCGGCGCGCAGCCCCCTGGGCGAGGAGGAACGGGCCCTCGAGGTCGACGGCGGCCACCTGCCGCAGCAGCTCGAGCGAGAGGTCGACGAACGCCGCCCGCCCGCCGACCCCCGCCACGTTGACGAGGGCGTCGAGGCGTCCCAGCTCGCCGACCAGGGCATCGAGGGCGGGATCCACGGAGTCGGCGTCACGCACGTCGAGCCGCTGCGTCGCCACCCGCGCCCCCGCCGCGCGGGCGAGCTCCGCCGTCGTCTCGACGCTGCGTCCCTCACCGGAGGCGAACCAGAGGAGACCGACGTCGAACCCCGCCTCGGCGAGCGCGATCGCGCACGCCCGTCCGATGCCCGACTCCGACCCCGTCACGACGGCGACCTGCCGCACCTGCTCGCTCATGGGCACACTCTCCGGCATCGCCAATGGATCGCGCTACGGCGCCCTGGAGGGCGCGCCCGTTCGGCGTGCCGACGCCGCGGAACCGGAGTAGGAACGTGTTCGACAGGCGTGGCCACCGGTGCCGCGCCCGGACACGAGGAGCACCACATGGGCATCGACGACCTCGTCAACAAGGCACAGGACGCGCTCAAGGAGCACGGTGACACGATCTCCGACGGCCTCGAGAAGGCCGGCGAGGCGATCAAGGAGAAGACGCCGGACAACATCGACGGCCACGTCGACACGGCGATCGACAAGGCGCAGGAGTACATCGAGCAGCAGAAGAACAAGTAGGACGTCCTGGCGCACGACGACGACGCCGCCCCTCCGCGTGCTGGTGGGGCGGCGTTCGCGTCCTCAGCCCGGGCCCGTCCTCAGCCCAGGACCTCGGGCAGCTCCCGTTCCTCCCCCAGCACGTGCCGAGCCAGGAAACCGGAGACGACCTCGTACCAGACCTTCGCGTGCTGCGGCGTCAGCACCCAGTGGTTCTCGTCCGGGAAGTACAGGAACCGGTGCTGGCTCGTGCCGTCCTCGCCCGCGGGGAGCCCCGAGGACGAGAGGAGCTCGTACCAGAGCCGCAGGCCCTCGCCGATCGGCACCCGGTAGTCCTTGTCGCCGTGCACCACGAGCATCGGCGTCGTGATGTCCGCGACGGCCCGGTGCGGCGAGTTCTCCAGCGCCATCTCGGCCGTCATCTCGCGCTCCCAGTAGAACGCGGCGTCGGTGGTCGGGCCGAACTGGTCGAGCGCCCACAGGCTGGCGTGCGTGACGATCGCCGCGAACCGGTCCGTGTGCCCGGCGACCCAGTTCGCCATGTAGCCGCCGAACGAGCCGCCCATCGCCGCGGTCCGCGTCTCGTCGACCTCGGGCAGCGCCTCCGCCGCGTCGGTGATCGCCATGAGATCGGTGAACGGGGCCTTGCCCCACGCGCCCCAGCCGCGCTGGATGAAGTCCTGCCCGTAGCCCGTCGAGAGCGCCGGGTCCGGCAGCAGCACCGCGTAGCCCTGCGCCACGAGCAGCCACGGGTTCCACCGCCAGCTCCACGCGTTCCACGAGCCGAGCGGTCCGCCGTGGATCCAGAGCGCGAGCGGGGCCGGCGCGGCCGGGCTCGCACCGTCCGGCACGGCGAGGAACGCCCGGATCGCGACCTCTGCCCCGATCTCGACGACGGTCGTGGTCACCTCACGCAGGTGGCCGGGCAGCGCGGGCCGCGCGCTCGGACCGGGCAGGACGCTCACGCCGGAACCGTCGAGCGCCACCCGCACGACCTCCGCCGGGTACTCGTAGCTGCTGCGCAGCGCGAAGGCGGCGGACCCGTCCGGTGCGACGACGACGTTCGTGAACGCCCCGTCCGCGGTGAGTCGCCGCACGTCGGACGCGCCCGCCCCCGGGTCGCCCACCGGGACGACGAACACGGGCGCGGCGCCGCCGTCGTCGGCGGTCACGAGCAGGGCGGACCCGTCCGGCAGCCACGCCTCGGGGTGCGCCCAGCGGTCCCAGTCGCTCACGAGCCGCCGCGCGCCGGACCCGTCGATCCCGGCGACCCACAGCTCGACGCGCGGTGCGTCGTGCGGGGTCGAGATCGTCTCGCGCACGTACGCGACCCGGGTCCCGTCGGGGCTGATGACGGCGGCACCGAGGTCAGCACCGGCGTCGTCGACGATGACGGTCCGCTCCCCCGTCGCGACGTCGATGCGCGCGAGGACGGAACGCACGAAGCCCTTCGCCCCCGGCACCGCCCACGACGCGACGATCGTGGCGCCGTCGGGCGCCAGGTCGAAGCCGGCCTCCGGGGACAGCGCCCGCCGCGCGTCGGCCGTGAGGTCGCGCGTGCCGCGCTCGTCGTCCGGGCCGGGGTCCTTCGTGGACGACGGCGACCCGCCCTCGGCGTCGGACGTCACCTTCTCGGCGTCCTCGGGCTTCTCGGGCGGCAGCGGTGCCCCCTCGACCGAGAACAGGCGCGGGAACGCCGGCCCGAGGTCGTGGTCCCAGTAGCGGACCGGGTAGCCGTCGTGCAGGATCGCCGCGACCTTCTTCTCCTTGCGCGCCTTGCGCAGGCGCCGCTCCGCCGTCTCGTCGCCCGCGCCGAGCAGCGTGTCGGCGACCACGACGACGGCCTCTCCCGTGCGGGAGGCCACGACGGCGCCGACGCCGTCCGGGCGCCGCGCGAGCACGTGGGCCTCCCCACCCGCCGCGGGCAGCCGCCAGACGCACGGGACGGCGTCGTCCTCGCTCGTTCCCGCCTCGGCCCGCTTCGCGACGAACAGCAGGTCGCCGGCCGGCGTGATCGCCGCCTGGCCCTCGCCCTTCGCGCCGCGGGTGAGCCGGCGGGCGGGCCGTTCACCGGCCGGGTCCACCTCCCACAGGGCGGTGACGTAGCGCGTCTTCTTCTCGTCGAGCACGGACTGGCCGACGACGAGCCGGCTCCCGTCCGGCGCGAGCGCGAGGCCGCCGAGGCGCGGCAGCGCGACGTACGCGTCGAGGTCGTGGAAGGGGGTGGCGGGCTGAGCGGCGTCGTCGGTCACGGCTCTGGTCTACCACGCGACCCCGCGCTCGGTCCCGAGGATTCGTGCGGCGGCGTCCTCCGGGGCTCAGGGCTGGTCGGCAGCCCACTCCATCGGTATCTCCTGGGTGATGGCGACCAGGTTGCCGTCCGCGGCCTTCAGGACGGCCAGCCGGGCACCGGGCATGTCCACGATGCCGGTGGCCGGATCGATGTTGTCCCCCGTGGCGGCGTCGGCGGTGCCGACCTCGGCGAGCGATCCGTCGGAGACCTCGGTCATCGCCGTCGCCCCGGCGGCGACCAGCGCGGCGTGCGCCTGCTCGATGTCCTCGACCGTCCAGAAGACCAGTGGATGGTCCACCCAGGGAGCCGCCGTGAGCCCGATCTCCACCCCGTCACCGGAGAACGCCGCGAAGTCGTCGCTCTGGAACGCAGGTGGTTGGCCCAGCAGCGCCGTCCAGGCGTCGACGCTCGCGATGAGATCCCGTGCGGGCAGGACCACATTGCCGAAGCCGGTCAACCGTGTCACTGGATTCTCCTCCAAGGGTTCGTCGCTGAGGCCGAGGCGCCGCCGCACGGTATCGCGCCCGTGCCGACCTGCGCGGATGCCACATCGAGCATGCGCCCGCCTCGCGTCCGGCGTGCGGTTGACTGGGGGCGTGCCGTACGCCGAGACCGCCCCGGTTCCCGCCCTGACCTACCCGCCCGCCCGCCGCAGCGACGTCGTCGAGGAGCTGCACGGTATCTCCGTGGCAGACCCGTACCGCTGGCTCGAGGATCCGGACGCTCCGGAGACGACGGCGTTCGTCGCCGCCCAGAACGCGCTGAGCTCGCCGCTGCTCGACGCGCTGCCGGAGCGCCCCGTCTTCGCGGACCTCGTCTCGCGGATCCTGCACGCGCCCAGCGTCGGCCTGCCGCACGAACGCTCGGGTCGCACGTTCGCGTGGGTGAACGACGGGACCACCAACCAGGACGTGCTCGTGGTGTCCGACGACGGGGCACCGGAGGCCGATCTCGACTCGCGCGTCCTGCTCGACCCCAACGCGCTGGATGCCGAGGGCACGACGGCGGTGACGGGCTGGTCGGTGAGCCCGGACGGCGCGCTCCTGGCGTACGCGGCGGCCGAGGCGGGCTCGGACTGGCGCACGATCCGTGTGCTGGACGTGGCGACCGGCGCCGCGCTGCCGGACGAGATCGGCTGGACGAAGTGGGTCGAGCCGACCTGGCTGCCCGACTCCTCGGGCTTCCTGTACTGGGCTCACGACGCCCCGGCCGGTGCGACGTTCTCGGACGTCACCGAGGCCGGGTACCTGCGGCTGCACCGGCTGGGCGACGACCCTGGCGACGACGTCACGGTCTGGCACCGCCCGGACGCCCCGCGCCTGTTCGCCTACCCCGACGTCGCGGGCGAGTGGCTCGTGCTCCGGTACGCGGCCGGGTCGTCCGGGCCGAGCGACCTCGCGGTGCGGCGGCTCGTCCCCGGGCCGCGGGGCCTCGACGTGGCGGAGCAGGAGGTCGCTCTCACGTCCGATGCGCGGGCGCGGTGGTCGGTGCTCGGCGCGCGCGGGTCGCGGCTCGTGCTGCACACGGACGACGGCGCCCCGCGCCGCCGCATCGTCACCGTGGACCTGGCGCGGCTCGGGGAGGACGACGGCGGCCCGGTCGAGTTCGTGGAGCTCGTCGCCGAGGACGCCGACGCGGTGCTGCGTCCGGAGTCCGCGCTGGCGGCCGACGGCCTCGCGCTCGTGTACTCGCGCGACGCCACGCACCGCGTCGTGCTCGCGACGTTCGACCCGGCGGACGACGGCGCCGCGGCCCTTACCGTGACGGCGCACCGCCGCGCCGTCGACCTGGGCGGCGCCGTGACCGTGGCGGATCTCGACGTCGAGGAGGGCTCCGCCGTCGTCCACGTGCGCACGGCCAGCTTCACCGACGCGGGGACGAACCACCGCGTGGTCACGTCGCCGACGCCGAAGCACACCGTGCTGCCGACGCCGCCGGGGGCGTTCGACGTCGGTGACGTCTCGGTGACACGGCCTCGTGCGACGTCCGCCGACGGCACCGAGGTGCCGATGTTCCTGGTCCGGCGCACCGACCTGGCCGACGGCGAGCACGGCCCGCGGCCGACCCTGCTGTACGGCTACGGCGGCTTCCGCCTCGAGGCGAACCCGGAGTTCCGCGCGATCTTCGTCGCGTGGGTGGCGGCCGGCGGGACGCTCGCGGTGGCGACGCTGCGCGGCGGCGGGGAGTACGGCGAACAGTGGCACGACGCCGGGACGAAGGACCGCAAGCAGAACGTGTTCGACGACCTGTACGCGTGCGCCGAGACGCTCCTCGCCGACGGGATGGCGTCGGCGATCGCCGTGCACGGACGCTCGAACGGCGGCCTGCTCGTGGGCGCGGCCATGACGCAGCGGCCGGAGCTGTGGGCGGCGGCCCTGCCGACGGTCGGCGTGCTGGACATGCTGCGCTTCCACCGGTTCACGGTCGGCTGGGCGTGGCGCAGCGACTACGGCGACCCGGACGACGCCGCCGACTTCCCGGCCCTGCACGCCTACTCGCCGCTGCACCGCGTGCGGGACGACGTGGCGTACCCGCCGACGCTGATCTGCACCGGCGACCACGACGACCGCGTGGTCCCCGCGCACTCGCTGAAGTTCGGGGCGGAGCTGCAGCACACCGCCTCTCCGTCCTCGGGGCCGGTGCTGCTGCGCGTCGACACGCGTGCGGGCCACGGCATGGGCAAGCCGAAGGACGCGCAGGCCGCGGAGTTCGCCGACCAGCTCGCGTTCGCCGCGCACCACACGGGGTTGGTCCCCGAATCGTGACCGCCGGCGACCTCACCTGGCCGGTGCCCGACGGCGGCTGGCCGGCCTGGGTGCGGGACGTCCCGTACGACGCCGCCCGGCACCCGCTCGCCCAGACCGGGCCGATCGAGCGGGGCGCGAACTGCCAGCGGTACGCGTACGCCGTCGTCGGCCTCTTCGGGCTCGAGGTCCCCCCGCTGCGCTCGAGCGACCTGTGGGAGCGCGGGCCGCAGGTCGCCGCCGACGAGCTGGAGCCGCTGGACCTCGTGCTGGTGAACGGCTCCGCCGAGGCGTATGGCGCGCACGTCGGCGTCGTGCTCGGACCGGACGCCGTGCTGCACCTGTGCGCCGAGGTCGGCCGGCCCGCGGTGTGGGGCTGGGCGGACCTCGCCGCGCGCGAGCGCTACGCCGTCGTCCTCGGCGGAGTCCGCCCCGCGGGCGTCAGTCCTCCGCCGGACGGTGCGTGACGTAGACGAACTCGAGCCCGGGCCGGTCCGGGGCGTCGCGGACCTCGTCGACCACGAACCCGGCCGCCTCGAGCGACGCGTCGAGCAGCTCGCGCCCGCGGAACCACAGCGTCGAGGTCGAGCGCAGCTCGGCGCCGTCGGACGCGAAGCGGACCACACCCCGGAACGTGACGTAGGTCCCCGGACCGCGATCCTCCTCGACGTCCGTCCCGTCGTTCCAGGACTCCACCTCACCGACGCCGGGGACGTCGACGACGGCGTGCGTCGCCTCACGCGTCCAGCGGCGCCACGCCTCCTTCGCCGGGTCGCGCGTCTCGAACACGAACCGCCCGCCGGGGCGCAGCGCGGCGCGGACGCCGGCCAGCGTGGCAGCCCACTCCTCCTCGGTGAGGAAGACCTGCGCGACGTTGCCGGTCATCACCGCGAGGTCGACCTGCAGCGGCGGGAGCGTCGTCGCGTCGCCGTGGATCCAGGTCACCGCGTCCGCGTGGGGCTTGCCGCGGGCGACGTCCAGCGACGCCGCCGCAGGGTCGACGCCGACGACGTCGACCCCGCGCGCCGCGAGCATCGTCGCGAACGTGCCGGTGCCGCAGCCGACGTCGAGCACGGCGCGGGCGCCGAACTCCTCGACCATGGCCGCGTAGTGGTCGAGGTCGCTGCGGTCCGGATCGAGCGGGTCGTAGACCGCGGCCAGCCGGGGGTGCTCGAAGATGTTGTCTGGCATCGGGCTGACGCTAGGCCGGTACCCGCGGTCCGGTCACGCCTTTTGCTCGAGCGCACGCGTCGGCAGCGTCATCGCGCCGGCCTCACTTCAGGTGACCGCGGATCTCCCCGCCCGGGAACGTCGGTGTGTGGACGTTGATGTAGTAGTCGCGCGGGGACGCCTCGATCGCGGCGAGCAGCGCCGGGTCGGCGGTCACGCAGTCGGAGATCGACCAGGTGGTGCCGGTTCCGACGTCGAGCGGGACGACGATCGGCCCGGCGACCTTCCGCTCGCCGACGTGGATGTGCGCCGCGACGGCCGGGACCGAGAGGTTCCGGGCCGACATCGTGTAGCAGAGCTGGTCGCCCGAGATCTCGTAGGAGAAGAAGCCGTGGGCGCCCGTGTTCGAGCCCGTGGTCTCCTGGCCGACGTTCAGCGGGATCGCCGGGCTACCGGAGGCGGCCGCGGCCGGGACGAGAGCGGCGCAGAGGGCGGCACCGAGGACGACGGCGCCGAGACGGGTTCGTGTGGACGTGCGCATGGGAACGGATCCTCACTGATCGGTGGTTCCCTGCACCGGCTCCGAACCTACTCCTTGCGGTCGTCCTCGGCGAGCCTCGCGAGCATGGCGTTGTACTCCGCGAGCTGGGCGTCGCCGTCGCGGTCGGCGGCACGGTCGGTGCGGCGCGCGAGTCGCTCGTCGTCGCGCGACCAGGCGATCGCGATCGCGATGGCGAGCACGAGCGACGGGATCTCGCCGATCCCCCACGTGATCGCGCCGCCCTGCTGCTGGTCGGCGATCGCGTCGACCCCCCAGGGCAGCCCGAGCCCGCCGAAGTAGTCGGCGGCGATCAGCGCCGTCATGGTGGTGAGCGCGAGGCCGAAGAACGCGTGGAACGCCATCGTCGCGAAGAGCAGCAGGAGTCGGAACGGGTAGGCCGGGCGCTTCGGTCCGGGGTCGATCCCGATGAGCGCGTTGACGAACAGGTACCCGGCGAGCGAGAAGTGCACCACCATCGCGACGTGGCCGACGTGCGACGTCAGCGCCAGCTCGAACAGGCCCGTGAAGTAGAAGACGATCATCGACCCGGCGAAGTTCACGGCGGCGATGATCGGGTTCGAGAAGAACGCCGCCACTCGTGAGGAGACGAGCGCCAGGAGCCACTCGCGCGGCCCGCGGGAGCCGTCCGAGCGGGACGGCAGGGCGCGCAGCGCGAGCGTGACCGGCGCGCCGAGCACCAGGAAGATCGGCACGACCATCACGAGCATCATGTGCTGGACCATGTGCGCGCTGAACAGGATGTGGCCGTAGACCGCCGCGCCGCCGTTCGTCACCCACGCGAACAGGACGAGGCCCGCGAGCCAGGACACGGTGCGCGGCCACGACCAGGCGTCGCCCCGATGCCGCAGCCGCCACACCCAGCCGAGGTACACGCCGATCCCGGCGAGGGCCAGCAGGCCGAACAGCACGTCCGGCGAGAACTCGGTGAACCAACGCAGCGCCGTCGGCTCCGGCGGCACGGGGCGCCCGGTGATGAGCTCCGCGGGGCTGACGGCGCTCGGCGTCTGCGGGACCGGCGGCGCGCTGGACCCGAGCGCGACGGCGACGCCCATGACGGCGCCCATCACCACGACCTCGCCGGCCGCCAGCCGCCAGAACGCGGCCGTGCGCAGCGCGCTCGTGCCGGCGGCGGCGGACGCCCGCAAAGCCGGGATCGTGGACCGGCGGTGCCACCAGCCGGCGGCGCCGAGCACGACGAGCAGGGCCGCCTTGACGAGCACGAGCACGCCGTACCGGGTGGCGAGGCCGTCGAGCCCGCCGATCCGGATCCACGCGTTCACGACGCCGGAGATCGCCACGAGCGCGTACGCCCAGATCGCCAGCGCGGAGTACCGGGCGACGGCGTCGGGCAGGTCACGACCGGTGCGGTTCGCCGTGAGGCACAGGACGGCGAGCCCGCCGGCCCACAGCGTGACGCCGACGAGGTGGAGCCAGAGGGACGACACCGCCAGGTCGTGGCTCGCGGCCCCCGCGGCGTGCCCGGTCAGGGCAGTCGGGGCGAGGGCGGCGAGCGCGGCGACGCCCGTCCATGCGGCGCTGGTGTACCCGCCGACACCCACGGCGAGGACCGCCGTCACCCCGACCATCACGACGCCCACGAGACCCGAGCGGCCCGCCTCGATCTGCGTGACGTAGTAGCCGAGCTCCTCGCCGAAGTTCTCCCCGCCGAGCGGCCGCCCGGCCGTGTTGGCGTACGTGAAGACGAGCTGGACGACGGCGGCCAGCGTCCAGGCGACGGCCGCGCCCGCGGCGAGGGCCTGCGCCCGTCGCCACGCGGCGCCGTCGGGCGTCGGCGTTCTTCGGGACGTGCGCGGGAACACCGTGTGCGGTCTGGAGTCGTTCGTTGTGTGCGTTTCGCGCGGCCCGCCGGCACGCGGGAGGACGACGGCGCACATCACCAGGGCGCCGATCGTCAGGGCCGTCGTGAGCTGGACGACGGTGGTCACGACCGGCAGCCCCCAGCGCACGAGCGCGCCCGGGTCGGCGATGACCTCCGGCAGGGCGGCCCCGCTGAACGCGATGCCGAGGAGTCCGGCGACGACGGCCACCGGTACCGCGGCGATCGCGGCGCGGACGGCGAGCGCGGCGCCGCGGGACGGCTCGCCGTCGCCCGTCCGGCCCGGGAGATCGGGGCTCGACGGCGTCGCGCGGGCAGCCTGCGAGGTCACCCGATCAGGGTAGGTCGTCCGCGCCATGGGCCGACGCCGGCCGTGCGGTCGGCGGTTGACGCGTCGCAGCGGGCGGGAGTGGGGTGGGTTCGGGAGCGATGCGCTCCCGGATCGACCCCACTCCCGCCTACTCGACGAGCCCCCGGTTCGCCCGCGACCACGCCACGCGCGCCGCAAGCACGTCGAGGTGCCCGCCGCCGACCCACGTGACCTGCGGTTCGATCCCCCGCTCGGCGAGCGAGGCCGCATAGGCGATCGTCGCCTCCTGCCGGGCGATGACGGCGTCGACCAGGCCGTCCGTCGAGGTCAGCCCGTAGGCGCGCGCGAACACGGAGATCCGGCGCCGGCGGTCGGGCGGCGCCGCGAAGCCGTGCCAGCGCACGGCCTCGGCGTCGTCCCGGAACGGAGCGAAGTACTCGAGGGCGTACGCGACGTCGTCGAGCGGCGGCCCTGGATACGCGAGGTCCCAGTCGAACAGGCCGGTCGCCTCGCCGTCGGCCCACGTCATGTTCCACGGACCGGGGTCGCCGTGGCAGATGACGTGCGTCTGCCCGTCGGTCGACGCCGCGGGCGGGTGCGCCCACCCCGCTCCCGCCGGCGGCTGCCACCCGCGGCTCACGTCGTGGACCCGCCGGAGCAGCCGCGCGGCGGACGCCAGTCCACGCTCGCTCGCCTGGTGCGGCCAGCACGCCGGCCCCGCGTCGCCGGGCAGCAGGCGCACGGTCTCTACGTCGCCGTCGATGCCGAGCGGCTCCGGCACCCCCGCGATCCCGGAGGCACGCAGGTGCCGCAGCAGCGCGTGGACGGTCGGGGTCCACGCCTGCGCCGGGCGGTGCACGACGTCGCCGACGACGGCGACCCGCGGCGTCTCCGGTTCGCTCACCCGGCCAGTCCACCGTCCGGCGCCCGACAGCACCACCCCATTACCGCCAGTGCGGGGTGTGCGCGCGAGTGCGGGGTGTGCGCGCGAGTGCGGTGCGGCACGGCCCGCACTCGGACGCACGCACCGCACCCGGGACGCCGCACCCGGGAGCCCGGCTCCGGGACGGTCCGTGTCGAGGAACGCTCGGGTCACGGCAGGGTCACCGCCACGTGACCACCGGGTGAAGATCCCTCGCAGACCCCCGGCAGGGGACCTCTCCCCATGGCCGGACGGCGAAGGGTCAAGGTACGACTGGCATAATCGCCCAGTCCGTCCACGACCCGAGCGGGGCTCCATGACCACCAATCTCACGTCCGCGCAGGCCGCTCCGGCGCCGCACCTCGCGCCGACGACGAGCCCAATCTCCTACGACGACACCCAGCGCGCCAACGAGCTGCTCGGCAGCATCAGCCGCGTGTTCGACCAGCGCATCGTCGGCCAGCACGCCCTGCGCACCGCGCTCGTCACGTCGCTGCTCGCGAGCGGTCACGTGCTGCTCGAGTCGGTGCCGGGCCTGGCGAAGACGCTCTCCGCGCAGACGCTCGCCGCCTCCGTCGGCGGGAGCTTCCACCGCATCCAGTGCACGCCTGACCTCATGCCGAACGACATCATCGGCACCCAGATCTACAACTACGCGACCGGCGAGTTCTCCACGCAGCTCGGCCCCGTGCACGCGAACCTCGTGCTCCTCGACGAGATCAACCGGTCGAGCGCCAAGACGCAGTCCGCGATGCTCGAGGCGATGCAGGAGAAGCAGACGTCGATCGGCGGCGAGGTCTTCAAGCTCCCGAAGCCGTTCATGGTGCTGGCCACGCAGAACCCCATCGAGGAGGAGGGCACGTACGTCCTCCCCGAGGCGCAGATGGACCGCTTCCTCATGAAGGAGGTCCTCACCTACCCCGCGCCCGACGACGAGGTGGACATCCTGCAGCGGATGGCGTCCGGGGCTCTCACCGCGCCGCTCACCACCCAGCCGATCGCGCTCGCGGACGTCGAGTTCCTCCAGAAGCTCGTCGACAAGGTCTACGTCGACACGTCGATCAAGCAGTACATCGTCGCGATCATCAACACGACCCGCGGCGGCGGGCCGCGGCCCCTGCCCGGCCTCAACCAGCACGTCCGGGTCGGCGCCTCGCCGCGTGGCTCGATCGCGCTCATGCGGGTCGCGCAGGCGCTCGCCCTCCAGAGCGGCCGCTCCTACGTGGTGCCCGACGACGTCAAGGCGCTCCGCCACGCCGTCCTCCGGCATCGCATCGTCCGCACGTACGACGCGCTCGCGAACAACGTGCCGCCGGAGTCCCTCATCGACGCCGTGTTCGCCGCCGTCCCGAGCCCCTAGGCCCGCCCATGGCAGCCGTCCCCCCATCCGGAGGCTCGGCGCGGTCCTCCACCGCGCACTCCCGCCTGGCTCAGGTCCGGGCGCGCCTCGACCTGCCCACCGTCCGCAAGGCGGCGGGCCTCCTCGAGGGACGGCACCGCTCGATCTACTCCGGCCACGGCCAGGACTTCGACGAGATGGCGCTGTACGTGCCCGGCGACGACGTCGGCGACATCGACTGGAAGGCGTCCGCCAGCAACGGCATCCCCGTGATCCGGCGCTTCCAGCGGGAGTCGAACCTCGCGATGGTGCTCGCGGTCGACACCGGCCGGAACATGGCGGCCCTCGCGCCGGGCGGCGGCACGAAGGCCGACGTCGTCAGGTTCGCCGCCGACGTCATCGCGTACCTCGCGCGGGGCCGCGGCGACCTGCTCGCACTGGTCGCGGGCGACGACGAGCGCATCGTCCAGATCCCCGCCCGCGGCGGCACCGAGCACATGGAGATGTTGCTGCGCCGCATCGACGCGATGCTCGAGCTCGCCGCCCCGCCGTCGAACATCGGGCACGTGCTCGACCGTGTGCTCACCTGGTTCTCCCGACGCAGCCTCGTCGTCGTCATCACCGACGAGGCCCGGCCCGGTCTCGAGAACGAGCTCGCCCTCAAGCGGCTGCGCACGCGCCACGAGGTGATGATCATCCAGATCGCCGATGCGCTCCCCACGGACTTCGGGGACGAGGCGGTCGACGACGTCGACGTGCCCCTCGACGTGCCCGAGTTCCTGCGTGCCCGCAAGGACCTCGCGGCCGAGGCGCGCGACCTCGCCGAGCGACGCCGGGCCGACGTCGCCGCGATGCTGCGCCGTCACGGCGTGCAGGCCGTCACCGTGCGCACCGAGGAGGACCTCGTCAACTCGCTCATCCGCCTGCTCAGGAGGCAGAAGCGTGCCGGGCGCTGACCTCGGCGCGGAGCGCGGCCTGACGGCCCCCCTCCTCGCGATCCCCGCGGACCCGGTCCCGCCGAGCCAGTACTCCTGGTGGGTGTGGACGATCGGGCTGGTCCTGCTCGCGCTCATCGCCGCCTGGTACGTGTTCGTGTTCCGGTCCACACGCCCGCGGCCCGCCGACGGCGAAGAGGGCCGGCGCGGGCACGACCCGTACGAGGCCCTCCGGGCCGAGTACCTCGCCGAGGTCGAGGAGGCGTACGAGCGGTACCAGGGCGGGACCTCCGACCTGCGCGGCCTCCACCTGGACTACAACCACATCATGCGGCAGTTCGCGTCGGAGCGGGTCGGCGTCGACGCCAGCTCGCTCACCGTGACCGAGCTCGGCCGGCTCGAGCACAGCGACTCCCTCGTCGCGCTGCTGGAGGACTACCAGGAGCCGGCGTTCGCGACGTCGTCGGACGCCCAGGCCCTCACCGCCACCGAGCAGGCCCGGGAGGTGATCCGCACATGGTGACCATGCACCCCTGGGCGATCTGGGCGACGATCGGCGTCATCGTGGTGGCCGGCGTCGTCGGCTACCTCACGCGCCGCGGACCCCGCTCGCAGGACTCGGTGCGGTGGGTGGCGAACGCGGGCTACCTCACGCAGCTCGCCTCGTACCGGAGCCGCCTGTCGCTCTACCGGATCGGGCTCGCCGTCGTCGGCGCCGTGCTGCTCGTGGGCACCGTCGCCGCCGGGGCCGCCCTCGCGCGCCCCATCGACCGTCAGGTCCGCAACGACGAGCTCGCCACGCGCGACATCGTGCTCTGCCTCGACGTCTCGGGCTCGATGGTCGAGTACGACACGCAGATCATCGACACGTACCTGCAGCTGCTCGACTCCTTCGAGGGGGAGCGCATCGCGCTGTCGATCTGGAACTCGACGTCCCGCACGGTCTTCCCGCTCACCGACGACTACACGCTCGTCCGGGAGGAGCTCGAGACGGCCCGCGCCGCGCTCGACTTCGACGTCGACTCGCTCGACGACTGGTCCTACGACCAGGAGGCCCTCGACCGGCTGCTCGCGTTCATCGCGGGCACCGAGGGCGGCGACGGCGAGTCGTCGTCGCTGGTCGGCGACGGTCTCGCGAGCTGCGGCCTGCTGTTCGACGAGTCGGAGACCGACCGGTCCCGCTCGATCATCCTCGCCACCGACAACGAGGTGTTCGGCGAACCGGTCTACACGCTGCCCGAGGCGGGCGACTTCGTGACCGAGCGCGGGATCACGATCTTCGGGATCTACGCCGGCGCCGTGACGTCGACGAGTGCGGCCCAGGAGAAGGAGTACCAGGACGTGGTCGCCGCGAACGGCGGCCTGTTCTTCACGAGCGACGACCCCGCCGCCGTCGACGGCATCATCGACAGCATCTCCAACCAGCAGGCGGTCGACCTCGACGCGACGCCGGAGGTCGTGATCTCCGACAGACCGGAGGCCATGTTCGCCGTGCTCGCGGTCTCCTCGGCCGCCTTCGTGCTGCTCGTCTGGAGGCTCCGCTCATGACCCTCCGGATGCTCTGGCCCCTCTGGGTCATCGTGATCGTGTTCGGCCCGCTGCTCGCCCTGACGATCTGGCAGGCGGTGCGCCACACCGGCGGACGCCGTCGCGACTGGTTCCGCCGCGCGGGCATCGTGGCCGGCGTCGTCGTCATCGGGCTCTGCCCGGCCGTCCCGGACCGGCAGGGGCAGACCCTGCAGTCGAACGCGGAGCTGTTCTTCGTCGTCGACCGCACCGGCTCCATGGCCGCCGAGGACTGGAACGGCGGGGCGCCGCGGCTCGACGGCGTCCGGAACGACCTCGTGGCCCTCACCGAGGCGATGGCCGGGGCGCGCTACTCGATCATCGGGTGGGACTCCCAGGCCACGCGCCAGCTGCCGCTGACGACCGACGCGCGGGCGGTGCGCTCGTGGGCCGACACGCTGCGCCAGGAGGTGTCCGCGTACTCCGCCGGCACCGCCGTCGACCGACCGCTCGAGGCGCTGCGCGACGCCCTGGAGGGCGCCGCCGAGCGCAACCCGGGCAACGTCCGGCTCGTCTTCTTCCTGTCCGACGGCGAGAACACGAACGGCGACGACTCCGCGGCGGGCGAGATGGCGTCGTACGAGGAGCTCGCGCCGCTGGTCGACGGCGGTGCGGTGCTCGGCTACGGCACGTCCGAGGGTGGCCGGATGCGCATGTACGACGGCACCGACGCGACGGGCGCGGGCACCGACGCCCCCTTCATCACCGACCCCACCCAGTCGGGTTCGCCTGACGCGATCTCCCGCATCGACGAGACGACGCTCCGCACGATCGCCGAGCAGCTCGGCGTGGAGTACTCGCACCGCATCGAGCCCAGCTCCGTCGACTCCCTCGTGTCGGGCATCGACGTGCAGGACATCGCGAGCGACGGACGGCGCGAGGTCACCACGTACACGGACGTGTACTGGCCGGCGGCGCTCGTCGTCGCGCTGCTGCTCGCGTGGGAGGCGTGGTCCATCGGCCGCTCCGTGCCTGCGGCGACCCGCGGCGACGACGACGGTCGCCGTGCTCGCGCGCGCGCCAGGTCACGGGAACGTGCGGCGGCGCAGTCGCGGACCGGCGCCGGGGCGAACGGGGCTCCGGCCCTGCCGCCGCTGCCCGGCGCGACCGCACCGCTCGACCCGGCGGGTGGCTCGGCACAGCAACCGATCGGCGCCGGACGAGGGGGGAACGGCTGATGCCCACGTTGCAGGACCTGCCCACCCCGGGCACGTACCAGACCACGCAACAGATCCGCGATGCACGGCTCGCGCGCAAGCTCGCGGAGCGCCGTCGTCGGATGCTGCTCTGGTCCGCGCCGTTCGTGCTGCTCGCGTTCCTCGCCGCCCTCAAGCTCCTCTCGGGCGTGGTCATCACGTGGGCGGGGATGCAGGCGCACGAGCAGGGGTCGTACTCGACGGCCGCGTCGCGGTTTTCCTCGCAGCAGTGGCTGAACGTCGTGGAGCCGTTCCGGGCGTTCTACAACGAGGGCACGGCGCTGTACGCGAGCGGGGCGTTCTTCGCGGCGTCGCAGGAGCTCGAGGAGGCACTCGAGCTCGTGCCGACGAACGCCGAGGAGCCGACGCCGGCCGAGTGCGACGTGCGGACCAACCTGTCGCTCTCGTACGAGGGTCTCGGCGACGAGGCCGCCGCAGCGAGCGACCCCGCGATGTCGCAGACGTACTACCAGCAGGCCCGCGACACGCTCGCCTCGTGCTCCAACTCCGACGCGCAGGACGCGTCCGAGCGCCAGGAGGAGAAGCAGGAGGAGCAGCAACAGCAGCAGGAGGAGCAGGAGGGCGGGGAGGGCGACCCGTCGGAGAACCCCTCGCAGGACCCCTCCTCCGACCCGTCGTCCGATCCGTCGTCGGACCCGTCACAGGACCCCTCATCAGACCCGTCGCAGGACCCGTCGTCGGACCCCTCCGAGGGTGAGAGCGGCGGGGAGTCGGAGTCGCCGTCGCCGTCCCCGTCACCGGGCGACCCGCAGCAGGAGGAGCTCGAGGAGCGCAACCGCGAGGCGGAGCAGCAGCGCCAGGAGGAGGAGCAGCAGCAGGGCGGCGGCTCGGGCGGCGGCCAGGGCTGGTAGCCCCCGGTCGCGAGAGGACGTCTGACCCTCCGCGAGAGGAAGGGCCGATCACGGACTCGGCGAGGGCGTCTGCCTAGGCAGGCTCCGACGTCCGTCCTCCGCCAGCGGGAGGCTGCCGGGACGAGAGTTCGACCTGATGCTCGGCTGCCCACTCGGCGAGATGGGCCAAGGGGCCGCTGGCGAATGACGCTCCCAACGCGGTGAGTTCGTAGAGGGCCGTGTCTCGTCGCGATTCGCTCGAAGCCCTGGTCACCAGGCCGTGCGAGGTCAGACGTCGGAGGGACTCGGTCAGCACCTTGTCGCTCGCGCCCGAGATGCGACCCAGGAGAACGCTGCGTCGGGTCGGTCCCATGCGCAGAGCGGAGACGACGACCGGGTCCCAGGTGTGGTTGATGAGCTCGACCGCGGCTCGGACGTGGCAGTCCGAGACGAAGACCTCACAGCCGTCCTTGTTCACCAGCCCACCCTAGGGATCTCGTCCCTACCACGTGGTAGGGATCGGCTTCCTAGCGTGTTCGTGACACCTCACGAGGCGAAGGAGAACACCGTGAAGATCGGAATTCTGGGAACGGGGAACCTCGCGGTCACGCTGGGCCAGGCGTGGGCGCGTGCCGCTCACTCGATCATCCTCACTGGTCGAAACGCTGACCGCGTGAAGGCTGCCGCGGAGCAGGTGGGCGCGACCGCGATGCCGGTGGAGCCAGACCGGTTCGCCGAGCAGGCGGATGTTGTCGTGGTTGCGATCGCCTGGGACGGGCTGGAGCACGCGTTGAGGCTCGTCGGTGGGCCCGATGGGACGCTGGCAGGGAAGACAGTCATCGACTGCACCAACCCCGTCGACTTCGCGACCGGGCGCGTGCTTCCGGAGACCGACTCGGCGGCCGAGCTCGTCGCCGGCGTCGCGGCCGGCGCCCACGTGGTCAAGGCCCTGCATCTGTTCGCCGGTGCATCGTGGCCCTTCGTCGGCGAGGCTGGAACGTCACCCGTCGTCGCCATCTGCGGCGACGACGGCGAAGCGCTCAGCCAGACTGCCTCGCTGATCGCGGACCTCGGCGCGCGAACCGCGGTGCTCGGTGGGCTGGCCGCTGCTCGGCAGGCCGAGGAGGCCGCCGGCTTCGTGATGCGGGTTGTCGCCGCAGGCGCGAACCCCCGCTTCGCAGTCCCGGACGTCGACCCGGCCCTTCTTGGCACTGGACCCGCGGACCGGTGACCCTGGCACCGAATCCGGCCATCCGGCGCTACAGAGTGTCGTCGGGGAACCATGTGAAGCCGCCCGTCGCGCGACGGCGTCCGCCGCTCCGCGGGCGTCAGCCCCAGACGAGGCCGCGCGCCGGGTCCTCGAGCACACGGGCGACGTCGGCCAGCACCCGCGAGCCGAGCTCGCCGTCGACGAGCCGGTGGTCGAACGACAGCGCGAGCTGCGTCACCCAGCGCACGGCGAGCTCGCCGTCGTGCACCCAGGGCCGCTGCTCGATGGCGCCCAGCGCGAGGATCGCGGACTCGCCCGGGTTGAGGATCGGCGTCCCGGCGTCGATCCCGAACACGCCGATGTTCGTGATGGTCGCCGTGCCGTCGCTCATCCCGACCGGCGTGGTCTTCCCCTCGCGGGCGGTCTGGGTGAGCGCCGCGATCTCGCCGGCGAGCTCGTGGAGCGTCAGCCGGTGGGCGTCCTTGATGTTGGGCACGACCAGCCCGCGCCGCGTCGCCGCCGCGATCCCGAGGTTGATGTAGTGCTTGTAGACGATCTCCTGGGTCTCGTCGTCCCAGGACGCGCTGATCTCCGGGTGCCGCCGGATCGCGAGGATCAGCGCCTTCGCCGTGATGAGCAGCGGTGTGACCCGCACGTCCTCGAACTCGCGGTCCGAGCGCAGCTGGGCGACGAGCTCCATCGTGCGGCTCACGTCGACGGTCCGGAACACCGTCACGTGCGGCGCGGTGAACGCGGAGGCGACCATCGCCTCCGCCGTCCGGCGCCGTACTGACCGCACCGGGACGCGGGTCTGGCGGCCGTCGTCGGACACGGAGCCGTCCGCGAGCCACGGCTTGTCGTCGCCGGGGTAGGTCGCGAGCTGACGCGGCTCGTTGCCCTGCGACCGCGCCAGCACGTCGCCGCGCGTGACGATGCCGCCCGGTCCGGACGGCGTCACGGTCGTCAGGTCGATGCCGAGGTCCTTCGCGAGCTTGCGGACCGGCGGCTTCGCGAGCACCAGATGCGTGGATGACGACGGCGTCGCGGCGGACGCAGGAGGCGTCACCACGGCTGGGGGTCGGGTCGGTGCGCCGCCCACGGCGGGGACGGCACGCAGGCCGGGCGTCGGCCGCGCGTCCGAGCCGGCCGCCGGGCCGCCGGACGCCGCACCCGACGCCGCGGTCGCCGTCGTCCGTCCCGATGCCGCGGTCGCCGTCGTCCCTCCCGACGCCGCACCGCCCGTCGTGCGCGGACGCCGCGCGGAGGCGGCCGGGCGTGTGCCGTACCCGACGAGCACGTCGCCGCTCCCCTCCGACGACGCCTCGGACCCCTCGGATGCCGCCGATGCCGCAGGCGCAGCCGCCGAGGCGTCGGCCGGCGCGGGATCCGCGGCGTCCGCGGGGCCGGCGGGGTCCACGTCCACGACGACGATGGGAGTGCCGACGTCGACCGTCTGCCCGGGCTCGACGAGCAGCCGCGTCACGACGCCGTCCCACGGGCACGGCAGCTCGACGAGGGACTTCGCCGTCTCGATCTCGACGATCGTCTGGTTGACGGAGACCGTGTCCCCGACGGCGACGTGCCAGGTGACGATGTCGGCCTCCGTGAGGCCCTCGCCGACGTCGGGAAGGGCGAACTGCTGGAACTTCGGCACGGGGGAACCCTTCAGAACGCGAGGCTGCGGTCGACGGCGTCGAGCACCCGGTCGAGCGACGGCAGGTACTCGGCCTCGACGGCGGACACGGGATACGGCGTGTGGAAGCCGCCGACGCGCAGCACCGGCGCCTGGAGCGCGTAGAAGCAGCGCTCCGAGATGCGGGCGGCGATCTCGGCGCCGGAGCCGAAGAAGGTCGGGGCCTCGTGGACGACGACGAGGCGCCCGGTCCGCTCGACCGAGGCCGTGATGGCCGCGAAGTCGATCGGCGAGACCGAGCGCAGGTCGAGGACCTCGACGCTGTGCCCCTCGTCGGCGGCGACCTCGGCCGCCGTCAGCGCCACGTGCACCGACGGGCCGTACGCCGCGATCGTCACGTCCGTGCCGGGGCGGGCCACGCGTGCCCGGTGGAGCGCGTCGAGGCCCGACGTCGACAGGTCGACGTCAGCCGACGTGTCGACCTCGGCCTTGTCCCAGTACCGCGACTTGGGCTCGAGGAAGATCACCGGGTCCGGTGACGCGATGGCCTGCTGGATCATCGTGTACGCGTCGCCGGCGGTCGCGGGCGAGACGATCCTCAGGCCCGCGGTGTGCGCGAACAGTGCTTCCGGCGACTCGCTGTGGTGCTCGACGGCGCCGATGTGGCCGCCGTACGGGATGCGGATGACGACGGGCATCTGCAGGCTGCCGCCGGAGCGGTACGTGAGCTTCGCGAGCTGCGTCGTGATCTGGTCGTACGCCGGGAACACGAACCCGTCGAACTGGATCTCGCAGACCGGGCGGTACCCGGCGAGGGCGAGCCCGATCGCCGTGCCGACGATGCCGGACTCGGCGAGCGGCGTGTCGATGACGCGCTGCTCGCCGAAGTCCCGCTGCAGGCCGTCCGTCACCCGGAACACGCCCCCGAGGCGGCCGATGTCCTCGCCCATGAGCAGCACACGGTCGTCGCGCTCCATCGCCCGCCGCAGCCCGGCGTTGATCGCGCGCGCCATCGGCAGCCGCTCGAGCGTCGCCGCGCCCGCGTGCCGTGCCGCGCCCGCGGCGAGCGGCGCCGTCGTCCCGTTCGTCTCAGCGGTCGTCGTCATCGGGCCACCTCCACGCCGGCCTGCTCGAAGCTCTCGGCGTACTGCTGGTACCAGGCACGCTCCTCCGCCACGAGGGGGTGGTCGGCGGTGTAGACGTGCTCGAACATCGTGGGCGCCGCGGGCTTCTCCAGCGCCCGGCAGTAGGCGCGCACGTCGGCGGCGTACGCCTCGGCCTCGGCGTCGACCTCGGCGAAGAAGGCCTCGTCCGCCCGGCCCTCGGCCTCCAGCAGCGCCCGGAGGCGCGAGATCGGGTCGCGCCCGCGCCAGCGCTCCTCCTCGGCCTGCTCGCGGTAGCGGGTCGGGTCGTCCGAGGTCGTGTGCGCGCCCATCCGGTACGTCACGGCCTCGATGAACGTCGGCCCACCTCCGCTGTGGGCACGTTCGAGCGCCTCGGCGGTGACGGCGTACGAGGCGAGGACGTCGTTGCCGTCGACGCGCACGCTCGGGATGCCGAACCCGCCACCGCGCTGCACGAGCGGCACGCGCGTCTGGACCGAGGACGGTGCCGAGATCGCCCACTGGTTGTTCTGGCAGAAGAAGACGACCGGCGCGTTCGCCGTCGCGGCGAACACGAGCGCCTCGTTGACGTCGCCCTGCGCGGTGGCGCCGTCGCCGAAGTAGGCGACGACGGCGCGGTCACGGCCGGCGTCGCCGGTGCCGACGTCGCCGTCGCGCTGGATCCCCATCGCGTATCCGGCGGCGTGCAGGGCGTGGGCACCGATCACGAGCGTGGCGAGGTGGTAGTTGTGCTCGGCCGGATCCCAGCCGCCGTGGTCGATGCCGCGGTACAGACGGAGGATCCGGCGCAGGTCCACGCCCTTGGTGTGCGCGACTCCGTGCTCGCGGTAGGACGGGAAGACGTAGTCCTGGGCGGCCAGTGCGCGGCCGGAGCCGATCTGCGCGCCCTCCTGCCCGAGGCTCGGCGGCCAGAGGCCGAGCTCGCCCTGACGCTGCAGGGACGTGGCCTCGCTGTCGAACGCCCGCACGAGCACCATGTCGCGGTACATGCCGCGCAGGTCCTCGTCGGTGAGGTGCGCGATCCGCTCGGCGTACGCGGCGTTCTCGACCCGTCGACCCTCGGCGTCGAGCAGGCGGACCGTCTCGTCGGTGTCGCGAGCCTCGTCGTCGCCGACGACGGCGTGGGCCTGGTCGGTCGGTTCGGCGGGCGCCTGCGTGGGGTGCGGTCGGTGCTGGGGGCTGGTGCTGGCGATCGGGAGGCCGGTGCCGGTCACGCGCTCTCCTCGGGACGGGGATGGAGTTCGTCGGTTCCGCCCGGCTTCGGCCTTGTGGGCACCGGGCGGAACCTACGCTTGGGTAGGTTACGCGACCGTAGGTAGCGGCGCTACAACCTGGACGACGTTCGGTGGGTCGGATCGTCGAGACCACCTTCACCCGGTCCCGACCGGGCCGTCGAGGGGTCTGCGCGGATCGTCGGGAGATCCGCGAGATCACGGGGGGCGTCCGCCGTCGGCGTGGTCGGGACAGCCCCGCCGACGGCGTCCGACTGCCTGGCGTGGCTACGTACACCTGCCGCCCGTGGCGGTGTACGTCAGAGCGGGCGGCGGTGCGTGGGCGGCGCGTCAGCGCGCGCCGTCGGGCCAGGCCGCGATGCAGACGCGGTTGCCGGCGCGGTCCGAGAGGATCCAGCTCGCGGGCGCGCCGGAGTCGTCGACGATGCGTCCCCCGGCCGCGAGCGCCGCGGCCAGGCGCGCCTCGGCGTGCTCGCGAGCCACGGACACGTCGCCGTGCATCGCGTGCCGCAACGGCTTCGCCTCGTCGAGCTCCTGCATCCAGACCGTCGAGGAGTGCCCGAGAGGGTCGACGGCGTTGTCGTCGGACATCTCCGCGTACCCGAGCACGGCCCGCCAGAATCCGACGTCCACCTCGTCCGGTTTGGCGGCGACGGCGAGCTGGACCTCCTGGACGGCTCCGCGGTCGGGGAGCGCACCGTGGGCACGCGCGACCTCCGAGATCGCCTGGGCGAGGGCGACGTGCCGCGGTTCGAGGAACCAGAGGTCGCGGCTGAGCCGGACGGTGAGCCGGGCGTCGGCAAGGGTGAGCACCGCCCCCGATCCGTCGAGGCCGGCGACGCTCGCGACCGCCTCGGCGAGCCGCGCCGCGTCGGCGAGCGAGTGGACGGTGAAGACGGCCGTGGCACCGCCGTGCAGCACCACCCAGTCGTCCGTGCCCTCCGCGCCCAGGAAGTCCCGCCAGCCCTGCTCGCTCATGTCATCCTCCGCGATGACGTTCGATGGTGGTCAGGAGAGGAACCGGCGCGCCACGTCGATGACGACGTCGTTGGCCTCGCGCTCGCCGATCGTCACACGCGCACCCTCGGCGCCGAACGGTCGCACGATGACGCCCTCCTCGACGCACGCCTTGGCGAACGCGCTCGTGCGCTCCCCGAGCCCGAACCACACGAAGTTCCCCTGGGCGTCCGGCAGGTCCCAGCCGTGTGCGGCGAGAGCGCTGGTCACGCGATCCCGCTCGGCGACGAGCTCGTCCACGCGGGCGAGGAGCGCCGGACGTTCGCGCAGCGACTCGAGCGCGGCGACCTGCGCCAGTGCGTTGACGCCGAACGGCGTCGACGCCGCCCGGAAGCCGTCCGCCAGCCGGGTCCGAGCGACGGCGTACCCGACGCGCAGGCCCGCGAGGCCGTACGCCTTCGAGAAGGTGCGCAGGACGACGACGTTCGGGGCGTCGTCGACGAGCGGCACGCCGTCGATCGCGCGGGGATCGCGGACGAACTCGGTGTACGCCTCGTCGAGCAGGACGAGGACGTGCGAGGGGACGGCGGCGAGGAACGAGCGGATGTCGTCGCCCGCCAGCGCGGGTCCGGTCGGGTTGTTCGGCGAGCACAGGAGCACGGCGCGGGTGCGGTCGGTGACGGCCGCGAGCATGGCGTCGAGGTCGTGCCGACCGTCCGGGAGCAGCGGCACGGGCACCCCGCTGGCGCCGGCGACCGACACGACGATCGGGTACGCCTCGAACGAGCGCCACGGGTAGACGACCTCGTCGCCGGTCTCGCACACGGCGTCGAGCACGAACTCGAGCACGGCGACGGAACCGTTGCCCACCACCACACGGCCCGGCTTCACGCCGTGCAGCGCCGCGATCGCCTCGACGAGCTCTCCCGCGTACATGTCCGGGTACCGGTTGAGGTCGGCCGCGGCGTCGGCGACGGCGGCGAGCACACCCGGCAGCGGCGGGAACGGGTTCTCGTTGGACGACAGCTTGTAGCTGAACCGGCCCACCCCGCCTCGCGCGCCCGGGACGTAGGCGGGCAGGGACGTGATGGCCTCGCGCAGTGCGACGCGATCCTGGCTCGGCATGGCCACAGCATGCCGCACCGTGCCCGCACCGGGGACCCTCGCCACCCCAGCCGGGACCCTGCGCCACCCGGAGACGTGATGGGCGCGCTCGTGCGAGGATCGAGGCGTGGGATTCCTCGTCCGAGTCATCGTCAGCTCGATCGCCGTGTGGCTGACCGCCCTCTGGATCAACGGCATCGAGCTCACTCAGGCCGACGAGCCGATCAACCAGGTCGTCATCGTCCTCGTGGTCGGCCTGGTCTTCGCGCTCGTCAACGCGATCGTCAAGCCGATCGTCAAGGTGCTGACGTTCCCGCTCTACATCCTCACGCTCGGGTTGTTCGGACTCATCGTCAACGCGCTGCTCCTGATGCTCACGGGGTGGATCACGGGCTACACCCAGTGGGGTCTGACCGTCGACGGGTTCTGGCCCGCGTTCTGGGGCGGCCTCGTCATCTCGATCATCAGCGGGATCCTGTCGCTCATCCTCCCGTCGGGGAAGTCCAACCGGGGCTGAGCCGATGCCGCTCACGGCCGCTCACCCTCGTAGACGGTGGTCGTGACGGCGTCTCCCGGCTGCGCCCAGATGGTCCGCGCGTGCTCGCGCCAGGCGGTGATGGACTCGTCGCCCGAGGCGTCGACGTAGCGCGCCGTCTCGGCGTAGGTCGAGGTGATGCCGTGCACGTCCGGGCCGCCGATGCCCGTCGGCTGGTCGACGGCCGCGCTCGAACCGTCGAGGTGTCGGACCACGAGCGTCCGGTTCGCGGACTCCGAGGGAGTCGCTGAGTCGAGACCGGAGACGGCGTCCTCCGCGTGCTCGACCTGGAGCACCTGCACGTCTCGCGGCACGGGCATGAAGGAGACCGGCGATCCGAACGTCACCACGTTCGAGATCGTGAATCGCCGGCGCACCCCCGGGTCGTTCGCCAGGCGTATCGCCGTCATGCCGCCCTGGCTGTGGCCGGCCAGCAGGACGGGCTGGCCGAGCTGGGCGTCCGCTCGCGCGAGTGCCGAGACGACGAGCGTCTCCATGGGGGTGCGCATGTCCACGTACGCCCGGATGTTCGTCTGCATGTCCTGCGCATCGCTGCCGCCGAAGCCCAGCGGTTCGCGCGTCCCGGGGATGGACACCACCCAGCTGACGTCGCCATCGGCTCGCTCCACCCGCTGCACCTCGACCGCCGAGGCGCCCTCCTCGCGGTCGTCGAACGTCTGCCCGATGCCCTGCGCGAGCCCGAGCGCACCCGTGCGCGGTGCGGCGTCGGGCGCGTCCCGCTCGGCGGTGACCCGGATGTCGTCCCCGCGCGGGTCGAGAGCATCGATGAGTGCCTGGCCGCCTGGCAGCGAGGTGACGACCTGAGCGGCACGCCCGAGCGACGGCAGCCCGAGGAGCTGCATGACCATGCCCGACGTGCGCGCGGACGGAAGCAGCCCGTGCGAGGTGACGTCCGACATCCAGCTCGACAGGACGGGACCGAACGGCGCACCGGGAAATGCCACCCGGAGCCACGGGATCTGCAGGACCGGCCGCGCGCCGTCCTCCGCCTCCTCGTACGCGAGGGCGGCGAGCTCGAGCGCGTCGCGCAGGTCGGAGCACTCGGCGAGGACGTCGCGCAGCTCACCCAGGGCGGTGGCGATCGCACCCGTCGCGATGCCCGCCGTCGCCGGCGACAGGTGCGCGCCGCCGCGGACGATCGACGCCGCGGCGTTCAGGTTCGAGGCGCCGGCGAAGAGCGTGTCGATCGTCCAGCCGAGACGCGCCGCGAGCGCGCGGATCTCCTGGGCGTCGACGACCGCGCCGCCCTCGCCGCCGCTGACCGTGAGGACGCCGTCGAACGAGTAGCGGCTCGGGCCTCCGCCGTCGTGCTGCATCCCACCGGGGCTCATGCACGACCCCGCGGCGTCGGACGACCGCGAGTCGCGGGCCCAGCCACGGGCCGACCCCGGGTCACGAGCCCACCCCGGGTCACGAGGCACCGCCTGGCGTGACTCCGAGCAGACCTTGACGGGCGAGCTCGAGTGCCTCCTCGTGCCGACGTAGCGCCTGCGCGGCCGCGTCGACGAGGGAAGGGACGGCTGCCAGGCGGGCGGCGGTGCTGTCGCGGGCAGAGCGGAACGCGTTCGCGCCGGCGCCCGCCCACGCGTCCGGCTCGAGCGCGGCGAGCTCGGAGTGCGCGGTGCCGACGGCGTTGGCCGTCGCGAACAGCGTGGCGGCGTCGGCGTACCCGAACGGCGTGGACGGGTCGAACCGGCGGCCCGACCACCACTGCTCGGGCCTCAGCGTGTCGCGGACGAAGATCGGCCCGTCGGCGGGGCACATCGGAGGATTCGGCATGCCGGGACGGTAGGTCGACGGCGGGACGCTTCGCCCGGGAGGTGTGGACGACGCCGTCGCGTGCGTCCCGGACGCGCGCTGGGGACAACCCGTGGCCGCCGTCGCGGCGAGGCGACCCCGGGGCGTCGCGGGCCAGGCGACCCCGCCCGTCGCGGGCCGGGCGCCCCCGCCGTCGCGGGCCGGGCGCCCCCGCCGTCGCGGGCCAGGAGTCCTCGCCTCGAGTCAGACCTGAGCGGCCGAGTCAGACCTCCCGGAGGGTCTGACTCAGCCGCTCGGGTCTGACTCGGCACCCACCCCGCCGCGGCACACTAGCCGGGTGCAGACGTGGAGCAAGCACGGGCCGCCGGACGCGCTCCGCCGCGAGGCGGCCGGCCTGCGCTGGCTCGCGGCGGCGCCCGACGGGGTGAGAGTGGCCCGCGTCCGGGACGTGCGGGACGGTCGACTCGACCTCGAACGGCTCCCCCAGGCCCAGGCGACCCCCGGCGCAGCCGAGGCGTTCGGCCGCGCCCTCGCCCGGACCCACGCCGCGGGCGCGCCGTCCTGGGGCGCCCCGCCGCCCGGCACGACCGGCGACGGCACTCTGGGCGCCGCGAGCCTGCCCACGCCGGCCGCGCCGCCACCCACGTGGGGTGGGTTCTACGCGACGTACCGCGTCCTGCCCTACCTCCGCAGCGCCGTCGAGCACGGCACGATCGACGACGCCGGCGCGCGCGTCGTCGAGTCCTGTGCCGGCCGTCTCGCCGCCGGGTCCCTCGACCACGCGCAGCCGGAGCTGGTCGCCGCGCTCGACGTGCCGGTGGCGCGCCTGCACGGCGACCTGTGGTCCGGCAACGTGCTGTGGTCACCGCGCCTCACCGAGGCACGAACGTCCCGCCGAGGTGCGAACCCGGGGACTCGTACCTCGACGGGAGGCTCGGATCTCGGCGCGAGCGGCGGCTCGGACGGCCCGGAAGCGGTGCTGATCGACCCGGCTGCGCACGGCGGTCACGCGGAGACGGACCTCGCGATGCTGGCGCTCTTCGGGCTGCCCCATCTCGACACGGTGCTCGCGGCCTACGACGAGGCCTCAGCGCTCGCACCTGGCTGGCGCCACCGGGTCGCGCTCCACCAGCTGCACCCGCTCCTCGTGCACGCCGCACTCTTCGGCGGCGGGTACGGACGCCAGGCCGTGGACGCGGCGCGCGCCTACGCGTGAGGAGCGCTGGCACGATGACCCGGTGCCCTGGGACAACACAGAGGGACCCGCCGTGGAACCGGAGGCCGCCGTCGCCGAGGCCGTGCGCGTGGCCGACGACGGTCTCGCGCGCGGCGAGATGCCGATCGGCGCCGTCGTCTTCGCCGGTGAGGACGTGATCGGCCGGGCGTTCACCCAGGAGCAGAGCCTCGGCCGACGCATCGTCCACGCCGACCTCCTCGCCATGATCGCCGCTGACGAGCACCGGGGATTCGACCGGTCCGCGGGTCCGCTGACGCTCGCGGTCAACCTCGAACCCTGCCTGATGTGCCTCGGTGCGGCGATCACGCTCGGCGTCGAGCGGGTGTTCTACGGCCTGGCGTCACCGAACGACGGCGGCGTCGAGCTGCTCGCCCAGTGGCGGCCCCCGGTCGAGCAACAGTTCTTCCGTCGCCCGCGGGAGATCCGTGGCGGGTTCCAGGGCGACGCCGTCCGCCGTCAGTTCGCGGGGTATGCCGAGGGGTCCGGGCCCGCCGGCATGCGCGCCTGGGCACGGGAGCTGGCCGGCGGGTGACGCCGGCGACCCCGAGCGGCGTCGGCACGCCGGGGCCGCCGAGCGGCCGGGCCGCCGGGCCCCGCCCGACTCACCCGGCCCCACGTCCCCGACTACGCGTCCCGCAGCGGCGCGCTGCTGCGCCCGGTCGCGCGGCCGCTCAGCTCGGCGTCGAGCGTCTCCTGCGCCACCCGCATGCCCTCCGCGTAGACCGGTTCCTGCAGACGCGCCCACATGACCTCCTCGGACAGGTCCTCCACGTGCGCCGTCACCCACCAGATGTTGCCGAACGGGTCGCGCACGCGGCCGCCGCGCTGCCCGAACGCGTTGTCGTCGAGCTCCGTGACGACCCGCGCGCCGGCCTCCACCGCGCGGGAGAAGGCGACGTCGGCGTCGGGCACGAACACGCGCAGCAGCGACGGCATCACCGGCCACTCCGGGCGCCTGTCGAACGCGAGGACCACCGTGTCACCCACCCGGATCTCGCCGTGCCCGATGGAGCCGTCCTCGACCGGGACCCGGGCCAGCTCCTCGCCGTCGAACGCCGCGGCGACGAAGTCGAGGAACGCTCCGGTGTCGTCGGTGACGACCCACGGCGCGACAGCGGTGTACCCCTCGGGGACGTGGTTGCTCATCGTCTTCTCTCCTTCGATCGAGTGCATGCGACCACAGTGCCCGATGTGGAGGCCTGAAACGGTCCTCTACTTCCATCCTGGTCGCCCACGGCGCGGATGTGCTCGACGGCGAACGCGTCGTTGGTCACGTGACGGCGGCCCCCACCGTGCGGTACCTCCCGCGAAACGGCCCGGAGGGAGGAACAACCACACGGTCCACGCCTGAGGGAGGAAGAACCACACGGACCACACCCGAGGGAGGGACAACCACACGGCCCGTCGGCCCCGGCGCCGGATCCGTCAGCACGGCGACGCCGCGGCCTGGGATGATGGCCCCGTGGCCGAGACTCCCGCAGCACACCACTGGACCCGCCTGGCCGACGCCGAGCCCCCCATCCCGCTCGGCCCGCTCGACGGGCGCTACCGGGCCGCCGTCGCCCCGCTCGTCGACCACCTGTCGGAGGCGGCGCTCAACCGGGCGCGCGTGCACGTCGAGGTCGAGTGGCTCATCCACCTCACGGAGACGGGAGCCGTGCCGGGCGCGCCCACGCTCACGGACGCCGAGAAGTCCTACGTGCGCGACGTCGTCGCCGGATTCGGCCCTGCCGAGATCGCGGAGCTCGCCGAGATCGAGGCCGAGACGCTGCACGACGTCAAGGCCGTCGAGTACTTCCTCAAGCGGCGCCTCGTCCGGGCGCCCGAGGTGCTGGGCGAGACGTCCCTGCCGGCGGCGTCCGAGCTCGTGCACATCTTCTGCACGAGCGAGGACATCAACAACCTCTCCTACGCGCTGACGATCCGGTCGGCGATGCAGGACGTCTGGCTCCCGGCCGCGCACCGGCTCGCCGGCGCCGTCGCCGACCTCGCGCGCGAGAACGCCACCGTCCCGATGCTCGCCCACACGCACGGGCAGCCGGCCACGCCCGTCACGCTCGGCAAGGAGCTCGCGGTCAGCGCACACCGCCTGCGCCGCCAGCTCACCCGCATCGAGGGCGACGCCTACCTCGGGAAGATCAACGGTGCGACAGGCACCTACGGGGCGCACGCCGTCGCCGTCCCCGGCACGGACTGGCAGCGCGTCGCCCGCACGTTCGTGGAGCGGCTCGGCCTCGAGTGGAACCCGCTGACCACGCAGATCGAGTCGCACGACTGGCAGGCCGAGCTATACGCCGACGTCGCACGGTTCAACCGCATCCTGCACAACGTCGCGACCGACGTCTGGACCTACATCTCGATGGGCTACTTCCGGCAGCGCCTCGCGGCGCAGGGGTCCACGGGGTCGTCGACCATGCCGCACAAGGTCAACCCCATCCGGTTCGAGAACGCCGAGGCGAACACCGAGGTGGCGAACGCGCTGCTCGACAACCTGTCGGCGACCCTCGTCACCTCGCGGCTCCAGCGCGACCTCACCGACTCCTCGACGCAGCGCACGATCGGCGTCGCGCTCGGACACTCGCTCGTGGCCCTGTCGAACGTGACACGGGGGCTCGCCGGCCTCGACGTCGACGCCGACGCGATGGCCCGCGACCTCGACGCCAACTGGGAGGTGCTCGGCGAGGCCGTGCAGTCGGCGATGCGTGCGGCGTCGGTGGCCGGCGTGCCCGGGATGGCCGACCCGTACGAGCGCCTCAAGGACCTCACGCGCGGGCAGCGCGTCGACGGTGCGCGGATGCGGGAGTTCGTGTCCGGGCTCGGCCTGCCCGACGACGTCGCCGCGCGCCTGCTCGCGCTCACGCCCGCGGCGTACACCGGCCTGGCCGCGCAGCTCGTGGAGCACCTGGACGACTGACGCGACGGCGCACGCGGAGCGACGTCGTCAGCCTGGCGGTCGCGGCGCGGGATGGGTCGTCCCCTCTAGTCCGGGGCGGCGACCTGTGGCAGGGTCGCCTCCCAGGGCCAGAGGTCAGCGCCGTCGCCGAATCGAGGGGCTCATGCACCGTTCGCTCCGCCGCACGCTCTCCGCCGTCGTCGCCGCGCTCCTCGCGCTCGCATTGCTCGCCGCGCCGTCCTGGGCCGGCCCTCCGCGCCACGACGAGGACTTCCGCGTCAACCCGTACCTGCAGAACCCGTCGAGCACGTCGATGAGCGTCACGTGGTTCTCGACGACGGACCGGCCCGGGCTGCTCCGCCTCCGCGCGGTGGACGGCCATCCGCGCACGCGCGTGTGGCGCACGACGCCGGAGGAACAGCCGGTCCTCGAGTACACCCAGGCGGAGCTCGACGAGGAGATCGCCGGGCTCGAACCGGGGTCGTGGCTCCTGGACGGTGGCAGCTTCAAGCACGTCCTCGACCTCACCGACCTCGAACCGGGGACGACGTACGAGTACACGGTCCACCAGGGGCGCAGCCGGTTCACGGAACGGTTCCACACCGCGCCCGCGGCGGACGACTGGGACTCGATCCGCTTCATCGCGATGTCCGACTCCGAGACCGAGCCGCGCGGTCGCGTGCAGTACCGCGAGTGGGCGCCGGGGCTCGGCGGCGAGAACCGCCCGGCGGCCCAGGGCAGCGCGTGGGCCGAGACGTTCGGGACGGCGCAGCTCCTCGGCGAGGACGTGCTGCGGTACGCCCTGACCGAGGACGACGGCTACCGGAGGAACCTCGACGTCGTCGACGCACGAGACCCGGACTTCGTGCTGAACACCGGCGACCTCGTGCAGGGCGGCGGCTACCAGCCCGGCTGGGACGAGTGGTTCCGTCACAACGCAGGCTCCGCCGGCAGCGGCCTCTCCAGCACACCGGTGCTGCCCGCCTTCGGCAACTGGGAGAGCTTCGGCGCGCTCAACGGCGGGTACGGGACACCGGAGGACAGGTCGATCGTGGTGCAGTCCCGGGCGAAGTACCACGCGTACTTCGACGCGCCGGGCAACGGCCACCCCGAGCTGACCGACTCCTTCTACCGGATCGACTACGGCCCGATCACCGTGCTCACGCTCGATGCCAACAACGGCGTGCCGGACGACGCACCGGCCAACTACCCGGAGGACGAGCAGGCGGAAGGCCGCGAGTACTTCGGCCCGGGAACCGACACGCAGAACAACTTCACGCGGGCCGAGTACGAGGCCGCGGGCGGCACGGATCTCGCCGACTTCCACCCGGGCAGCGCGCAGTGGACCTGGGCCGAGGCCAACCTCGCCGACGCGCGGGCCGCCGGCCAGATCGTGTTCGTGCAGTTCCACCACGTGCCGTACAGCAGCGGCGAGCACGGGCTGCCGATGTACCACGCCGACACGTCCGGCCAGGGCGGGACCCCGATGCGGATCTACCACGACATGTTCGAGCGGTACGGCGTCACGGCGGTGATCTCCGGGCACAGCGAGATGTTCGAGCGCAGCCTCGTCGACGCGGACGGCGACGGCGTGGGCGTGGGCTACTACGACGTCGGCGTCTCCGGCGACGGGTTGCGCGGCGAGCGCCGCGACGGCGGCTCGTTCGCCGACCCGCTGCTGTCCTACAACGAGTTCAGCCAGTGGACCGCCGACCAGCACGAGGCCGAGCAGTGGGCCGTCGTCGACGGCGTCCCGCAGCTCATCGACGGCGGCAAGCACTACGGCCACCTGGAGGTCGACGTGCGGCGCACGTCGACCGGCGCCACCGTCACGTTCACGCCGGTGTACGTCTTCCCGGTGCTCGACTCGGAGTACGAGGTCGTGCGCACCGAACGGCGGACGTACGACGACGTCGTCACCCTCGAGCTCGACGCCTCCGGTCGGATCGTCGGGTAGCTCCGCCGGCGCCGGACCGCCGGGTCCGGACCGCCGGGTCGGACGACGTGCGGCGCCAGCCCCGACGCGCCGGCGGACCGCGTCAGAGCCCGGCGGCCACCGCCGCGCCCGCGCGCAGCCACGCGTCGCGGGTCTCGCCGCGCAGCGACCCGAACCGCAGGGGCCGCGCCCGCATCCCGTGGTCGTACGGGATGGCGACGACGTCCCGCGCGATCCGCCGGAAGCCGTCAGCGATGTGCGCGGGTGCGGCCTCGTCGCGATCCGCGTGCGACACGATGACGACGGCGTTCGCCGCCAGTGCGGCTGCCCTCTCGCCGCGTTCGGCGAGCTCGAGCAGCAGCAGCCGGCCCGCCTCGGCGTGCTCCTCGAGCGTGGACGTCGCCACGACGAGCTGGTCGGTCCGCTCGACCATCTGCAGCCACCGCTCGGCCGACTCGTCGTTGCCCGAGTCCACGAGGATGAGCCGGTAGTACTTCGCCGCCACGCGGTGCACGGCGTCGAACGCCTCCGCCGTCATGCGCTGCTGCGTGGCGAGCACCTCGGGCCGCGAGCGCAGCACGTCGTACTTGTCGCTGACCTGGTGGTGCACGAAGTACGCGAGGTCCGAGGCGTTCGCGTCCGGTGAGAGCAGCCGCTCGACATGCGGGAGCAGGTCCATGATCGACGCGTCGTGGCTGCCCTGCTCGGTGCGCCAGCCGAGCGTGCCGCGCGTGTCGTTGTTGTCCCACGCGAGGACGCCGGAGCCGCCGTACGTGGCGAACATCGCGGCGAGCATGATCGTGTCGGTCGTCTTGCCGGCACCGCCCTTGCCGTTCACCACGCTGATCGTCCGAGGTCCCGGCCAGTGCTGGCTCATCGCGCGGACCGCGGCCCGCAGGCCCTGCTCCTTCTGCCCCGGGGCGAGCTTGAAGCCCACGCGGTTCAGCCCGCCGCGCACACCGGACCTGGCCGGCTCCTCGCGCGTCGTCGACGTCAGGAACGATCGGCTCGGCGCCGCCTCCGGCGCGCTGGGGGGCGCAACTGGTGCCGGGGGCGCGACCGGCGCCGCCTGCGCGGAGGGCTGCGGGTAGGGCGCCTGAGCGGGGGACGACGACGGCGTCCCGTGCGTCGGGAGGGTGGCCGCCGGCGCGGGCTGCGGCTCGGCTGGTTGCCGGGAGGCGGGCTGCGGCTCGGCGGCCGGCGGCCGGGGCGCGGGGTGCGCGTCGGCAGCGGGTGGCGACGCGACCGCCTCGGCCGCGGGCGCCGTCGTCGGCGGGGCCGCACGAGGGGAGGGCGGGAGGTTGAGACGTCCGGCGAAGTCGCTGGCCGTGCCGCCCGCGGCACGGTTGACGGTGACCCCCGGTGTGCGGACCCTCGTCACGTCGATGCCGTCGGGCGGCGTGTCGGTCGTCGCCTCGTCGGGCCGGCGCACCTCCTCGACCCGTCCGTCCGGAGAGACGTGGAGGTGCCACGTCCCCTCCGGGTCGTCGACGAGCGCCCGGACACCGCCCGGCCCGCTCGTCCGTGCGTGCGCGACGAGCACCTCGCTCAGCCGTTGCCGCCCACCGGCCAGACCGTCCCCGCGCAACGGATGCACGGCGTCGCCGATGTGCACCTCACCCGAGCCGTCCACATGCAGCGTCGCGCGCACGTGCGCGCCGTCCCCCGCCATCGTCACGACACTCCCCTTCGTCGTCGCTGCGCTCACCCTAGGGCCGGGCGGCGCGTCGGCGCCCATGATCGGCACCCCCTGCCGCGCCGTGGGAGGATGCGAAACCGGCATATTCATTGCGCGCAGCAGAGGTGACACATGACGGAAGCGCTGTATGCGCAGGTCCACGAGACGCTGCGTCGCCGCATCGCGGACGGCGAGTGGTCGGTGGGGCAGCGCCTACCCTCGCAGTCCGACCTGACCGAGGAGTTCTCGGTCAGCGCCATCACGGTGAAGCGCGCGCTCGACATGCTCCGCGACGAGGGGTACGTCTCGCGCCGGCCGCGCATCGGCACCGTCGTCGTCTCACGCTCTCCCGGCGCCGAGGAGGCGGAGACGCGCCTCCCCCTGATCGGGTACGTGGTGCCGGGCTTCGACGACGCGTTCGGCACGCAGCTGCTGGCGGGCATGCTCGACGCCTCGCGGCACCGCGCGCACGTCCTCGTCGCGACGTCGAGCGGCGCCGCGGAGCTCGAGGAACGCCTCATCGAGGACCAGTTGGAGAGCGGGATCGACGCGCTCGTCCTGCTGCCGTCGTCGTCGCAGTTCATCCCCCCGGCCGTGGTCAGCCTCGTGGGGCAGCGGTTCCCGCTCGTCATCGTCGACCGCACGCTCACGGGCATGCCGGTGAGCACCGTGACGTCCGACAACGTCGCCGGGGGACGGCTCGCCGCCGAGTACCTCTTCGGCCTGGGTCATCACCGGCTCGCGCTCGTGCTCTCGCCGAACGCGATCTCGTCGCTGGACGAGCGCCGGCGCGGGTTCGTCGCCGCGCACGCCGCCCACCACGTCAAGCTCGAACCGACCAGCGTCTACGACGGCGTCCTGTCCGTCGTGCCCGGGGCGACCACCACCGCCGAGGACGACGTCGCCCGCCTCGTCGCCTTCCTGCGGGAGCACCCGGACATCACGGGGTGCGTCGTCACCGAGTACCACTCCGCGCGCATCCTGCTTCGGGCGGCCCGCGAGCTCGGCCGGTCCGTGCCGGACGAGCTGTCCATCATCTGCTTCGACGCGCCCCCGGAGTTCGCCGACGCCGCGATGCCGTTCACGCACGTCGAGCAGGACCAGCACGGCATCGGCACGCACGCCCTCGAGCTCGTGACGGCGCAGCTGCGCGAGCGCGGCGTCGTCGCCCAGGACACGATCCCCGTGCGGATCGTCGAGGGGCGCTCCACGGCAGCCGCTCCCGTCCGCTGACCCGACCCCGTCCGCGAGAGGATCCCTGCGCGTCCGCGAGAGGATCCCTGCGCGTCCGCGAGAGGATCCCTGCGCGTCCGCGAGAGGATCTGTGCTCGTGACCCAGCGCCCGAACATCGTCCTGATCAACGCCGACGACCTGGGGTACGGCGACCTGGGGTGCTACGGCTCCATGCGCAACGACACGCCGCACCTCGACCGGCTCGCCGCTGAGGGAGTCCGGCTCACGGACTTCTACATGGCATCGCCGGTCTGCTCCCCGTCCCGCGGGGGGATGCTGACGGGCTGCTACCCGCCGCGCATCGGATTCGGCGAGTTCGTCGGCCGTCCGGTGCTGTTCCCCGGCGACCCCGTGGGCCTCGACCCCGCCGAGCGCACCATGGCCCGGGTGCTCGGCGACGCCGGGTACGCCACCGCCGCCATCGGCAAGTGGCACTGCGGCGACCAGCCGGAGTTCCTCCCGACCCGGCACGGCTTCGACAGCTACTTCGGCATCCCGTTCAGCAACGACATGGGGCGCCAGCGCGAGCACGAGGACTGGCCACCGCTCCCGCTGATGTCCGGCGAGAGCGTGGTCCAGGAGCAGCCCGACCAGCGCTCGCTCACGGAGCGGTACACGGTGGCCGCGACGCGCTTCATCGAGGAGAACGCCCACCAGCCGTTCTTCCTCTACCTCGCGCACATGTACGTCCACGTGCCGCTGTTCGTCCCGGCGCCGTTCCTCGCGGCGTCGCGCAACGGCGGCTACGGCGGCGCGGTCGCCGCCCTCGACTGGAGCACGGGCGTCGTCATGGACACGCTGCGCCGCCTCGGGCTGGAGGAGAACACGATCGTCGTGTTCACGAGCGACAACGGCTCCCGGGCCCGCGGCGAGGGCGGCAGCAACGACCCGCTCCGCGGCCACAAGGCGCAGACCTGGGAGGGCGGCCAGCGCGTGGCGTGCGTGGTGCGCTGGCCCGCCGCGATCCCCGCGGGAGGCGTGTGCGACGCCGTCACGCGCTCCATCGACCTGCTGCCGACGTTCGCCGCCGTCGCCGGCGCGGCGGACTGGGCGGATCCGGCCCGGCCGGTCGACGGCGTCGACCTCACGGCGCTGCTCACGGGCGCCGGGCCCGCCCCGAATGAGACGTTCGCCTACTACTACATGGACGACCTCGAGGCCGTGCGGGTCGGGGACTGGAAGCTCCACCTGTCCAAGCGCCGCGACCCGATGCGGGAGCTGTACGACCTGCGCACGGACGCCGCCGAGACGCACGACGTCGCAGCGGACCATCCCGACGTCGTCGCGCGTCTCGAGGCCGTCGCCGAGACGATCCGCGCGGATCTGGGAGACGCGCGCCTCGGCGTCGTCGGTGCGGGACGGCGGCCGCAGGGCCGGGTGGAGGACGCCCAGCCTCTGACGTCCTACCGGGAGGACCACCCGTACCTCGTCGCGATGTACGACCTCCCGGACATGCCCACCATGGCGGGCTGAGCGTCAGCGCAGGAGCCTCAGCGGATCATCCGCCATCGCAGCGACGCCGAGCAGGTACGCCCCCACGAGGGACGCCTCGTCGCCCAGGCCGGTACTGACCAGCGTGGCCTCGATCTCGGGCACCCTCGGGCGGATACCGCTGAGGAAGGCCGACCGGAACGACTCCCCCAGCATGAGCGGGTAGCCCCCGAGCGTGAACCGCGTCGGCGCGAAGGTCAGGATGAGGATCGACGCCGCCTCCGCGATACGCGTCGCCACGAGCCGGATGGCCTCCGCGGCCCGCTCGTCGCCCCGCTGCGCGCGCTCGAGGACCAGCGCGCAGTAGTCCCGCATCACCGTGTGATCTCCGCTGGGCGTCGGCGCCTCCACGCCGGCAAGCTGTACGAACGCCGGGAAGCCCGCCATCACGTCGAGGCATCCGCGCGCACCGCACGGGCACCGCTCACCGTTCGGGTCGATCGGGAGGTGAGTGATCGGCGCGGGCAGCCTCGGGTGCGGTGCCCCGGTCTGACGGTCGATCCAGCCCGTTCCCGCACCGACGCCCAGCTGCAGGTGGAGGAGGTCGGCGGCGGCCGGATCGCCGGAGACCTCGCGCCAGTTCGCCGACGCCGCGCACCGTGCGGCGTCGGCGAGGCGGACCGGGACGGCGTCGTCCCCGACCGCCTCGCGCAGGCGTCGGGCGATCGGGACGTCACGCCATGCCAGATGGGCCGTGCGCACGATCCGGCCGGCGGCGTCGTCGACGGTCCCGCCGACGGCGACGCCCACACCACCTACAGGCCGTTCGAGCGGCTCCGTCACTCGTCGGAGCAACGTCGTCACGCTCTGCACGAGGTCCTCCGAGGTGGCCGGGATCGGGCCGGGTGCCGTCGCCTCGGCCAGGACCGCTCCGGTCAGCGTGCGAGCCTGCGCCACCAGTCGGTCGAGTCGGATGTCGACACCGAGGAACGCGTGCGCGTCGTCGTGGGGAACGAGGCGTGATCCCGGTCGCCCCCTGCCGTTCGCTGCCTCCGGCCCGACCTCGGCCACGTACCCGGCGGCCAGAAGATCGCCGACGATGCGGGTGACCGCCGGCTTCGACAGACCCAACCGACGTGCCAGCTCAGCGCGTGTCGCCTGACCGTCGTCCAGGATCGCGCGCAAGGCCAGGGAGAGGTTGTGACGGCGCATCTGCAGCTGCGACGCCGCCGCGTTGATCGAGCCCTCCCGCATGCCCGACCTCCTTCCCGCGCCCATCGTTCCGCATCCGGGTCCGGGTCTTGACATCGGTTCCGGGCTTCGCCATATAGTTACAGCATCTTACTAAATCCGTAGACACGGCCGACGACGTCTGTGAGGACCACCCATGAGCCGATCCATCTCGGGGACACCGCTCGCCCGGCGGACCGTCCTCGGCGCCGGCGCCGCATCCGCCGCGGCATTCCTCGCGGCCTGCAGCAGTGGCGGCAACGGCGGGAGTAGCTCCGGGAACGGCGAGGGCGGCGAGCTGAAGCTGCTGCTCATCGGCGGCAGCCCCGAGCTCGACACGTTCGTCAACGAGACCCTGCTGCCCGAGTTCGCCGATTCGAGCGGCTACACGGTCACCCTCGAGAAGGTGGACTGGGGCTCCGCGTTCCAGCAGGTCACCACGGCCGCCGGTACCGGAACGCTGGCGGACGTGCTCCTCATCGGCGGCATCTGGACGGCGCCGCTCGCGGACCGGGGCGCCCTCCTCGCGCTCGACGACCACGTGGCGTCCTGGGGCGACCTCGACAGCTTCTACCCCGGGATGATCGAGGACGGCGCGTTCGACGGCTCGCAGTATGCCCTCCCGCTCTACTCCGACACGCGCACCACGCTCTACCGCGCCGACCTCCTCGAGCAGGCGGGCGCCGACCCGAGCTCCCTGCCGAGGACCTGGGAGGAGTTCCGTTCCCTCGCGGAGCAGATCCAGGCCGCCCGAGTCGAGGGCGTCACTGCCGCCGTCGACTGGGGCCAGGACCAGAGCATCGGCCTGCAGCAGACGTTCGCCCAGCTCCTGCTGCAGGCGGGCGGCACCTACTACGACGAGTCGGGAAAGGCGCAGTTCTCCTCCGAACCCGGGGTCCTGGCGCTCGAGTACCTGACGGGGTTCTACCGGGACGGCCTCGCCGACGTGAACATGCAGGACCAGGGCACCGGACCGCGCGCGCTCGTCGCGGGCCAGGCGGCGATGACGTACACCGGCACCTTCACGGTCCGCAACGCCGTCGACAACGCGCCTGAGATCGTCGAGCAGCTCGTGGCGGGGCCACCGCTCATCGGACCGAGCGGTTCGCCGGTGACGAGCGCCTGGATCAACAAGCTGGGCATCGCTGCGTCGACCGACGACCCCGACGGCTCCTGGCAGCTCGTCGAGCACATGCTGTCCCGCGCGAACGTGGAACAGCTCGACGCGCTCTTCGGCGGGCTCCCCGCTCGCAGCGACCTCACAGACGCCGAGTACCTCACGGACACGCCGCCGGGGTTCATCGAGGCCGCGGAGCACATCGTGCCGCAGCCGGCGCACCCGAACATGCTCCAGATCGCACCAGAGATCAACACCGCCATGCAGGACGCGATCCGCAACCCCGACGACGTCGAACGCGTGCTCGCCGACCTGGACGCCACGATCGACGAGATCAATGGCGTCTGAGGTCCACTCCTCGAGCACACTCGACCTCCGGCGTCGCCGTGCCGCGATCGCCCTCGCGGCACCAGGGTTCGGCCTCATCTGGCTGACGATCCTCGTCCCCCTCGCGGTGGCCGTCGGCCTGAGCCTCACGCGCTACGACCTCATCAATCCGCCCCAGTTCGTCGGCCTGGACAACTACCGGAGCGTCCTCGCCGACGACGTGTTCTGGACCGCCGTCGGAAACACCGTCGAGTTCGCCCTCGGCCAGGTCGGCATCGGCATCGTCGTCGCGATGTTCGTGGCTGTGCTCTTCAACCGGGCGTTGCACGGCGGGCCACTGATGCGCACGCTGGTGTACCTCCCGCAGGGGGCGTCCTACGTCGTCGTCGCCCTCGTGTGGACACTGCTCTTCGACCCGGTCGCGGGGCCGTTCAGCCAGCTGAGCGAGGCCGTGCGGGGCGAGCCGATCCACTTCCTCACCGACATCGACCTCGCGATGCCGTCGATCATCGCGATGAGCCTGTGGCGCAACCTCGGGTACTTCATGATCATCCTGCTCGCGGCGCTCCAGGCCGTCCCTCGGGAGCTGCTCGAGGCGGCGGAGGTCGACGGCGCGGGTCCCGTCCGGCGTTTCGCCCACGTGACGCTCCCCCAGATCCGTTCCGCGACGGTGTTCGTCCTCATCACCTGGTTCCTCGGTGCGCTCCAGATGTTCACGCAGGCCTACGTGATGACGGGCGGCGGACCCGTGAACGCGACCCGCACGATCGTGTACCTGATGTACCAGGAGGCCTTCAGCGGCCTCGCCTTCGGCAAGGCCTCGGCGATCGCCGTGCTGCTCTTCGGCACCGTCGCGGTCGTCGCCGGGGCTGCCCGCCTCGTCGGCTACCGCCAGGCGAGCGCGCGGAGGTCCGCATGAGCCGGCGACGGTCACGGGAGACCCCCCGGTGGTACTGGTACCTCATCGGCCTGGCACTGACGGCCGCGTACGTGCTGCCGATGGCGTACGTCCTCCTCGCCGCCGTGACGCCCACCGGCCAGGCCATCGGGAAGGTGCCCGACGGCCTCGCGTGGTCGAACTTCGTCGACGCCTTCGCGCAGCAGGAGTTCGGCCGGTTCGCGATCAACAGCATCGTCGTCGCCGTGGTCTCGACGGTGGTCCAGGTCGCGCTCGCGATGACCGCCGGGTACGCGCTCGCGAAGCTCCCCGTGCCCGGCGCCCGGAGCCACCTGGTCCTGCTCATCGCGCTGCTCGTCGTGCCGCCGGAGATCATCATGGTGCCGCTGTTCGTGCTCGCGGCACGCCTGCCGCTCGTCGGGGGCAACGACATCCTCGGGCAGGGCGGTCAGGGCCTGGTCGACTCGCTCCCCGGCCTCGTAATCCCCCACCTCATCAGCGCCCTGGCGATCTTCCTCATGCGCCAGTTCTACAAGGACCTCCCTGACGAGCTAGCCGACGCCGCACGCGTCGACGGCGCAGGAGAGCTCGCGATCTTCTGGCGGATCTACACGCCGCTGGTGCTGCCCGCCGTCGCGGTCGTCGCGATCTTCGCCCTGCAGAGCGCCTGGAACGACTTCCTCTGGCCTCTCGTGATGACGCGCTCGGTGGAGCAGCGCACGCTCCAGCTCGGGCTGACCTCGTTCTTCCAGGAGCACTCGACCCAGTGGAACTACCTGATGGCGGTGGTCCTCGTGATCAGCATCCCGGTGGTCGCGCTCTTCCTCTGGGCGCAGCGGTGGTTCCGCGGTGACGTCATGTCCGGAGCCGTGAAATGACGGCGTCGAACGAGCAGGTGCGCGTACCCGAGCCGGACCGCCCCAACATCGTGCTGGTGGTCGTGGACGACCTGGGGTGGCGGGACCTCGGCTGCTTCGGCTCGACGTTCTACGAGACGCCGCACATCGACGCGCTGGCCGCGAGCGGTACGCGGTTCACCCACTCCTACGCGGCGGCTCCCGTCTGCTCGCCCACGCGCGCGAGTCTCCTCACCGGGAAGTACCCGGCCCGCGTCGGCGTGACGAACTGGATCGGCGGGCACGCCATCGGAGCGCTCAGGGACGTCCCGTACTTCCACGGGCTCCCCCAGGACGAGTACGCACTGGCACGAGCTCTCAGGGCGGGTGGCTACCGCACCTGGCACGTCGGCAAGTGGCATCTCGGCGGCGGCCGCCACCTGCCGGAGCACCACGGGTTCGACCTCAACGTCGGCGGCTCGGCGAGCGGCTCCCCGGTCAGCTACTACGCGCCCTACGGTATCGGCGCGCTCGAGGACGCACCCGACGGCGAGTTCCTCACGGACCGCCTGACGGACGTGGCCGTCGACCTCGTGCGGAGCAGCGACGACGCCCCGTTCCTCCTCAACCTGTGGCACTACGCGGTGCACACGCCGATCGAGGCGCCCGCGCACCTCGTCGAGAAGTACCGGCACAAGGCCGAGACCCTCGGCCTGCCCACCCACGGGCCTGACGCCGTCGAGGCGGGCGAGCACATGCCCGCCCGGCACCTGCGGTCCGAACGGGTGCGCCGTCGTCGCATCCAGTCGGACCCCACGTACGCGGCGATGCTGGAGACGCTCGACGGCGCCGTCGGCCGCCTCGTGACCGCACTCCGGGACGTCGGGAAGCTCGACGACACACTGATCGTCTTCACGTCGGACAACGGCGGCCTCTCCACGGCTGAGGGCTCACCCACGTGCAACGCGCCCCTCAGCGAGGGCAAGGGCTGGATGGCCGACGGCGGAACCCGCGTACCGACGATCGTCTCCTGGCCCGGCCGGGTCCCCGCCGGCGCACGGTCCGACCTGCCCTTCACGTCACCGGACTTCTACCCGACGCTGCTTGCTGCTGCCGGGCTCACCCAGCTACCCGAGCAGCACGTCGACGGCGTGAACCTGTGGCCGGCGTGGCAGGGCGCACCACTGGACCGCGGCCCGATCTTCTGGCACTACCCGCACTACTCGAACCAGGGCGGCGCACCGTCGGCAGCCGTCCGGGACGGCCGCTGGAAGCTCGTGCGCCACTTCGGGATCGAGCACGACGAGCTGTTCGACGTCGTCGCCGACGTGTCGGAAAGCCACGACGTCAGCGGCCGGCGCCGCGACGTCGTCGCCCGGCTGTCGGTGACGCTCGACTCCTGGCTCGCCGACGTCGGTGCGCTGATCCCGCGTCGTACGACGCCGCCGCCCGACACGTTCGACAGACCGCAGTAGTACGGATCGACGATGAACCGGAGGCCCACCGTGCCAGCACCGACGTCCACCCTCGCCCGCCGTTCCTTCCTGACGATCGCCGGGGTCGCCTCGAGCGGCGCCGTCGTCGCCGCCGCGGCGCCCGCCGTCGCCGCTCCCGCCGGGCCCGTGCCGCGTGACCCGCTCTTCACGCTCGGGGTCGCCTCCGGCGACCCGCACCCGGACGGCGTCGTGCTCTGGACCCGGCTCGCCCCCGACCCGCTCGCGACCGACGGCCGCGGAGGCATGCCCGACCGCGTCGTCCCCGTCACGTGGGAGGTGGCCGAGGACGAGCGGTTCCGCCGGATCGTGCGCCGGGGGGTCGAGCACGCCAGCGCCGCGTGGGCTCACAGCGTCCACGCCGAGGTGCACGGACTGAGACCGGACCACACGTACTGGTACCGGTTCCGCGCCAACGGCCAGGCGAGCCCCGCGGGCCGGACACGGACAGCTCCCGCGCCCGGGGCGCGCCTGCGCGAGCTCAGGTTCGCGTTCGCGAGCTGCCAGAACTACTCGGTCGGCTTCTTCACGGCGCTGCGACACCTGGCCCACGAGGACGTCGACTTCCTCGTGCACCTCGGTGACTACATCTACGAGGGGGACGCGGCAGGCGACATCGGCCGCGCCCACCTCCCGGCGGTGGAGCTCTACTCGCTGACCGACTACCGCCTCCGGTACTCCCAGTACAAGCTCGACGCCGACCTTCAGGCGGCCCACCACGCCCACCCGTGGATCGTCGCGCCCGACGACCACGACCTGGAGAACAACTGGGCGGGCGACCACTCGGAGCCGGACGACGAACCGGACCAGGACCCGGCAGTCTTCCGGCAGCGGCGCGCCGCCGCGTACCAGGCGTACTGGGAGAACCTTCCGCTTCGCCGCTCCTCCATGCCCCGAGGTCCGGAGATGCAGGTCTTCCGGCGGCTCGTGTTCGGCGACATGCTGCAGCTCGACGTGCTCGACACCCGGCGCTTCCGGGATCCGCAGGTCACGGATCAGGCCGACCGGTGGAACCCCGAGCGCCAGATCCTCGGTCCGGAGCAGGAGGCGTGGCTGCTGGCCGGTCTCGGGGCTGCCACAGCGCGCTGGAAGGTGCTGGGCAGCCAGGTCTTCATGTTCGACGCCGACACGGTCACGGGTCCGGGCGAGCGGTACGGCACCGATCCGTGGCCCGGGTACGCCGCCGCCCGCCAGCGTCTGTTCGACGGTCTGGCAGAGCGCGACGTCGACAACTTCGTCGTGCTCTCCGGCGACGCACACCGGAGCGCGGCGGCGGACCTCAAGCTCAGCTTCGCGGACGAGGGCTCGCCGACAGTCGGCACGGAGTTCCTCGGCACGTCGTTGACGTCGGGCAAGGACGGATCCGACATGGACGGCACCGGCACCGTGTGGCTGGCGGAGAATCCTCACCTGCGCTTCCACAATGCGCAGCGGGGATACCAGGTGTGCCGGCTCGGGAGGGACGAGATGCACACGGAGTACCGCATCGTCCCCTACGTCACGAGCCCGGGCGCCCCGATCACGACGCGAGCGACGGTGTTCGTCGAGTCGGGGCGCCCCGGCGTCGCGCACGTCAGCGACTGACCGCGTCGGCGTCGGCGTCGGCGTCGGCGTCGGGCAAGATCACGCCTCGAGGAGCGCACGCACCTCCAGCGCCATCACGGCGCTGAGCTGCGTGGAGTAGCCGACCGTCGGCGGCGCGGGCCGGGTCCAGTCGTCCCCGGCCCGGAGGAGCTCGCCGGGAGCCCCGGCCGAGGCGGCGGCCGCAGAGATCCTCTCGCCGTTGCGCAAACTTCCTCTCGCGGTGGCACCAACTTCCTCTCGCGAAGGAGTGGGGGCCGGGATCCGGGCATGCGCCCAGAGCGCGTCTGTGCTGGAGCGCACGAACGCCGCCACCCCCGGCACGTCCCGCTCGGCCAGCAGCTGCGCCGCGTACCGGTACCAGATCCCCTTGAAGAGCCCGACGTCGCCGCCGTCGGCCTCCGGCACGTCGTCCGGCGCGAGGTTGCCCTCGCGGCGGAAGACGCCGTCGGTCGCGAGCTCGCGGATCGACGTCAGCGCCGTGCGCTCCGCCTTGTCGAGCCACGCAGCCGCTCGTCGGTCGCGGTCCTCCTGCGCTCGTTCCTCACTGCCGGCGCCTCGCCGTGCCGCCCGGGCGAGCTCCACGCACGCCCCGATGTACAGCCCCTGGTTGTACGTGAAGCGCCAGTGGGTGTCGACGACGTCGCCGCCCTCCCGCCCGAGCCCGTCCTCCACGAACCCGTCGTCACCCACGAGGTGCGCCTCGAGCCAGTCCATCGACCGCTGCGCCCACGTCAGGTACGTCGCGTCACCCGTGACGCGGGCGAGCCTGGCCCCGAGGATGATGAACGGCCCGTTGGCCGGCGTGTTCTTGTAGTCCGGCTGCTGCGTGCGCCAGCTCACCGACTCCCCGTGCACGTCGGTCCAGCCGTGCTCCAGCACGTGGTCCCACAGCGCGACGACGTCGCGCATGACGCCGTCGTGCCCGCCGCCCGCCGCTCCGGGCGGCGTCGCCTCCGCCACCCGGAGCAGCGCGAGCGCGTACCAGAGCATGTCGTCGAAGTAGTCGTTGAACAGGCTGTCGCCGTTGCGCGTCCGGATGTTCGACGCCGTATCCCGGGCGGCGTCGAGCCACGCGCCGTCGCCGGTGCGCAGGTACGCGTCCACCTGCACGTCGATCACGTGAGCCAGCCACCAGTAGTTGAAGACCCGTTCGTCCTCGGCGGCGCTCGTCGGGTGCGTGTTGTGCAGCAGCTGGGGCCAGGGCGCCCACCACAGCTCGGACAGGCTCAGCTGCGCCACGTCCGCACGCCCCGGCCACTCCCCAGGTGCCACCCGCCGAAAGGTGAGCGCCGCCGTCGTCGTCATCGATTGGCCTCCAGGATCCGGTCGCCTTGCTCTCGCGCCTGCGCGAGCGCCGCCTCGCCCGAGAGGGTCCCGGACATCACCTGCTGCAGGGCGGGGATGAGCGCGAGACCCTCGACGTCGGAGTAGCCGGGCACGGGTGGGCGGATCCGTGCCACGGAGATGGTCTCCACGAGCGGCGCGAAGCGTTCGTCGGCCACGAAGTAGGGATCGTTCGCGGCCTCGACGTTGGCCGGGATCCAGCCGCTGATCTCGCTGAACGCCACGTTGTTCGCCGACTCCCCCGCCCACCACTTCATGAGCTCCCACGCACCCTCGGGGTCCGGCGCGCCGGTCGGGATGATGAGCCCGAAGCCGCCGAGACCGGCGCCCTGGTCGCCGCGAGGCCCGGCCACGGCCGGCACGATCCCGTACTCGAGACCCTCGACAGCGTCCCAGGTGGGGAGCTGCCACGGCCCGTCGTACTTGATCGAGACGATCCCCTGCGCGAAGGCGTCGATCCCGTCGGAGAACCCGAGCTCGTACACCTGACGCTCGTGGAGCAGCTCGTCCCAGAAGCTCAGGACGTCCAGCCCCTCCGGCGCGTCGAACGCCGTGCGCGTGAACGAGGCGTCCAGCATCTCGCCGCCCGCCTGGTACATGTACATGCTGAACAGCCCGACGTCCTGGATCTCGAACCCGGCCCGCTTCAGCGCGCCGCCCTCCCGGGTCGTCAGCGCCTCAGCGGCGTCGGCCAGCTCGTCCCACGTGGTCGGTGGCGCGATGCCCGCCTCGTCGAGGTGCGCGCGGTTGTAGAAGATCGAGCGAGCGTCCACGAGCAGCGGCAGGCCGAACGTCTCGCCCTCGACCTGCATCTCGCGCATCGACTCCGGGAAGAACGCGTTGAGGTCGAACCCGTCGCGCTCCGCCCACGCGTCGATCGACTGCAGCGCACCCCGCCGGGCGTACTTCGCCGTCTGCCAACGGTCCCAGAGCACGAGGTCGGGGATGTTCCCGCCAGCGATGCCCGTGAGGAGCTTCTGCTCCATCGCGCCCTGCGGGACGTACCGGAACTCGTAGTCGCCCTGCGAGGCGTTGAACGCGTCGAGCTGCGTCTGGATCTGCCCCGCCTGATCGCCGGCCCAGCCGCCCCACATGGTGAGGATGCGCGCTCCGGAGGCCGCGAACTGCGGCTGGTTGGGCGCCCCGCACGCGGCGAGGAGACCGGCGCCGGCTCCCCCGGCGGCGAGCGCACCGAGGACCGTCCTTCGACTAACGCGCGTTGACATGTGCCACTCCCTCGATGATGTAGCGCTGGGCGAACACGAACAGCAGCAGGACCGGGAGGCTGGCGATCACGGTGCCGGCCATGAGGGGCCCGTAGTCGGTCGCGTAGTCGGTCATGAACGACGCCAGGCCCACCTGCACCGTCCACATCTCCTGGACGTTCAGCACGATCAGCGGCCACATGAAGTTGTTCCAGCCCGCCTGGAAGGTGAGGATGCCGAGGACGGCGGCTCCGGCCTTCGCCAGCGGCAGGTACACCTGGGCGAAGATCCGGAACTCCGAGGCGCCGTCGATACGCGCGGCCTCGCCGAGCTCGTCGGGGATCGTCGAGAAGAACTGCCGCATGAAGAAGACGGCGAAGGCGCCTGCCGCGCCGGGCAGGATGATCGCCCAGTAGGTGTTGAGGAAGCCGACGCCGCCCTGGCCGAGGATGTTGTTGCCGCCCGCCAGCGGGAACGCCCGCAGCACGAGGAACGACGGCACCATCGTCACGATCCCGGGGATCATGAGCGAGGAGAGCAGGGTCGCGAAGAGCGCCTTCTTCCCGCGGAACTTCAGCTTCGCGAACGCGTACCCGGCGAGCGAGCCGAAGAACAGGTTCGCGATCACGCCCGCCACCGCGAGCACGAGCGAGTTCACGAAGTACCTGCCGAACGGGACCTCCGTGACGGCGCGCTGATAGTTCTCGAGCGTGACGACGCGCGGGATGAGCTCCAGAGCGCCGGAGAGGATGTCGCCCGCCGGCTTCAGGGACGTGATGAGCGTCCACAGCAGCGGGAAGACCGTGAGGACCGACACGACGACGACGGCGACCCACCACACGAGTGCGCGGACCCGGCTGCTCGGCGTGCGCCGTCGGGCATTCATGGGCAGAGGCGGCGAGGAGGCGGCACCGCCGGCCGCCCGCGCACGCGACGTCGTCGTGACGAGCGGGTTGCTGGGAGCGGGTTGCGCGCTCATGTGTTGTCCCTTCCCGTGATCCGCACGTTGATGAGCGCGAAGACCGCGATGATCGCGAACAGCACGAACGAGATGGCCGACGCGTAGCCCATCTCGAGGTTCCCGAAGCCCTGCGTGTAGATGTAGTAGACGAGCGTGATGGTCGAGTTGCCCGGGCCACCCTTGGTGAGGACGTAGGCCTGGTCGAAGACCTGGAACGCGCCGATGACGAGCAGGGTCGAGACGAGGAACGTCGTCCGCGACAGGCTCGGCATCGTGATGAAGCGGAACTGCTGCCACCCGGACGCGCCGTCCGTGCGCGCCGACTCGTACAGCTGCGGCGGGATCCCCTGCAGGCCGCCCAGGTAGATCATCATGTTGGTGCCGAAACCGGCCCACACGCTCATGAGCACGATCGCCGGCATCGCCCACGCGGAGTCGTACAGCCACGCCGGGCCGTCGATCCCGAACCACCCGAGCGCCACGTTGAGCATCCCGAACTGCGGGTTGAGCAGCCAGTACCAGATGGTCGCGGTCGCGACCGTCGAGGAGACGACCGGGATGTAGAACAGCGTGCGGAAGAGCCCTGCCACGCGCACGTTCCGGTTGAGGAGCAGCGCCGTCGAGATGGCCACGATCAGCCCCAGCGGGACGAACATCAGCGTGTACCAGGCCGTGTTCCGCAGCGCGATGAAGAAGTACGGGTCGAGGAAGAGCTTCGTGTAGTTGTCGATCCCGACCCAGCCCGTGTCGCCGATGATCGAGTAGTTGCTGAAGCTCAGCACGAGCGCCATCCCGGCCGGGATCAGCACGAAGATCGCGAACAGGAGCATGGGCAGGGCGACGAAGAGCCACGCCCACCGTTCCTGGATCCGCCACTGGCGCGACGGCCGTCGTCGGGTGCGCCCGCCCGCGCGCGGCGGATCCGCCGCCCGCGCGCCCGGACGCACCACCGCTGTCGTCGTCGTCATGATCGATCGCCTCCTTTGCCGATCGCACCTGGCCTCTATGCCAGGTGCGGGACTTTCCCTGCGTCCGACCTGACCCGGCCGGGCACCGCGTAGCCGACGACGTCGAGCACCAGCTCGCAGAACATCGAGTCGGCCCACGAGAACCACTCGCGGGTGAAGCGTGCGGGGTCGTCCACGTCGTACGACTCGCACATGCGACCCCGCGCGCCGTTCACCTCGCGCAGCATCGTGAGGATGCGGCGCTTCTCGCCGTCGTCGCCGCTCGTGAGGCCCTCGACGGCAGCCGCGATCGGCCACACCCAGCGGGGCGGCGTGTGCGGGCTGCCGACGCCCTCGCCGGTCGTCCCGCGAGCGAACGTCGGGTTCGCGTCGCTCAGCACGAACGCGCGCGTGGCGCGGTAGACCTCGTCCTCCGGGTCGACGGCGCCCGTGAGCGGCAGCGAGAGCAGGCTGGGCATGTTCGAGTCGTCCATGAGCAGGTGGTTCCCGAGGCCGTCCACCTCGTACGCCCAGATCCGTCCGTGCGCCGCGTGCTCGACGACGCCGTGGCGGCGCGTGGCCGCGTCCAGCTCGTCCGCGAGCTGCTCCGCGTCGCGCGCGAGGGTCGGGTCAGCGAGCGGTCCGCTGGCGAGCTCCGCGAGGTCACGCAGGGAGGCGACCGCGAACAGGTTGCCCGGCACGTTGTAGTGGTAGGCGCACGCGTCGTCGCTCGGGCGGAACGCGCTCCACGTCATGCCGGTGACGCCGACCGGGGACCCCTGCCCGCCGCGGGTCAGCGTGTCGCTCGGCGGGCAGTCGGTGCGCTCGAACCGGTAGGTGGAGAGCTCGTCGTGGCGCTGCTCGGTGGTCAGGGTCTCGACGACGGCGCGGCCCGCGGCGCGGAACGCCTCGTCGAGGTGGTCGGTGCGGCCGGTCGCGCTCCACAGCTGGTGGGCGAGCTGGAGCGGGAACGCGAGGGAGTCGACCTCGTACTTGCGCTCCCACGTCCATGGGGTCATGGCCGTGGCGTCCGCCTGGTGGCCGGCGCCCGTGGGGCCGTCGTTGAACGCGTTCGCGTACGGGTCGCGCAGGATCTGGCGGGACTGGCGACGCACGAGCGCGGCGACGACGTCGCCCAGTCCCGGGTCGACGCCCAGCAGCGCGAGGTACGGCCGCATCTGCGCCGCGGAGTCGCGGAGCCACATCGCGGGGATGTCGCCGGTGAGGACGAACGCGGTGGGCGGTTCGGTGGTGTCTCCACTCTCGAGGACGACGGCGTCGCTCAGCGTGCGTCGCATGGCCTCCGCGAACATCGTGGCCGTCTCGGCGTCGAGCGCCTCCGTGACCTGTGCGGTCACCTCATCCAGGACGTCGCCGTCCATCGTCGCCGCGATCCGGCCCATCGTGGTGCACTCCCAGCCCTTTGGGTATATCGAATAGGCGGGAACGTAGCACACGACGTGACGCGCGCGACAGCCTTTCGGCCGGGCCGCGCCGGGCACCTGGCGCGGGGCTCACGTGGGTACGCCCGGGCACTCGGGCAACGACCGTCCAGGAGGCGATGGGTCGCGTCCCGAGCCCTCAGACCGCGACTCGTCGCCTGGTCGCGGCCCCACGCGCGACTCACGACCTGGTCGCGGCGCCCCGACTCGTGCCGCCGCCCGCCGCGAACGTGCGATCTGGGCACCCATAGGGCCGTCTCGCGCCCCTCATGGCGCGTTCGGGTCGGGGCTGCACCGACGTCTCACGCGAGCGCGGGCCAGGGCGCGCGGGGCGCCGAGCGGCTCCGGCCCTGACCCCGGGACGCACGTCAAGACATCGTCACGTCGAGCCCTGGATCCGCCGCGGTGTGATCGGTCGTACTTTGCGCTATCTTGACTCTATCCAGGGCATCACCATGGCGAGAGGCGGTGGCACATGACCGACCACGACCCGCGCAGCGCGACGCCCCCTCAGCGCGACTGGCTGCCCCGGTACGCGCCCGCGCCGCCCGCATCAGCGTCACCGCTTCCCGGGACGCGGCCGCCCACGCCGGAGGAGCTCGCGCAGAGCCTCGGCGTCACGCTGCCGCCCGCACCACCGCCACCCCCTCCCCCACCACCGGGGCCGTCGCCGTCGTCCATCGCGCAGCCCGGCTACCCGCCGCCGCCCCCACCGCCCGGACACCCGCCGTCGGCGACCTCCGGCCTGCCCGTGCACCCGGCGGGGGCGACGCCGGACGCCACGGGCGAGCACTCCGACGTCGCAGCGATCCCACGGGAGAAGCTCCCCGCGTTCTCGACCTCGGCCACGGGTGACGCCGTCGTCGTCGACCCGCACGAGGCCCCCGACGACGAGACGGTGCCGGTCGGCCTGTGGGCGGGCATCGTCGTCGTGCTCGGGGTGCCCGCCGTCACGATGGCCGTGCTGCGCTTCATGCCCGAAGGGTCGGACGGCGCAGCCACGCATTGGACGCCCCCGTGGTGGGCGATCGTGATCCTGGTGGTCCTGGTCATGGCGACGGGCCTCGTCGCCGCGTCGATGCACAGCGACCTCGCGGAGCGCTACGGCCAACGGCGGGTCGCCTCACGCATCACCGAGGTCCCCGTGTTCCTGGCCGTCGCCGTGGGGTGCCTCACCGCCGTCGCGATCATGGCGCCGCCGTGGCCGCCGGGTCTCGGCACGGGCGACGGCGCGTCGACGTTCGACGTCGTGAGCTCGATCATCCCCGTGGTCTTCTCTGTCGCCGCCCTCGTCTGGGCCTTCGTCTCGTTGGCCCTCGCGCGCGCCGGCCTGAGGGCCGTCCGGGCCGAGCAGGAACGGATGCGGGAGCTGCGTGCCGCCGGGCGCGCCGCGCCAGGGACCATCACGGAGCGCTCGTTCCTGAGGAAGTGGTCGGACTCGCGCCCGCAGTTCAGCGTGAGGATCGCGTACTCGACTCCGGCCGGACCGCGGCAGCTCGCGGCGCACATGATCGCGAGCACGTCGCACCTGCCGACGGTGGGCAGCCCCGTCGTCGTCACCTACCGACCGTGGGACCACCCGGCAGCCGCCCGGGCGCTCATCGAGCTCGACCCGCGCCGTACCGCACTGTTCGACGAGCACACCCACCCGTACATCCAGCCGAGCGCGGATGGCGGCGGCTCGTGAGCACGGGACGCGGCACCGGGGCGGACGAGCCGCGACTGGCATGCTGACCCGGTGACCGACGCGACGTTCCTCGATCTGGACCCCCACGACCCACGTCTGGCGGACCTGGTCCTGCCCGTGCTGGTCCAGCTCCGCCCGCACCTCACGGCGGCGTCCCTGGCCGCCGTGTACGCGGAGGCTCATCCGGGCGGCCTGCGGCTGACGGCGCTCGTCGGCGCGGACGGCGAGTGCCTCGCCGTCGCCGGCTGGCGCGAGACCGTCAACACCGCGATGGGTCGTCACGTGTACGTCGAGGACCTCGTGACGGCGTCCGAACGCCGGTCCCGCGGCGCCGGCGCCACGCTGCTCGCCGAGATCGAGCGGCGGGCACGGGCGGTCGGCTGCCGGTTCGTCGACCTCGACTCCGGCACGCACCGCACCGACGCCCACCGCTTCTACCACCGCGAGGGCTACACGGTGAGCTCGTTCCACTTCCGCAAGGACCTCGGGCCGACGACGGTCTAGCACGCCTCCGACCCGGCCAGGCCGCGGCCGCAGCCACGAGACAGACCCGAGCGGTCGAGTCAGACCCTCGGGAGGGTCTGACTCGACCGCTCGGGTCTGAGTCGGCGGTACCGCCAGCGAACGAGCCGACTACTTCATCGTCCCCTGCGACACGGAGCCCTGGAGCTGCCGCTGGAAGACGATGTACACGATGAGCACGGGCACCACGGTGATGACGACTGCAGCGAACATCGAGCCGAAGTCGACGGCGTAGCCCGCCTGCGACACGAACGACGCCATGCCCTGGGAGAGCACGTAGTTGTCGCGGTCCGTGTTCAACGCCACCGGCAGCAGGAACTGGTTCCAGAGGCCGAGGAAGTTGAAGATCGCCACGGACGCCATGCCCGGGATCGCCATCGGCAGCATGACCTGGAAGAACGTCCGCCAGTGCCCGGCGCCGTCGATCGCGGCCGCCTCGGCCAGCTCCTCCGGCAGCGTCTTGAAGAACGCGTACAGGAAGAACACCGTGAACGGCAGCGCGAACGCGATGTACGTGACGATGAGGCCGGGCAGCGTGTTCAGCAGCCCGATGTTGTCGAGCACGAAGAACAGCGGGACGATCGCGAGGAACGGCGGGAACGTGAGGCCCGCGAGCATGAGGTAGTAGATCGCTCGGCGCCCCGGGAAGCTGTACCGCGCGAGGACGTACGAGCACATCGCCCCGAGCAGCATGACTCCCGCGAGCGCGAACCCGACCACGATGACCGTGTTGACGAACCACGTCCCGATCGCGTGCTCCGTCCACGCCGACACGTAGTTGTCGAAGTTCCAGTCCGCAGGCAGCCCGAACGGCGAGCTGAAGATCTCGTTCGTGGTCTTGAACGACGAGAACAGCGTCCACAGCATCGGCCCGATGACGATGACCGCCCACACGACCAGGACGATGTGGGCGATCGTGGTGGTGCCACGATCGCCGTGGGCCAACCGGGAGGATCCGCCTCCCACCGGGCGGGCGGGCGGGGCGGGAGCCTGCTCGGCGCTCTCAGGAGCGATGGCAGTCATGCTCGTCCCTTCTCGTCCCGGCCGCCCAGGAGCCGGTTCACACTGAAGACGATCGCGGCGAACAGCAGCGTGACGAGTGCGAGGATCACGCCCATCGCGCTCGCGTAGCCGAACTGGCCCTGGGTGAATGCCGTTCGGAACAGCTGCTGCGACATGACGAGCGTCGAGTTCTCCGGCCCGCCGCTCGGATTGAGGGCCACCACGTAGACGAAGCCGTCAAGAGCTCCGATGCCGAGGTAGATCCAGGCTGTCTGCACGTTGTCGCGGATCAGCGGGAGCGTGACGGACCAGGCCATCCGGATCCGTCCGGCGCCGTCCAGTCGTGCCGCCTCGTACGTCTCGGCCGGGACGCCCTTGATCGCCGCGATGAACAGCAGCATGTAGAAGCCGACGAAGCCCCAGATCATCACGAACATCGTCCACGGCATCGCCGTCGCGACCCTGCCGAGCCAGGGGAAGTCCTCGAACTGGTTCAGGCCGATCCCGGTCAGGACGCCGTTCACGAGCCCCATCTGCGGGTCGAGGATCAGGCGCCACATGATCGCGATCACGATGCCCGGGATCACGTACGGGAAGAACGAGATCACCCGGTAGAAGCCCGACCCGCCGAGGCCCCGGATCTGCCCGCGGCCCTGCCCGCCCACGGTGATGAGCGACGCGAACGCGAGCGAGACGACGACTGTCACCAGCGGCACGACGAGCGCCAGCTTCATGCTGTTCCCGACTGCCGTCATGAACAGCGGGTCGTTCCACAGCTTCACGAAGTTGTCGAGGCCCACCACGTTGAACTCGTCGCTGAAGCCCGACCAGTCCGTCAGGGCGTAGAACGCCGCCTGCGCGAACGGCCAGATCACGAACAGCAGGAACAGGCCGACCGGGAAGACGAGGAACACCGCCAGGAAGGACACGTACTCCCACGACATGCGGGGCCGGAGCCCGCCCCGGGGCGCACGACGGCGCCCCGGGGCACGAGCCCCGACCTTGGCGATCGCGTCGCCGCCATCGACTACTTCGGTCATACCACTTCGATCTTCTCGATGGAGTCGTCCTCGCGGATGCGGTCCGTGATGGCCTGCAGCTCGGACGTGAGGTCGTCCACAGACTTCGCGCCGTCGAGGAACGAGTTCCAGATGACGAGCTGCTCCTGGTTCATGCCGTACGTGCCGACGAAGTTCCACGTGAACTTGTTCTCGCCGGCGGCAGCGAGCATCTCCTGCTGGGAGACGAGCGCCGTCGACCCGAAGCCGTCCTCCGGCACCGTGTCCATGACGATCGTCGGAGCGAGCTTCGACCTCGCGAAGTTCTCCGCCGCCTCACGCGACAGCATGATCCGGATCATCTCCTTGCCGGACTCGACGCTGTTCGCGTCGGTCGGCACGACGAACGGTTCGCCGGCCGTCGAGTGCAGCGTCCCGGCTGGCATGGCCGAGCTGCTCGACAGCGGCCACGTGGCGACACCCTTCATCTCGAAGCCCTCGGCGACCTGGTTCTCCTTGTTCATCTCGTTCTCGATCCAGGACCCGGACGGGTACAGCAACGCCTGCCGGTCGTTGCTCCACCGCGCCTGAGCGGCAGTGAACTGCGTGCCGGAGCCGCCGGGGACGAAGTACCCGAGGTCGACGATCTCCTTGAGCGCGGCGAACACGTCCTGCAGGGCCTCGTGCGACCAGCAGTCGGGCTGCAGGTTCTCGAGCGCGAGGCGAAGCTCGTCGCCGGCCTCGATGATCGCGGAGTCGACGGCGAGGGTCTGGTAGTACGTCGCCGCCTCCTGACCCCAGACGAACAGCTTCAGGTCCTGCTCGGCCGCAGCTGCGCCGAGCTCCTTCGCCTCGTCCCACGTGGTGGGCGGCGTCCAGCCGTTCTCGTCGAACAGCGAGCCGGAGTACCAGACGCCGTACACGGTGAGCACGTAGTTGATGGCCACGAACTTGTCGTTGAACGTGCCGGGAAGCTCCGAGCCGGCGTACACCGTGTCCCGGATGATCTCACCCTCGAGGTTGGGGGCGTCGAACACGTCGTTCAGGTCCTCGAGCTGCTCGAGGATCGTGTTGAAGCCCATCGCCTGGGCGCCGGAGTTGTCGATGAGGTCCGGCGGGTTGCCGCCGACGAACCGCGGCTGCATCTCCGTGGCGATCTGGGTGGATGGCGCCACGGCGACCGACGAGCCCTCGTGGAGCTGCTCGAACAGGTCGGCGGCGAACTCGACGTAGTCGATGCCGTAACCGCCGTCGAAGATGACGGTGTCGACCTCGACGTCGGCAGGGACGTTGAACGGGTTGTCGGGATCGACGTCACCGGTGGGTTCGGTGGTCTCCTCGTCGTCGTCGCCGCTGCCACCGCCGGTGGCACAGGCGGCAAGCAGCGGGAACACCGCCGCGGTAGCGATACCGGCCTGCAGGATCGTACGCCGGTGGATCGTGATGCTCTCAGACATCTGTTGGGCACCCTTCTCGTGGGTCGGACGCGGCGTGGGGGGCGCCGCGCGGGTCAGGCTCCGCGCCGGATCTTCCCGGCGTAGCGGTTCTCCAGGGCGTTGTTGTGGTCGTCGCCTCCTGGGATGTTCGCGGAGATGTATACGGGCGGGACGTCGCCGCGCGCGGCCATGCGCTCGGCGACGCCGATGGTGAGGAGCTGCGCGATGAACGCAGCGGTGAGGGACGAGACCGCCCCGACGCCGATCCCCTCCCCGATCGTGAGGGTGGTGTCGCCGTACGGCGCGAGGTTGTCGATCGTGACGTCGGCGATCTCGGACAGCCGCTTCCCGCTCGGGTGCTTGGGTGTCACGGCCCCCGTGTGCTCGAGGCTGGTGACGGCGATGACGGCGTGCCCCCGCTCCTTCGCCGCGAGCGCCATCCCGACGATCGACCCGTTCACGCCGGAGTTCGACGCGATCACGAACAGGTCGGCGGGGTGGATGATCGACGCGTCCCACAGGTCGCTCACGACGTCGACGTCGCGCTCGAGGATGCCCGAGTGGAGGACCTCGACGTCCCGGGGACCGTGCAGGACGACGTCGCGCAGCGCGATCCGCGTGGTGGGGATGAGCCCGCCGGCGCGGCCGGCGATCTCCATCGCGAACGCCTCCGAGTGGCCGGTGCCGAACGCCTGGATGACGCCTCCGCCGTCGAGCGTGGAGACGATCAGGTCGATGGCGGCGTCGAACCCGCCCGCCTCGGCCTGCTCACGCAGGCGCTCGATCCGGGCGGTGACCTCGTGCGTGAACTGCGAGGTCGTCGTCGGGGAGTTCGTCAACGGGTGGTCCCTTCATCGGTGCGGCCCGCGGGTTCGGGACGGCGGTGGCTGGCCACGGCGCGGCCGGAGACGGCGATCTTGGAGATGCTCTCGGTGTAGTTCTCCTGGGTGACCAGGAGGTAGAGCAGGTCGAGCACGAACAGCTGCGAGTGCTTGGCCGACAGGTCGGCGGGGTGGAGGTAGCGCGCCGGGACCGACGCGACGAGGCACGCGTCGGCGAGCTGGCCGAGCGGAGAGGCCACCCGGCTCGTGATCGCGACGGTGAACGCCCCCGCGGCCTTGGCCTCGGCGACCATCTCGATGGTCTCCTTGGTGCGCCCGCTGTTCGAGATGCCGATGGCGACGCAGTCCTTGTCCTGGATCGAGGCGCTCGAGAGGCCGTTGTGGACGTCGCTCCACCAGTGCGTCTCGATGCCGATCCGGTAGAGCCTCCCGGTCATCTCCTCGGCCATGGTGGCGCTGCCGCCGGTGCCGTAGATGTCCAGGTGCCGGCACCGGGAGATCGCCGCGGCGACGTAGGCGCACTGCACGAGGTCCAGCTGGGTGGCCGTGGCCCGCAGCGAGCGGACGTGCGCGTTGAGCAGCGTGCGCAGGACGTCCGACGGCGTGTCGTCCGGGTCGAGCGTGCGGCCCACCTCCAGACGCCACGTGTCGACGTCGGCAGTGACCCCGCGTCCGCGGTCGGCGGCGACGGCGACGCGGAGCTGAACGTACCCGGGGTAGCCGATCTCACGGCAGAATCGGGTGACCGTGGCGGCGGAGACGCCGGCGCGGTCCGCGAGCTCCGTGATCGACAGCTCGAGCGGAGCTGTCGGTTCGGCCAGCAGGAGACCGGCGATCTTGAGCATCGCGGAGGACATGCCGGAGTGGTGCGCCTGGATCCGCTCGGAGACGCCGATCGCGCTCTCCGCAGGAGACAACAGGTCCGACACCATGAAAATCCCTCTCACGCCAGCGTGGGTTGCGGTGAAAGGTATTCTCAGCCCCCACGAGCGTCAACCCCTCGCAGGCGATGTCGCCGAGTCGTTACCGAAGGGAAACACATCCGAGATGCCGGGACCTTCCACGCACACCGGGGTGCACCTCGCCGTCGACGCGGGGGGAACCTCCACCCGCGCCGTCGTCGTCCGCGACGACGGCACCTGCCTGGGGTACGGCCGGTCCGGGAGCGGGAACCCGATCTCGGCCGGACCCGAGCGCGCGGGCGAGGCGGTCGCCGCCGCCGCGCGAGATGCGCTCGACGCCGCCGGCCTGCCGGCCGAGGAGATCTCGTCGGTCGTCGCCGCGATGGCCGGTGCCGACACGCGCGGGCCGACGGACTGGCTCGTGCAGCCTCTCGCGCACGTCGGACTGCCGACCGACGTCGCCGTGGAGGCGGATCTGCTGGCCGCGTTCCTGTCCGGCGGGGTCGACGACGCCGGGTACGCGCTCGTCGCGGGCACGGGTGCCATCGCCGTCCGGGTGCGCTCGGGCCGGCTCGACGGCGTCGCGGACGGGCTGGGCTGGCTGCTGGGCGACGACGGCTCAGGGTTCTGGATCGGCGCGCGCGTGGTCCGTGCCGCGCTCGCGGCCGTGGACGGTCGGCGCCCGCCGACGGCGCTGACGCAGCTCGTGCTCGACGAGCTGCGTCTGACCCCGCCGGAGGGGACGGACCCCAGCGGGCAGTCCGCGGCCGCGATCGCCATCACCCGCGAGCTGTACCGGGCCCTGCCCGTCACGCTCGCCCGGTTCGCCCCGCTCGCGTTCGCCGTGGAGGGCGACCCGACCGCTGACCAGATCGTGGCCGAGGCCGGGGCGCTCCTCGTGCGCACGCTGCGGGCGGTCCTCACGCCCGGCGTGACCGGGCCGCTCGTGCTCGGCGGCAGCGTCCTCGCCCAGCAGGAACGCCTCGCGACGACCGTCCGGGCGGCGTGGCCGACCCAGGACGTGCGGGCGGTGGACGACGGCGTGATCGGGACCGCCGTCCTGGCCCTGCGGCGCGCGGGGGTGCCCGTCGATGCGGCCGTTCACGCCCGCATCGCGGCCACCCTCGCGCCGTTGCGCGGCTAGGAGCCGGTAGGGACGCGTCGAGGTCGCCTCACGACGGTGCCGCGCGCGTCAGAGCGCGAGCCAGCCGTGACCGTCGTGCCAGTGCTCGCCGGACCGGAGGTGCGCGACGAGCGCCCGCTGCACCGCCGTGTCCTGCGGGAGCGAGTCGATGTCGCCGGCCGGCCGCCCGAAGACGAACGTGAAGAACGAGTCGTCATGGGGCTCGCCGTCGCGCTGGGTGACGGTGAACCGGCGCTGGAACGCCAGCACGTTCGACGACGCCGGCAGGTAGTCGGCGAGCTGCGGCGCGAGGAGCCACGAGTGGCACATCGCGACGTCGTACCGCTCCTCCGGGAAGTGCTCCGCGAAGAAGCCGCGGGCGAGCGCGAACGACGCGTCGCACTCCGCCGGGTCGAGCGGCCCGCTGAAGTCCGGCACGTGCACGCCGAGCACCGGCGTGCCCGGCTCGGTCGGCCGGCCCGACGCCGTCATCTCCGCCGCGGTCGTGCGCCCCACCCGCGTCCGCTCGAACTGGAGCCGGCCGAGCTGGACGAGCGACCCGCCGAGCGTGAACCCGGGCCACGCGGTGTTCTCGCACAGGCCGCCGGTCCCCTGGCGTCGCCGGGTGTGCACCATCTGCCGGCCGACGTCGACCAGGCTCGCGGTCGTGATCGCGCCGTCGATGCGCCGCTCGGCGTGCCACCGGCGCAGCGCGGGCACGCACGCCGCGTACACCCAGGCGTACAGGTAGCGCTCCACCGGGGCGACGCCGTCGTCGAGCCGGGGGAGCCGCGGCGGGGTGCGCACCTCGCCGAGCTCGCCGAGGACCAGCGCGACGGACCGCTCGAGCACCCACCAGGCGTCCGTCCCGGGCACCGGCGCCGCGGCGAGCATCGGATTGACGTCCTCGTGCGGCACGCCGATCTCGAGGAGGCGCGCGACGGCGTCAGCCCCCCCGGGGGAGCTCCACCGGTGCGGCGAGTTCCGGGGCGTCGTCGAGCACCCCGAGCCACGTGGCCGTCTCCTCGTGCCGCCGCAGCTCGTCGAGCCAGCCGCCCATGGCGCACTCCCCCTTCGTCGGTGAGGCCCTGCCGGCGACGTGCGCGCCGGTCGGCCGGGTCGCACGACCCTATGCGACGGGCCGATCCCGGCGCGGCGCTCATCCACCGCCCGGGACGACGAGGCCCGCCTCGTACGCGAGCACCACGAGCTGGGCCCGGTCGCGCGCGTCGAGCTTGGTGAGGAGCCGCGAGACGTACGTGCGCGCCGTCGCCGGCGAGAGGAACAGCTCGCCGGCGATCTCGTCGTTGGACAGACCGCGTGCGACGGCGGCGAGCACCTCACGCTCGCGGTCGGTGATGCGGTCGAGGCGTGCGGTGGCGTCGGCGTCCACGCCCGTCGACGCGGCCACCCGCGCGAGGACGGTGCGGGTCACCGCCGGCGCGAGGAGCGCGTCCCCGGCCGCGACCACGCGCACGGCGGCACGCAGGTCCTCGGGCGACGCGTCCTTGAGGAGGAACGCCGCGGCGCCGGCGCGGATCGCGCCGAGCACGAGCTCGTCGTCGTCGAACGTGGTGAGGACGATGACGCGTACGTCGCGCAGCTCCGGCGAGGCGACGATCCGGCGGGTGGCCTCGAGCCCGTCGACGCCGGGCATGCGGATGTCCATGAGCACGACGTCGGGCCGCAGCTCGCGGACGAGGCGGACCCCGGAGGCGCCGTCGTCGGCCTCGCCCGCCACCTCGATGTCCTCCGCGCGCTCGAGCAGGGCGCGCAGCCCGGAGCGCACGAGCGCCTGGTCGTCGACCACCACGGCCCGGATCGTCATGGGTTCTCCTCCGTTCCGTCCGCCGACGGCGGAGGCAGCGGCAGGACGGCGGCCACCACCCAGCCGTCCCCGCCTCCGGGAGGGCCGGCGTCGAGCGTGCCGCCGAGCTCCTCGGCGCGTTCGCGCATCCCTCGGATACCGTGCCCGCCCGACGGCTGGGACGCGGCCTCGCTCCCGGTCGCTGCCGCACGGGCACCGTCGTCACGCACCTCGAGCTCCACGACGTCGTCCGCCTCGTGCACGGCGACGCTCACGTGCTCGGCACCCGAGTGCCGCAGCACGTTCGTCAGCGACTCCTGGACGATGCGCACGCCGGCGGCCCACACCTCCGGCGGAACGCTGTCCGCCAACCCGGCGTCGACGTCGGCGTCCACCACGAGCCCGCCGTCACGCGCCGCGAGCAGCACACGATCGAGGTCGAGGTGCGCACCGCCGTCGCGCAGGAGGCCGACGCTCGCTCGGAGCTCTCGCATCGAGTCGGCGGCCGCTGATCGCGCGAGCGCAAGGGAGCGGGCCGCGGCGTCCGGCTCGCCGGCCGCGAGCGCCTCCGCGGCGACGTCGGCGTGCAGCGACACGGCGACCACCGTGTGCCCGACCGAGTCGTGCAGGTCGCGCGCGATCCGCAGCCGCTCGTCGGCGACCCGGCGGGCCGCCTCCGCCTCGCGCTCCGCCTCCCGCCGCCGGGCGACCTCCCGCTGCTCGGCGAGCAGGCGTCGCCGTGACCGTTGCCCGTCCCCCAGCGCGATCGCCGCCGCCATGATGGCGACGTTCGTGGCGAGCTCGTAGCCGAGGAGGTAGGCGGCGTCCTGGCCCGCCCCGATCCGGTAGGCGTACGTGAAGAGCAGGAGCGCGACGGCGGCGAGGATCGCCACGAGCGTCCGGCCCGCCTCGGCAGCGGAGTACAGGGCGGCCGCCACCGGCACCGCGAGGCCGATCGAGGGCAGGCCGCTCGCGTAGTACCAGATGAGGCCGAGGCTCGTGGCGACGACGACGATCACCGGCTGGGTACGTCGCACGAACATGAGGGCGCCGAACGCCGCGGCGAAGACGTAGCCCAGCGCCGGCGAGCCGGCGACCTCCTCCCGGGAGGTCGCGATGGCCGCGGCGACCGTCGCCGTGACGGCGACCGCCAGGATCACGTCGAGCGGTGTGACGCGCGGGGCTCCGACCCGGTCGGCCGCGGGCGGGGCAGGCCGCGCCGCGGCGGGGGTCACGACGTCGCCGCCCTCCGTCTCGTCGGGTGCCATCGCTCCAGCGTAGGGACGAGGGACGGCGCGCGCGTCGGCCGGGGGTCGCACGGCGATGTCGCTCCGGGGCGACATCGCCTCACCACAGGGGACGACGCCGCGGCGCGGAAGGAGTCGCTCCCGGCCCGACGACGCGGCTCGGCCCCGTCCATAGCGTCGAGGCAGTACACATCCCCTGCCTCACGGAGACCCCTCATGCGTTCCCTCGGCCTCGCGATCGCCGGCCTGTTCGGCGGCTGGCTCCTGGCCACCGCCGTCATCGGCGCCTTCCGCGCGCTGACGCTCGCCGCCACCGGCGCGGCGGCACCCGTGCCGTTCGTGCTCCGCTTCGCCCCGGAGGTGCTCGCGGTGCTCGGGGCCGTGCTCGTGCCGGTGCTCGCCGCCCGGGCGCGCGCACGACGGGAGGCCCGGCGATGAGGCTCTCACGACGCACGATGCTCGGCCTGATGGCCGGAGGCACCGCCGTGGGAACGGCCGCCGTCGTCTCCGGCTGCTCGTTCGCGGGCGGTGCGTTCGACGGCCCGCGCGACGAGGTCGGCCAGGTGCCGCTGACGACGCCGCTCGCGATCCCGCCGCTCGCGCCGTCGGAGATGGACGACGACGGCGTCCGGACGTTCGCGCTGACGGCGCGGCCCGGATCTCGCGAGTTCCTTCCGGGCACGACCACCGCCACGATGGGCTACGACGGCGACTACCTCGGGCCCACGCTGCGCGCGAAGCGCGGCGAGCAGGTGCGCGTGCGGGCACGCAACGAGCTGGACGCGGAGACGACCGTCCACTTCCACGGCATGCACCTGCCGGCGATCATGGACGGCGGCCCGCACCAGCGGATCCCGCCCGGCGGCGAGCGCACCCCGACCTGGGCGATCCGGCAGCACGCGGCGACGCTCTGGTACCACCCGCACCCGCACGGTGCGACGGAGGGTCAGGTCACGGCCGGCCTCGCCGGCCTGTTCATCCTGGACGACGACGAGGAGGCGGCCCTCGACCTGCCGCGGGACTACGGCGTCGACGACGTCCCGGTGATCGTGCAGGACATGCTGCTCGGCGACGACGGCGCCTCGCGCCGCGAGAACGGCCGGTTCGTGGGGACGCTCGGCAACACGCTGATCGTCAACGGCATCTACGGCCCGTACCTCGACGTGACGACGCAGCGGGTGCGCCTGCGCATCCTCAACGCCTCCGGCGCGCGGATCTACGGGTTCGAGATGAGTGACGGCCGGGACCTCGTGCAGATCGCGTCCGACGGCGGGCTGCTCGCCGCGCCGCACGCCACCCGCCAGGTGGTGCTGTCACCGGCGGAGCGGGCGGAGGTCATCGTGGAGCTCCAGCCGGGCGAGACGGTGGTCCTGCGCTCCGAGCCGTACGAGTTCGACGACGGCCCGGGCGGGATGATCGGCCGGGACGACCGGTTCGACGTGCTCGAGCTCCGCGCCGCCGCCACGCTCACGCCGTCGCCGGCCGTGCCCGCCGCGCTCGCCGCGGTGGAGAAGCTGCGGGTCGAGGACGTCACCCAGGAGCGGTCCATGGAGTTCAGCGGGACGTCGATCAACGGGCAGGACATGGACATGGGTCGGATCGACGAGGTCGTGACGATCGGCGCGACGGAGATCTGGAACGTCCGCAACGACAACGGGTCGCTGCCGCACAACGTCCACGTGCACGACGTGCAGTTCCAGGTGCTGACGATCGACGGTGCGGCGCCGCCCCCGCCCCTGGCCGGATGGAAGGACACTGTGCTGCTGCTGCCCGAGGTCGAGTACCGGCTGATCATGCGCTTCACCGACTACGCCGACCCCGCGGTGCCGTACATGTACCACTGCCACCTGCTGTGGCACGAGGACCAGGGGATGATGGGCCAGTTCGTGGTGGTCGAGCCCGGTCAGGAACCCATCCCGCCGACGGACGACGGCGCCCACGCCCACCACTGAGCCGCGGCACTCGCCTGCCCGCACCACCCGCTACGATGAACCTGCGTTCATTTCATTGCGGGAGGGCTCGGTGGCACGAACGGAGGCGCAGAACGCCGCGCTGCGAGCCTCGACGCGCGACGCCGTGCAGACCGCTGCCGTGCGCGTCTTCGCGCGGCACGGGTTCGCGGCGTCGACGATCCGCCAGATCGCGCTCGAGGCCGGTCTCAGCGTCGGGTCGATCTACCGCCACTACGCCACGAAGGATGCGCTGTTCTCCGACCTCCTCGACACCGCGGCGAACGGTCTCGCCGCGACCGCGGCGGAGCTCACGGAGGCGGACCGCCCGCTCGAGGCGCTGCACGTGTTCACGGAGCGCTTCCTGGCGGGGATCGCGGCGGACGACGGCGCGGCGGAGTTCGTCATGGTCGTGAACCACGGCTTCACGACGGACACGCCGGCCGGGACGGTCGACCGGCTCGTCGCCGCCCACGGCTCCCTGTGGGCGGCGCTCGAGGGACTCGTGCGGCGCGGCCAGTCCTCCGGCGACTTCTCCGCCGGCCACCCCGGACGCCTGACGACCGCGTACCTGGCGATGCTCGCGGGCGTCACGACGATGCGTCTCGCTCTCGGCCCGGAGCGCCCCGTCCCGGAGGCGGACGTCGTCCTCCGGATCCTCACGAAGGAGTCACCCGCATGACCCACATCACCGTCCGGCGCGGCGACGAGCTCGGCGAGCCCTACCGACGCCGGATCACCGAGGTCCTCGTGGGCGGCTTCGCCGAGGACTTCGCGTACTTCTCCCGCGACCCGCGCCAGCTCGCTGACGCGTTCGAGCACATGCTCCTGCTCGACGTGTTCGTGGTGGCGCTCGCCGACGGCGAACCCGCCGGCGTCGCCACCGTCACGACCGGGGCCCAGGAGTGCTTCGCACCTCGTGCTCGCGAGCTGCGCCGCCACCTCGGAGGAGTCCACGGCACGATCTCCTACCAGGTGATCCGGAGCCAGTTCCTCGGGGGGTACGACGGCGCACGCGACGGGCTCGCCGAGATCGGGTTCGTCGCGACGGCGCCCGCCTACCAGGGCCGGGGGGTCGCGACGGCGCTGCTGCGCCACGTCCTGGCCCTGCCGGAGTACGACGAGTACGTGCTCCGCGACATCAAGGACACGAACGCCCCGGCCCTCGGCCTCTACCGCAAGCTCGGATTCACGGAGGTCGCCCGGCGCCCGGTCCGGTTCGCGAAGCGCGCCGGCTTCTCCGCCTACGTCTCCCTCGGGCTGCACCAGGTCTGAGCGGGACCTACGCGCGAAGGCGGGCCCGCCGTCGTCGTCCTTGCACAGCGGCCACCCCGAGCACGGCTCCCGTGCCGAGCACGCCGACGCCGAGCACCACGAGCACCCACCCCGCCGGGAGGCCCAGGATCACGCGGTCGACGACGATCGTCTCGACCTCGCGGACGTCGCCGCCGCTGGACGGCGCGAACACGAAGTCCGCGTAGATCTGCGTGGGCGGGTCGGTGAAGGTCTGGTCGGTCGTCGTGAGGTACGCGGAGCCGTCGTTCTCGGCGAGCACGTCCGCGAGAGCCGGCCAGTCCTGCGCGCTCACCTCGCCGGCGAAGCGCACCTCGGCGTCGCCCGCCTGGTCGTCCACCCGGTCGGTCCGCTGCGGCGCGAGGACGTACGTGCGGACGCGCTGCGTGTCCTCGGCCGCCGAGGACAGGCGCATCGGGTAGACGAACGTGTCGCTGCCGAACGTCACCTGGAGCGGCTGGAGCTCCCCGGTGAGGGCGACGGCGTCGCTCCCCTCGGGCGTGAGGCGCACCGCCACGTAGGACCACCCCTCGGCGACGTACGGCACGAGCGCGCTCTCGAGGCCGGCGCTGAGCACGTAGCCGTTCTCGTCCAGCCAGTCGGTGAGCGCGCCGGCGTCCCGCGCGGCGAGCGTGGTGGCCTCGACGGGACCGAGGTCGACCTGGTCGAGGACGTCGACGCCCGGGTCACCCGGTGCGCCGCCGGCGCCGCCGTCGAGGCCGAACCCGCCGACCTCCGGCCACCAGTCGGAGACCCGTACCACCTCCGGGCGGGAGGCCTCGTCGAGGGCGTCCAGCACCGCCGGGTCGCCGAGCTCGACCTCGGCGGGCTCCGGGGTGGGAAGCAGGAGCGCGGCCTCCGGCGCGTCACTGATCGCGTCCAGCTCCATGAGCAGGCGCTCGGTGCTCCCGTCCCACTGCAGCAGGACCCGTTCGTGCGTGATCGCGACGTCGTACGCCTCCGACGTCACGACACCCCCGCACCCGCACGCCTGTGCCGGGCCGGGCACGACGACGAGCGCGCCGGCACCCACCAGCGCACCGACGGCGACGAGCGCGCGTCGCCGCGCGCGAACAGGCGCGCCGATCAGCGCGCGGACGACCCCCAGGAACCCCATGGCACGACGGTAGGGGCGCTGCCCGGCCCGTGGCAGCGTCGTCCACGGCAGCCGGTCGAATCGATGCGGGATCGATGCACGATCGTGTCCCATCCGTGACGCGAGACTCGGCGTCTCACATCGTGGCCACTCCTCCGGCGCGAGCTAATCCGGGAAGAGGAGCCGCAGCGCCTCGACGTACTCCTCACCGCGCCCGGCCCGCGCGGCCTCGCGCGCGGCCTCGGTCGGCGCGTGCGCCAGCGTCGCGGCCAGCCGGTGCAGGGCTCGCTCGGCGTCCTCGCGGCTCACCGGGCCGACCGGAAGGCGACCCACCTCGGCGTCGAGCACCTCGCGCACCCGTCCCCGCAGCCGTGTGATCGCCGGGTCCATCTCCCGCGCCGCCCGCACCAGAGCGTGCTGCGCCACCGCGTCGTCGACGATCTCGCGGGCGCGCTCGACGTCGCGGGTCGCTGCCGCCGGGGCGTGCGCCCGGATCGTGCCGAGGTCGAGCAGCTCGACGCCGTCGACCGACCCGACGGCCGGGTCGACGTCCCGGTGCAGGGCGAGGTCCACCACCACGAGCGGCCGGGGCTGGACGGCCGTCCCGACGGCGTGGCCGGCCCGCTCCTCGGCGCGGCGCTCGGCCGCCGCCCGCGCACCGGCCACCGCCGCGGCGTCGAGCACCGGACGCACGGAACCACGGCACGAGACGACGACGTCGGCGTCGGCGATCGCCGTCAGGAGCTCGCCCGGCGGGACGGCCTCGGCCTCCCGCGCCCGCGCGAACTCCTCGGCCCGGCCCGACTCCGAGTGCACCCGCACGTCCGTGCAGCCCCGGGCGCGCAGCGCCGCGAGGCTCGCCCCCGCGTACGACCCGGTGCCGATGAGCACCACCCGCGCCAACGGCCACGGCGGCGCCGAACGCGCCGCGAGGTCGAGCGCGACCCCGACCACCGAACGGCCCGCGGCCGCCAGGCCGGTCCCGGCCTCGACGGCGCGCGACGTGCGCTGGGCCTGCGCGAAGAGCCGCTCCAGGGCGCCGGTGGTGGTCCCTGCCCGCCTCGCGGCGGCGATCGCGCGACGCACCTGACCGGCGATCTCCCGCTCCCCGACGACGATCGAGTCGAGCCCGCTCGCGACGCCGAACAGGTGCCGCGCGGCGTCGTCGCCCACCCGCACCCGCAGGGCGGCCGACGGGTCGGGGCCGGGCCCAGCGGCGTCGTCGTCAGCGCCGGGCGCGGCGAGCGGCGACTCCGGCACCGTCCGCACGAGGTCACGGACCACGGCCAGCGCACGCTGGGGGTCCGTGCCGTCGGCGACGTCGAGGTAGACCTCGAACCGGTTGCACGTCGCCAGGAGCACGACGCCGGCGCCGTCGAGCCCGTGCGCGACGAGCGGCGCGTCGGCCCAGACCCGCCCGACGCCGGAGCTCAGGCGCTCCAGGTCGGCGAGGTCGGCGTCGCGGTGCGAGGCGGAGACGGAGAGCAGCACAATGCGTCGATTCAACCATTCGGAGTTTCTCCGTCACAATCGACGTGTGAATCACCACACCGCCGCTTCGCCGTCCCCGGACAATTCGCCCTTGCTCGCCGCCTATCACGGTCGGCCCGTCGGGCCCGCGGTGTGGTTCATGCGGCAGGCCGGTCGCTCGCTCCCCGAGTACCGCGCGGCGCGCGCCGGGACCGAGATGCTCGAGGCGTGCCTCACCCCGGAGCTCGCCGCCGAGATCACGCTGCAGCCCGTCCGGCGGCACGGCGTCGACGCCGCGATCTTCTTCTCGGACATCGTCGTCCCGCTCGCCCTCGCCGGCGTGGACGTCCACATCGAGCCCGGCCTCGGCCCGGTGATCGCGGAGCCGGTCCGCGACGCCACGGCCGCACGTGCGCTCGCCGCGCGCGCCCCGGGCGACGCCGCCCGGATCACCGAGGCCGTCCGGCTCACCGTCGCGGAGCTGGGCGCGACGCCGCTCATCGGCTTCGCGGGGGCACCGTTCACGCTCGCGGCGTACCTGGTCGAGGGCCGCCCGTCCCGCGACCACCTCGCCGCGCGCACGATGATGCACGCCGACCCCGAGGCGTGGGACGCGCTGCTCGGCTGGGTGGCCGAGATCTCGGGCGCGTTCCTGCGGGCGCAGGTCATGGCCGGTGCGAGCGCCGTGCAGCTGTTCGACTCGTGGGCCGGGTCGCTCGGCCGCGCCGACTACGCCGCCCACGTCCAGCGCTACAGCGCCCGCACGCTCGACGCCGTCGCCGATCTCGGCGTGCCCATGGTCCACTTCGGCACGGGGACGTCCGACCTGCTCGACCTGCTGCGCGACGCGATCCCCGCCGGCTCGCCCGGCACGGGACCCGCCGTCGTCGGCGTCGACCACCGCATCGGGCTCGACGAGGCGAACGCGCGTCTGGGCGGCGCGACGCCGCTGCAGGGCAACATCGACCCGGCGTTCCTCGCCGCCCCCTGGCCGGTGCTCGAGGCGCACGTGCGGGACGTCGTCGCGCGCGGCACCGCTGCCCCGGGGCACGTCGTCAACCTCGGCCACGGCGTGCCGCCGGACACCGACCCGGGCGTGCTCACGCGCGTCGTGGAGCTCGTGCACGGTGGCTGACGACGGCGCCCCGCGCGGGGCCGTGCCGGGTGCTGGGCGCGGCGCCGGGCCGGGCGCCGGGCCGGGCGCCGAGCGCCGCGCCGACGCGGTGGTCGTGGGCGGCGGGATCGGCGGGCTCGTCGCGGCGCGCGAGCTGACGCGCGCCGGGCTGACGACGCTCGTGCTCGAGGCGAGCGACGCCGTCGGCGGCCCGCTCCGCGCCGTCACGATCGACGGCCCGGGCGGTGCCGCACTGCGCCTGGACGCCGGCGCGGAGTCGTTCGCGACCCGGACCGACGCCGTCGCGGCGCTCGCCGCCGAGCTTGGCCTGGCGACGGCCGACCCGGCCGCGGGCGGAGCCTGGGCGTGGGCCGGCGGGCGCGCGTTCCCGCTCCCGGCCCCCGCGCTGCTGGGCATCCCCGGCCGGCCGTGGAGCGCTGCCGTCCGCGCCGCCCTCGGTGCGGGTGGCCAGGTCCGGGCGGCCCTCGACGCCGCGCTCCCCCGGCGGGTCGGGGCGCGCGAGCAGACGCTCGCCGGGCTGGTCCGACGGCGGATGGGCCGCCGCGTCGTGGACCGTCTCGTGGGGCCGGTCGCGGGAGGCGTGCACGCGGCCGACCCGCGCGACCTGGCGGTGGACGCCGTGGCGCCCGGGCTCCGGGCGGCGCTCCGGCGCACGGGGTCGCTCGCCGGCGCCGTGCGGGCGCTGCGCAGCGGCGCGGCGCCGGGCGCGGCGGTGCGCGGGATCGTCGGCGGGATGCATCTGCTCCCGACGGCGCTCGCCGCCCAGGCGGGCGAGGTCCGGCTGCGGGCGCCGGTGACGGCGATCGAGCGGGCCGACGACGGGTGGGAGGTGGTCGTCGCCGGCGGCCGGGTCCGCACGCCGCGGGTGGTGCTCGCCACCGACGCCGCCACCGCGGCCGCGCTGCTCGCGCCGCACACCCGTCTCGACGACGGCGACGTGTCCGCCGTCGCCCCGGATCGGGCCGCGGACATCGCGCTCGTCACGCTCGTCCTGCGCACCGACGAGCTCGCCGCGGCGCCGCGGGGAACCGGCGTGCTGGTGGCCGCTGACGGACCCGAGCACGGCGTCCGCGCGAAGGCGCTCACCCACGTCGACGCGAAGTGGGCGTGGGTGCGCGACCTGGTCGGGCCCGGGCACGCCGTCGTCCGCCTGTCCTTCGGGCGGCCCGGTGAGCGCCTCGAGCCGCCCGCGGGTGCGGCGTTCGAGCCGTGGCTCGTCGAGCGCGCGACGTCGGACGCCGCGACGCTCCTCGGCGTCGGGCTCGCGCCGGCCGACGTCGTCGCGAGCGCCGTCACCCGCTGGCCTGGCGCGCTGCCTCCCCCGACGCCCGCCGCGCGGGCCGCACGCGAACGCGTGCTCACCGCCGCCTCGGGCCTGCCCGGGGTGGGCGTGACCGGCGCGTGGGTCGCCGGGACCGGGCTCGCGGCGACTGTCCCGCACGCGGCGAGCTGCGCCGTCGCCCTCGTGCCGGAAATCCCGACCGAAGAAACGACGCAGAATCGTTAGTGACACGTCGTCGTGACATTCTGTCGTGACGTCCGGACAGCGTGTCAGACATTCACGGCGTGGGCTCCGGAAATGACCACTTCGACATCACCCGAGGAAAGCGCGACACTGGTCCGCGTGACCTCCACTCGGACCCTGCGGGTCGGCACCCGGGCCAGCGCCCTCGCGACCACGCAGTCCGAGTGGGCCGGCGAGGCGATCGCCGCTCGGGTCGCGGCTGCCACGGGATCCGACGTCGAGGTCGAGCTGGTGCGTGTCACGACCACGGGCGACGTGCTCACCGGCTCGCTGGCCTCGATGGGTGGGACGGGCGTCTTCGTCACGGCGCTGCGGGAGGCCCTGCTCGACGGACGGTGCGACGTCGCCGTCCACTCCCTCAAGGACCTCCCCACCGCCGCCGCTCCCGGCCTGGTCCTGGGCGCCGTCCCGCAGCGCGAGGACCCCCGGGACGTGCTGTGCGCGCGGGCGGGCGCGGGACTCGCGGACCTGCCCGCGGGTGGTCGGGTCGGGACGGGCTCGCCCCGGCGGGCCGCGCAGCTGCGGCGCGCCCGGCCGGACCTCGAGATCGTGGACATCCGCGGCAACGTCGACACCCGCCTGAGCCGCATCTCCCCGGGGAAGGGCGACCTCGACGCCGTCGTCCTGGCTCGCGCCGGCCTCGCCCGGCTCGGCCGGCTCGACGCCGTGACCGAGGCGCTCGACGCCGGCGTCATGGTGCCGGCCCCCGGCCAGGGCGCCCTCGCCGTCGAGGCCGTCGACGCCGCACCCGACTGGCTCCTGGCTGGGCTCCGCGCGTTCGACGACGCCCCCACGCGGCTCGCCGTCACCGCCGAGCGCGCGATGCTCGCCCGGCTCGAGGTCGGCTGCTCGGCGCCGGTCGGGGCGCTCGCCACGCTCGCCGGGTCACAGCTCCTCCTGCGGACCTCCGTGGGCGAGGACGCCGAGGACCTCGGCGGCTCGTTCCGCGTCGGCCTGCCGGACGACGACGACGCTCGGCTCGACGCCGCCGCCGGGCTCGGGCGGGCGGCCGCCGAGGCCGCGCTCGCCCGCATAGAGGCGGGCGGGCCGCCGTCGTGAGGTGTCGCGCGACGCTCCGGTCGAGCCGCGAGCACGTACCGCACGTTCGAGCACGTACCCCCGGAGGACGTGCTCGAACGTGGAGTACGTGCTCGGCACCCGGGGCACGCTCGTGAGCGAGCGCTCACTCACCGGACGGACCGTGCTCGTGCCTCGCACGGACCCCGACGACGCGATCGTCCGCGCCGTCGAGGACGCCGGCGCGCACGTGCTGCGGGCCGAGCTCCTCGCGTTCGTCCCGCCCGACGACGTCGCGCCGCTCGACGCCGCGCTCGGTCGCCTGGCTGCCGGCGACTACGACTGGCTGGCCGTGACGAGCCCCCGCACCGTCGACGCGCTCGTCGCAGCTGCCCGGCGCGGAGCGGCTGGAGGCTCGCGCGGCGCAGGTGCGCCGGAGGCCGGCTCACCGGTCGTGGGCCCGTTGGGGGCGGCTGAGCCTGCCGCGCGCACGTTGGGGGGACCTGAGCCTGCCGCGCGCACGCTGGCGGCGACTGAGCCAGTCGTGCACACCTTGGGGGGACCTGAGCCTGCCGCGCGCACACTGGCGGCGGCGCTCGGCGCGACGCGCGTGGCGGCGGTCGGCCCGGCCACAGCGGCGGCGCTCGACGCCGCCGGCGTCCCGGTGCACCTCGTCCCGGGCGACCGCGCGCCGTCGTCGGCGGCCGGCCTCGTCGCCGCGTGGCCCGCGGCTCCCACCACCGAGGTAGCACCGGGCGGGCGAGGTAGTGGTCCGCACCCACTACCTCACCCGCCCGCTACTACCTCGGCGAGAGGTCTCCGGCTCGAGGGCGACCCGGATGCCCCCGAGCCGGAGACGCGCGTCCTGCTGCCGCAGTCGGCGCGCGCCGAGCCGACGCTCGCCGAAGGCCTGGCCGCGAAAGGCTGGGACGTCGACGCCGTCACCGCCTACCGCACGGTGCCCGGCACTCCGCCCGGACCCGAGATCGCCCGCGCCTGGACGGCTGGCGAGGTCGACGCCGTCGTCCTCACGTCGGGGAGCGCCGCCGAGCACCTGCTGGCGCTGCTCGGCCCGCCACCCGCCGCCACGCGGGTGTGTGCGATCGGGGACGTGACGGCGGCCGCGGCGTCGCGGCTCGGCATCCCGGTCGCCGTGACGGCTGACCAGCCCACGCCGTCCGCGATCGTCGCCGCGCTGGCCCACGCGCTCAGCGCACCCCCGTTCGCACCCGCTCCCCCCACCCCCGCACGTCCGCCCGCACCCGCACCCGCACCCGCACCGTCGCCCGCACCCGCACCCGCACCCGCACCCGCACCTTCGGCTGTGGGTGCGGTTTCCGGGGCTCGTGAACGCTCACACGGCCCGGAACCCGCACCCACAACCGAGGGCGGGCACGCCAGCGGGTTCGAGCCCCAGCCCCAGCCCGAGCCCGAGCCCCAGCCCGAGCCCGAGCCGCGTCGTCGACCCCTCCCGAAGGATCCGTCATGACCGTCCTGCCTCCCGGCAGCCCTCGCCCGCGGCGCCTGCGCGCGACGCCGGCCCTGCGCCGCCTCACGGCGGAGCACCGCCTCGACGCCCGCGACCTCGTGCTCCCGCTCTTCCTCCGAGAGGGCGCGAGCGAGGCCGTCCCGATCGCGTCGATGCCCGGCGTCGTCCAGCACTCCCGCGACTCGCTGCGCGCCGAGGTGGTACGCGCCGCGGAGGCCGGCATCGGTGGCGTCATGCTGTTCGGCGTCCCGACGACGCGCGACGCCGAGGGCTCCGGCGCCGACGACCCCGACGGCGTGCTGAACACGGGCATCCGCGACGCGATCGCGGAGGTGGGGGACGCCGTCGTCGTCATGGCGGACCTGTGCCTCGACGAGTTCACCGACCACGGGCACTGCGGCGTGCTCGACGGCGCCGGGCGGGTCGACAACGACGCCACCCTCGAGCGGTATGCCGCGATGGCGCTCGCGCAGGCAGACGGCGGCGCCCACGTGCTGGGGCTCAGCGGGATGATGGACGGCCAGGTGGGCCACGTGCGGGCGGCGCTCGACGACGCCGGCCGCGCCGACACCGCGCTCCTCGCCTACTCCGCGAAGTACGCGAGCGCGTTCTACGGGCCGTTCCGGGACGCCGTCGAGTCGAGGCTCGTCGGGGACCGGCGCGCGTACCAGCTCGACCCGGCGAACCGCCGCGAAGGCCTGCGCGAGACCCTGCTCGACCTGGCCGAGGGCGCGGACGCCGTCATGGTCAAGCCCGCGCTCGCCTACCTCGACGTGCTCGCCGACGTGGCCTCCGCCAGCGACGTGCCCGTGTGGGCGTACCAGGTGAGCGGCGAGTACGCGATGGTCGAGGCGGCCGCCGCGAACGGCTGGATCGACCGGGAGCGTGCCGTGCGCGAGACGCTGCTGTCCATCGTGCGGGCCGGCGCGGACGCGGTCCTCACGTACTGGGCGCTCGACGTCGCCGGCTGGCTGCGCGCGGACGGCGGCGCGGGAGGTGCCCGGTGAGCCGCCGGCGCGGGAGGTGCCAGGTGAGCCGCTGGCATCCGGGGCAACCTTCCGCCGCCCCCACCGCCGAGTGCGTGATGCGTGCACGCCTCGGCCGGCGTGTCGCGGGGACGGATCACGCACTCGGCGAGAGGAGAGGCCAGCGATGAGCGCAGCGAGCACGATGGACGAGGTCTTCGACCGCGCCCGAGCGGCCATCCCCGGCGGGGTGAGCTCGCCCGTGCGAGCGTTCGGCTCCGTGGGCGGCACGCCGCGGTTCATCGCGAGCGCCAGCGGCCCGCACGTCACGGACGTCGACGGCCGCGAGTACGTGGACCTCGTCGGCTCGTGGGGGCCGGCGATCCTCGGGCACGCGCACCCGGAGGTCGTGGCGGCGGTGCAGGAGGCGGCGTCCCGAGGGCTGTCGTTCGGGGCGCCGACGCTCGGCGAGGTCGAGCTCGCCGAGGAGATCCGACGGCGGGTGCCCCCGGCCGAGCGCGTGCGGCTCGTCTCCACGGGCACCGAGGCGACGATGACGGCGATCCGGCTCGCGCGCGGCGTCACCGGCCGCGATCTCGTGGTGAAGTTCGCCGGCTGCTACCACGGACACGTCGACGCGCTGCTGGCCGCGGCCGGCTCCGGCCTCGCGACGCTGGCCCTGCCCGGGTCGGCCGGCGTCACGCCGGCCACCGCCGCCGAGACCCTGGTGCTGCCCTACGGCGACGTGCCCTCGCTCGAGGCCGCGTTCGCCGCGCACGACGGCCGCATCGCCGCCGTCATCACGGAGGCGGCGCCGGCGAACATGGGCGTCGTCGAGCCAGGCACCTTCAACGCGGAGATCCGGCGCGTCACCGCCGCGCACGGCGCGCTCATGATCTGCGACGAAGTGCTGACCGGGTTCCGCACCGGGCCGTCCGGGTGGTGGGGCGTCGAGAACGACGTCGCCGACGGCGCCGCCGCGCTCGCTGCGGCCGCCGACCAGGGGTCAGGTGCTCGAGCTCGTACCCCGGCGACGAGCTCGTACTCCCCGGTGTCCGATCTCGCCGCCGACGTACGAGCTCGGCGGGACGACCCCCTCGCGGCCGACGCCGGGCCGAGCACAACAGCCGTCTGGACGCCGGACCTGTTCACGTTCGGGAAGGTCGTGGGCGGCGGCATGCCCGTCGCCGCGATCGGCGGACCTGCCGCGATCATGGACGCGCTCGCCCCGCTCGGGCCGGTGTACCAGGCGGGCACGCTGTCGGGGAACCCGGTGGCGGTGGCAGCCGGGCTCGCGACGCTCCGCCTGGCCGACGACGCCGTGTACGCCCGCCTCGCGGACACCAGCCGCGCGGTCCGCACGGGCCTCACGGAGGCGCTCGACGCCGTCGGCCTCGCGCACGCCGTGTCGAGCGCCGCGAGCCTGTTCTCCGTCGCGTTCCGGGACGAGCGGCCGCGGGGCTGGGACGACGTCCAGGCCCAGGAGACGTTCCGCTACCCGGCGTTCTTCCACGCGATGCTCGACGCGGGCGTGGCGCTGCCGCCGTCGGTGTTCGAGGCGTGGTTCGTCTCGGCAGCGCACGACGACGCCGCCGTCGGCCGCGTGCTCGACGCGCTCCCCGGTGCGGCGCGGGCCGCCGCGGCCGTCGTCGCGCCGCGCTGAGGTCGGCTCGAGCGGCTGGGCCGGTCTCGGGGCTCCGCCGACGCCGCGGGGGTAGCGCGGCCGGCGAGTGGTCGCGAAGGGTCGCCGGCCCGGCAACCCGGACCGCCGTTCGCGACCACTCGACACACCGGCTCGCGCCCACCCATGGCCGAGGGGTCACGAACGGTCGCCTACCGGCAAGCCCGAGGTAAGCAGGAGGCAGAACGTCCGCATTCGGTTCTACGCTGACCCGGGACGATGACGACACCCTGGAGTGCCGCCCCTTGCTCGCACCGGAGGATGGCGTGGTGGTGACGACGACCCGCAGGCAGGTGCTCGCGTTCCGGCTTCGCCAGCAGCACCTGGCGCGGAGGCTCGGCGCCGCGCGGATGGGAGAGGCGACGGCAACCTGCGGCGTGCGCAACAGCCCGGCCGGTTCGGCACCGGTCGCGCTGCTGGCCCGGGTGAACGGCGTCTCGGAGGACCGGGTGTCCGCGGCGTTGTCCGGCAAACACCTGGTCGAGGTGGAGGACCCGCGCCTGGTACCCGCGCTGGTGCGCCCGGAGGATCTGGCGGTCTTCACCGTCGGCGGCATCGACACCGACGACGCGTCGCTGCGCGTGAAGTTCGGCCGAGGCGCCGCGAAGGCGCTCGCAGCCGCCGGCATCAGACCGATCGAGGCCCTGAACCGCGTGGTCGAGGCAGCGCACGCCGAGCTGGCCGGCGGCGTTCGCAGCACCGGCGAGCTCAGCGCGGCCATGACCGCCCGGCTTCCCGGGCCGATGTCGTTGTGGTGCCAGCGCTGCGGCTCACGCCACATCCACGAGAGCCTGTTCCGACTCCCCAGCGCGGCCGGCATCTCCTGCCTCGCACCACGCTCCGGCCGGCAGGTCCGCTACGTCCGGGTCGACAAGTGGCTGGGCACCGACGTCCCCGAGGTCGGGTCGCCCGCCGCACGAGACGCGGGCCGCGAGCTGCTCCGGCGGTTTCTCCACTGCTACGGGCCCGCGACGCCCGGCGAATTCGCCGACTGGACCAGAACCGCCGCCGGGGCCGCCCGGCACCGGTTCGCCGAGATCGCCGACGACCTCCAGGACGTGAGCTGGGACGGCCACACGGGTTCAGTCCTGCGCGACGATGTCGACGAGCTGCGCGACGCCCGCACGCCCTCCGGAGTGCGCCTGCTGCCGCCCAACGACCCCTACCTCCTCGCCCCCGACCGAGCCGCACTGATCCCGGATCCATCCAGCCGCACAGTGCTCTGGCCGGCGCTCAGCGCGCCGGGCGCCGTCGTCATCGACGGCGAGATCGTCGCCACCTGGCGCTCGCAGAAGAAGGGCACCGCGCTCCGCGTACAGATCAGCCCCTTCGACCGACCCATCGCCACAGCCGCCGCGCTCATCGAGCAAGAGGCTCACCTCCTCGCGGACCTGCGCGGCTGCCAGAGGGTCGAGGTCACGTAGCCCGGGCGCCGGCGAGCTCGGCGAGGATCCGCGCGTCGACGGCGCGACGCGTCTCCAGGTAGTGCTCGGGGTCGTAGGTGAACGCGTCGTACGCCAGGGCACCGCCCTCGTCGACGTACGACCGCGCCGTCGCCTGGTCCGTGAGCGTCCGCAGGAGCTGCAGCGCCCGGTGGTCGTCCATCGCCTGCGCGAACACGCGGTGCCGCAGCGACGGCCACGCCTCGCCGTTGGGCCCCGGGTACACGATGAACGGGTCGCCCGAGGGGAACGCGCCGCCGGCGGAGGTGTCGGCGTGCGGGTCGATCGGGCGGGTCGAGTGCTGCGCGAACCAGAAGTTGAAGCCCCAGTGCAGGAACCCGGGGGCGCTGAACGCGAACAGCTGCCGCCCCAGCACGCGGTTGCGCACGGAGGGCAGCGCGATGAACCGGTTCGCGACGTCGCGGTTCTGCGACACGCAGTAGTACACCCACGGCGTCATCCCGGCGTCGAGGAACGGCTGCACGTGGTTCGTGGCCACGATCGGCGTGTCCACGACGCCGTCCTGCGCGAACGCGAGATCGCTCAGCGCGTCGGCGATCGTGGCGCCGTCGAGCAGGTCGTCGACGACGGCCCGCGCCTCCCGGTAGTCGCTCAACATCTCAGGGCGCGGCTCGTCGCTCACGTGGAAGATCACGTCGCCCGACCAGTGCTCCGCGAGGTACCCGCGCAGCGCGGGCAGCAGCGAGGCGAGCAGCTCGCGGTAGCTCGGGTCGGTCGCCGGCACGTGCCAGCCGAAGCGCTGCTCGGTGCCCGACGGCGTCTCGACGTAGATCGCCGGCGTCGCCGTCGCACCCCACTGCGTGAAGAGGTGTGCGACCTCGAGCGTGGTGATGCCGTGCCGCTTGCACAGCGCCAGCCACCGCCCGAGGCGGGAGAAGTCGAACGCGTACGCCCCGCCGTCGTCGTCGCTGATCCCGACGAGCTGGACGGGCGGGCGTGTACCGCCGATCGCGGTGTCGAGGGGCGGCGTCCACGTCGGCGTGAGCAGCGAGTTGGCGCGCATCGCCGCGGCGGAGGCCACGTACTCCTCGAGCAGGCGCCAGTGCTCCTCGCTGAACGCGTCGACGCCGTAGTACGTCAGGAGGCTGTCGGCGTGCAGCCAGTGCATGTTGACGATGTCGAGCGCGGGCAGGGCCACGGGATGGACGACGACGGCGAGCTCGGCCGTGTGCAGCGGCTTGCCGTCGGCGTCGCTCATCTCGAGCGTGAGGGTGCGGCGCCCGGCGAGCGCGGGGTCGTCGACCTGGAGGTCGACCCACACCGCCTGCCAGTAGCCCAGGCGTGGGTGGAGCGTGCCGGCGAGACCGGCGGCGTCGACGGCGCCTGGGGCGCCGGCCCGGGCGTCGCCGGCGTCCGCCTGCTCGATCGGCCGCAGCAGGTCGGGGTACAGCCCTGGCGTATCGCGGAGGTAGCCGTCGTCGTGGCCGTCGAACGCGGGGAGCTGGCACGGCACGAGCTCGACGGTGCTGAGCCGCGCGAGGTGGGCGAGCTCGCCGCGCGCCCGGACCGTCACCGGTCCGATCGCGGCGGGGCTGTGGGCGGCCGGGGGCAAGAAGGCGAGCTGGACGGCGAGCGCCTCGCCGAGGAACCCCGAGAGCTCCGGCCGGCTCATCGGCCGCGGCGCGACGTCGGGGAACACCTTCTCGAGGGAGTCGGCGAGGACGAAGGTCCAGTCGGGGCGGGGGTACGGGCGGGCGTCGGTGGTCGCGCGTCTCATCGGGCACCATCCTGGCAGGCCGCGCTCGGCCCTCCGATCACGCCCGGCACCATCGCCCGCCGTCACGCGCACCCGCCGCCGCCCGCACCCGCCGCCGCCGTCCGCATCCGCCGTCGTCGTCGCCCACTCAGACTCCAGCGGCCGAGTCAGACCCTCGGGAGGGTCTGACTCGGCCGCTGGAGTCTGACTCGACGCACGGCCCGCCCGCGGATCGCCTCAGCGGGCGCCGGCGCCGTCGGTCGCACGCGACGCGAAGGACCGCAGCCGCAGGCTGTTGCCCACCACGAACACGCTGGAGAACGCCATCGCTGCCCCGGCGAGCATCGGGCTCAGCAACCCGAGCGCCGCGAGCGGGATCGCCGCGGTGTTGTACGCGAACGCCCAGAACAGGTTGCCCTTGATGGTCCCGAGCGTGCGGCGCGAGAGCCGGATGGCGTCGGCCGCGGCGCGGAGGTCGCCGCGCACGAGCGTGAGGTCGGCCGCCTCGATCGCCACGTCGGTGCCCGTGCCCATGGCGAGGCCGAGGTCGGCCTGAGCGAGCGCCGCGGCGTCGTTGACACCGTCACCGACCATCGCGACCACCCGACCCTCGGCCTGGAGCGCCGCCACCGCCTCGACCTTGCCCTCCGGCAGGACCTCCGCGATCACGCGCTCGATCCCGACCTCCGCGGCAACCTGCTCCGCCACCGCACGGTGGTCGCCGGTGAGCAGCACAGGCGTCAGCCCGAGGATGCGGAACTGGCGCACGGCCTCAGCGCTCGTCGGCTTCACGGCGTCGGCCACGACCAGGACACCGCGGGCCGCGCCGTCCCATCCGACGACGACGGCGGTGCGTCCGTCGCGCTCGGCGCTCGCCTGGGCCGCGGCGAGCGCGGGCGGGAGGTCGGCCTCCGGCGTCGTCCCGCCGTCGTCGGACGTACCCTCAGCACCGCCGGTCGCGCGTCCGGAACCCGCGACGAGCGACGCGCGACCCACCACGACCGCACGCCCCTCCACGGTTCCGCGCACCCCGAGCCCGCCGAGGTTGGTGAAGCCGTCGGGCGTCGGCAGCTCCCCGACCTCGTCGGCCGCGGCTGACGCGATCGCCCGCGCGATGGGGTGCTCGGAGGCGTGCTCGAGCCCGCCCGCGAGGCGGAGCAGCTCGGTGCGGTCGACGCCGTCGTCCGCCACGACGGCGGTGAGCGTCATGCGCCCGGTGGTCACCGTGCCGGTCTTGTCGAGCACGATCGTGTCGACGCGCCGCGTGGACTCGAGCACCTCCGGGCCCTTGATGAGGATCCCCAGCTGGGCGCCGCGCCCCGTCCCGACGAGCAGCGCCGTCGGCGTCGCGAGGCCCAGCGCGCACGGGCAGGCGATGATGAGCACGGCGACGGCGGCCGTGAACGCCGCGGTGGCCGGGAAGCCGCCGCCGAGCCACACGCCGAGCGTGCCGACGGCGATCGCCACGACGATCGGCACGAAGACCCCGGAGATGCGGTCAGCGAGTCGCTGCACTTCGGCCTTGCCCGACTGGGCCGCCTCGACGAGCCGCGCCATCTGGGCGAGCTGCGTGTCCGAGCCCACCCGCGTGGCCCGCACGACGAGCCGCCCGCCGGCGTTGACCGTCGCGCCGACGACGGCGTCGCCCTCCGTGACCTCGATCGGCACGGACTCGCCGGTGAGCATCGACTCGTCGACCGCCGACGCGCCGGCGACCACCACGCCGTCCGTCGCGATCTTCTCCCCCGGGCGGACGACGAACTCGTCGCCCACCACGAGCTGGTCGATGGGGATGCGCGTCTCGGCGCCGCCGCGCAGCACGGCGACCTCCTGTGCGCCGAGCTGCAGGAGGGCCCGGAGCGCCGCCCCCGCCTGCCGCTTGGACCGCTTCTCGAAGTAGCGGCCCGCCAGCACGAACATCGTGACGCCCGAGGCGACCTCGAGGTAGATGTTGGCGGCGCCGTCGCTCCGGCCCACGGTGAGCTCGAAACCGTGCGTCATGCCGGGCTCGCCGGCCGTCCCGAGGAACAGGGCGTACAGGGACCAGCCGAACGCGGCGAGCACACCGACCGACACGAGCGTGTCCATCGTCGCCGCACCGTGCCGCAGGTTCAGCCACGCGGCCCGGTGGAACGGCCACGCCGACCACAGCGCCACGGGCGCGGCCAGCGCCAGCGACGCCCACTGCCAGTACGTGAACTGCCACGCCGGCACCATCGCGAGCACGATCACCGGCACCGAGAGGACGACGGCGCCGACGAGTCGCTGCCGGAGCGAGGTCAGCTCCGGGTCGGGCCGGTCGGCGTCGTCGTCATCCGCCGTGGCGGACGACGGCGGCACCGGAACCTGCGCCGTGTACCCCGTCTTCTCGACCTCCGCGATGAGCAGCTGCGGGTCGTAGCCCTCGGGGGCCGTGACCGTGGCCTTCTCCGTCGCGTAGTTCACCGTGGCCTCGACGCCGTCGAGCCGGTTGAGCTTCTTCTCGATCCGCATCGCGCACGACGCGCACGTCATGCCGCCGACCTCGAGCTCGATCACGCCGGGTGCGCTCTGGAAGGACGCCGCGGCCATCAGTGCTCGCCGCCGTCGGTGCTGTCCTCGTTGCCGTCGTCGCTGCTCTCCGGGGCGTGGTGGTCAGCCGCCGCATCGAGCACGAACGCGGCCGTGTGCACCTCGCCGTCGACCTGGAAGTCCAGGTAGAGGAGGTAGCGGCCCGGCGTCGGCGCCTGCGTGGCGAAGACCACCTCCGGGCCGGACACGTCGCCGGCAGCCGGCTCGGCGCCCTCCGGGTGGACGTGCAGGTAGGCGAGATCGCCCTGGCGCAGCGCGACGAGGTGACCGAACGCGCCGAGGTACGGCTCGAGCGTCGTCACGTCCTCGCCGGCCCGGGTGATGGTCGCGGTGAGGGTGGAGTCGGCGCCCGCGAGGAGCTCGCCGTCGAGCGTCACGTCGAACCCGTCCACCGACGTGGTCGTCCGTACGGTCGTGGCGGGCGACGGCGTCGCGGCGCCTTCCACGTCGACGCTGCGGGTCAGCGTCACGTCCGGCGGGTCGTCCGCTGCGCCGTCGGCCGGCACGAAGTCGGCGAACACGCGGTAGGTGCCCGGCTCGTCCCACGTCCAGGGGATCGTCCAGGTGCCGTCGTCGGACATCTCCGGGTGGACGTGCCGGAACTCGCTCCCGTCCGAGCGCACCACGATGAGGTGCAGGCGCTTCTCGTGCGACTCGGCGAACGCCGTCAGGGGGTGGCCGTCGCCGCCGTCGACCCGGAACGACAGGTCGCCGGCCTCGCCGACGCCGCCGGGCGCCGTCACCTCGCTGAGCACGTAGCCGTCCTGCTCGAGCGACAGCCCGCGGACCGGTTCGCCGTGCCCGCCGGAGGCGCCGTCGTCGTGCGTCCCGCCGGCCTCGGCTGCGCCGTCCTCGTGGCTGGCCTCGTCGTCCGGCGCCGGTGCCGCTGGGTCCTCGGTGCTCGTCATGTCGTCCTCGTGGCTCATGTCGTCGCCGGCCTCGCGGGTCTCGTCGGTGTCTGCCCACCCCGCCGCGGCGTCGTCGGGGATCACTGCGGACCCGACCGCGAACGTCGCGGCGAAGATCGCCGCCAGCCCGGCGCCGAACAGCCCGAGCCTCGTGGGTGTCCTCATTCCGCACGCTCCGCGGAGTAGCCGGCCTCGTCGACGGCGGCGAGGACGGCGTCGTCGGCCAGGATCGCCTCGGCGACGACGACGAGCCGTCCGGTCACCGCCGACACCTCCACGCGCGTGACGCCGGGGAGGGTGGCGACCTCGCCGTGCACGGCGCTCTCGCAGTGGCCGCACGTCATCCCGGTCACCTGGTAGGTCTGCGTCGACATGTCGGATCCTCTCCCCATCGGATACCCCCTCGGGGTACTGGTCGTGAGTCAACGTATACCCCTCGGGGGTATGAGGCAAGCGATCCGCCGAGAAGAAGCCCGGCCGCCGTCGTCGCCTCGAATGATACCCCTGTGGGGTATGCTTCTCCACAGACGAGAGGAGCTCCCATGCCCGGCTACAGCGGAACCAAGGCGGACTACGCCAAGCGCATGCGTCGCATCGAGGGTCAGGTCCGCGGGATCGCGCGGATGATCGACGAGGACGAGTACTGCATCGACGTCCTCACCCAGGTGTCGGCAGTGACCAAGGCGCTCCAGGCGGTGAGCCTCGGACTGCTCGAGGACCACCTCGGCCACTGCGTCGTCGACGCCGCGCGCGCGGGCGACGAGGAGGGCGACGCGAAGGTCCGCGAGGCGGCCGACGCGATCGCGCGGCTCGTCCGCAGCTGAACGACCCGAATCGCCTGCAGCCCGCGGAGGATTCGTTGCCGTCGCGGCGACGAATCGTCCACGGCGGGCCCACCCCACGACCCAAGGAGCCCCTGATGCCCACCACCCTCACCACGCTCGACGTCACCGGCATGACCTGTGGTCACTGCGTGTCCGCGGTCACGAACGAGCTGGAGACGGTCGACGGCGTGCAGAGCGTCACGGTCGAGCTGCACGCCGGCGGTACGTCCGAGGTCACGGTTCTCTCGCACGCACCGCTCGCGGAGGACGCGCTGCGCGCCGCGATCGACGAGGCCGGGTACGACGTCACCGGCGTGCGCGCCCACGGCGAGGCCGAGGAGTGGGCCGAGGAAGGCCACGCGCAGCAGACCGCCGACGACGCCGCTGCGGGCAGCGCGGGTGTGCCCGCCTCGGGCGGTGGGTGCGGCTGCGGCTGCGGGACGGCGTCCGACGCCGGCCCGAACGTCGTCGAGATCGGGAAGCGCCCCAGCTGACGACCGTGTGGTTCGTCCCGCGAATAGCCACCACAGGGGAACACCCACACGGTGACCAGCCAGAGGCCCGAGCACCGTGTCGTTGTTCCCCCGAACGACCCCTTCCCGGGAACAACCACACGGTGACCCCGGCGTCACGGCGACCGTGTGGTTCGTCCCGCGAATAGCCACCACAGGGGAACACCCACACGGTGACCAGCCAGAGGCCCGAGTACCGTGTCGTTCGTCCCCCGAACGACCTCTTCGGGGGAACAACCACACGGTGACCCCGGCGCCACGGGGGAACCACCTCACGGTAGGTGCCCAGTCACGCGCCCCGACGCCGACGCGATCGCAGGAACTCCTTCACCTCCGCGGGGATCACACCCGTCCACACGTCCGCCGGGTCGTACCGGAGAACTGTCGCCTCGCCCGAGATCGTGAGGCCGTTCTGCCGACGTTGGTCCTTGCGCCGGGCACGGCGTGCAGCGTGAGCATCCTCGCCCTCGATCTCGGCGAGCAGCCAGGTCCTGGGGTCGATCTGCCACCCGAGATCGCCGCGGGCGCGCCGGCCGTCGGGAAGGACCATCGGGACCTGGAGCTCGTCGGGAGCGATCCCGGCGTCGTGACACTCGAGCCGGGCGAACGTCTCGTACGTCGACTCGGACCTGGCGTCCACGAGGTCCCACCACCCTGCGGCTCGGCTGGCGCCTCGACGGTGGCGGACGACGTCGCGCACCTTGGCGATGTCAGCGCCGTCGATGCGCTCCAGGTTGAGTGCGGAGTCGAGCAGAGCGACGGCGTGGTCACGATCGAGCTCCGGGATCGCCTGTGCGAGTGCGAGGCCAACGGGAGCTACCGCATACCCCTCGCCGGTTCGCGTGACCCGCGGGACGGTGAAACGGCGCACGCGGATTCCGTCGCGGGACAGTCGGCTGTCGCCGCTCGGGAGCGCTACCTGCGGGAGAGAGCGAAGCGGCAGACCCCAGAGGCCGTGCAGCGCGAGCGCAGACGTCCCCACCGCCACCGCTTCCGGGCCATAGGCGAGCAGGCCGAGCACCGCACCGCGTCTCCGGCGCCATCCGGGGTCCATGTCGACCGCCGCACCGGGTGCAAGGTCGTACACCCCACGCGTCGGGCGCACCCAATCACCACGTGCCACGCGGACGGCGCGGGCGTTCCTGGTGATCCCGGCCGCCTCGCACTGCGCCGTCGTCACCAGGCCGAACTGCAGCCGGGCCGCATCGAGCAACGCCTGCGGAGTGGGAGCGAGCGTGCGCACCCCACGAGGAGACCACCTCCGTCGGACTCCGCGACGTCCAGGTGTGGACAGCCGCTCACACCCGGCCCTGTCCGCGCCCTGGGGACAACCGGTGCGACGCCGGCACCGACCGTGCCGAACCTCCCCTGAACGACCACCCTCGCGGGAGCAACCACACGGCGACCCAGGCAAGGACCCGACGATCGTGTGGTTCGTCCCCCGAACCGTCCCTCCAGAGGAAGAACCACACGGCGACCCAGGCACAGACCCGGCGTCACCGCCACCGTGCGGTTCGTCCCCCGAACCGGCCTCTCCGGGGGAACAACCACACGGCGACCCAGGCAGAGACCCGGCGTCACCGCCACCGCGTGGTTCGTCCCCCGAACCGCCCTTCCAGGGGAACAACCACACGATCGACCGGGCTCCAGCGATGCGGCCCGGAGGGCCCGTCAGCGGAAGCGGCGCCCCTCGTCGCGCCGGTACGCCCACACCACGAACACCGCGAACAGCACGGTCCACCCGAGGAGCACAGGCAGGGCGAGGCCGTAGGCCGGTTCCCCGGACGTCACCTGCACCAGCAGGTCCCGCCCGGCCCGCGAGGGCAGCGCCTGCGAGAACGCGTCGAGCCACCCCGGGAACATCTGCGGCGGCAGGAACAGCCCACCGGCGAACGCCAGCGGGAACAGGACCACCTGCACGACGGCGATCGCCGCCTTCGAGGGCAGCGAGTACCCGATCCCGAGCCCCAGCATCGTGAACGGGATCGCGAGCGCGAGGATCGTCAGGACGCTCACCAGCAGCCGCGACCAGGACAGGGTCGCCGCCGTGAGGATCCACCCCGCCAGCACCAGCGGCAGCAGCCCGAGCGCCGCGAAGATCAGCCCGTTCGCCACCCGCCCGATCATCTGGGCGGACGCCCCGGCCGGCAGCGTCCGCATGTACGGGTCGAACGGCCGGTCGCGGTCCTCCGCGACGCCGGTGCCGTACGTGAACAGGCACGTCGCCATGATCGAGAACATCCCGAGCTGCGCGACGGCGGCCGTCGCAAAGACCGGGTTCTGCGCCACCGCCTGGTTCGGCACGACGAAGAACACCATCGCCAGCGTCGGGAACATCATCGTGCCGATGACGGCGATCGGGATGCGGATCGCCTCAAGGAACTGGTACTTGGCGTGCAGCAGCCCCAGGCGGAGCGCCGAACGCGGAGGGCGAGCCGGTCGGACCGGCACAGAGGCAGTGGCGGCGGTCATCGGAGTGCTCCCTGGGTCTGGTCGGAGGGGGACGACGACGGCGCAACGTGCGCACCGGAGGAGGCGTCGCCGTCGTCGTCACTTGCGGTCATGGCGAGGAAGGCTTCCTCCAGGCTGGCGCCGCGGACCTCGAGGCCCGAGAACGTCACGCCCTGAGTGACGAGCGCGCGGATGACGGCGTCGGAGTCGGTCGTGAGGATCGTCCAGCGGTCGCCGTCGGCGGTCGCGTCGACGACGCCCGGCAGCGCGTCGACGACGGCGCGCGCGTCTCCGGCCAGGCGGAGCCGGACGTGCCGGGCGGAGACCCGGCCGACGATCGTGGCGAGGTCGTCGTCGGCGAGCACGTGCCCGTGCCCGATGACGACCACCCGCTGAGCGAGCGCCTCGATCTCCTCGAGGTAGTGGCTCGTGACGACGATCGTGGCGCCGTCGGCGTGGTACTCGCGCACCGCGTCCCACAGCAGGCGCCGCGCCTCGACGTCGAGCCCGGTGGTGGGCTCGTCCAGGAGCACCAGCCGAGGCCGACCGACGATGGAGAGCGCGACGGCGAGCCGCCGCTTCTGCCCGCCGGACAGCCCACCGGTCTGGCGCTGCGCGAGGTCGGCGAGGCCGAACCGGCTCAGCAGCTCGTCCCGCGACATCGGATCCGGGTAGTGCCCGCCCACGAAGTCGACGACCTCCCCGACGCGGAGCGTGGGCGGCAGCCCCGTCTCCTGCGGTGTCGTGCCGAGCTGGATGCGGCTCGCCGGGACGCGCGGGTCGGCGCCGAAGATGCGGACCGTGCCGGACGTCGTCGGGCGCAGCCCGTTGACCAGGTTGAGCAGCGTGGACTTGCCGGCGCCGTTCGGGCCGAGCAGGCCGACGAGCTCGCCGGCCGGCACCTCCAGCGAGACGTCGTCGAGCGCGACGACGTCTCCGTAGCGCCGCGTGGCGTGGTCGAGCGAGATGACGGCGGTCATGAGACGGCTCCCTTGAGCAGGCTGGTGACGGCGGCCCTGTAGCGCTCGAGCGCGACGCGGCCTTCGGACGTGAGCGCGAGATACGTGACGGGCGTGCGCCGTTCGTGGGTCTTGGTGACAGCGACGTACCCGGCGTCCTCGAGCTTGCGGACGTGGGTGGACAGATTCCCGGCGGTCATGTCGAGCTCCTTCTGCACGCGGGGGAACGAGATGCGGTCCTCGGGGCCGAGCTGGGCGAGGACGACGACCAGTCGCAGCCGCGCCGGAGCGTGGATGACCGGGTCGAGGCCGTCGTTCATCGCGACGCCGTGGCCCGGCGGAGGCTGAGGCGGGTGAGGAGAGCGCCGACCAGCATCCCCCCGCCACCGGCGGTGGCCATGATGAGGAACGCGGTCGGGACACCTGAGAGAGTCGCGACGGCACCGACCAGCACGATCCAGACGCCGAGCGCGAACTGGCTCCAGGAACGCCAGATCGCGGCACCGGCCATGTAGAGCGCGCCGACGATGAGGCACGAGATCCCGTTGGCCATGAGGCCGATGAGCTCCTCGGAGGCGCCGTGCTCACCCATCGTTCGCAGGAGAACCCCCAGCATGACGAACGACAGCGACCACGCCCAGCCGTACATCGCCCCGCTGACCGCGCTCGCGCCCCGCACCCCCATGGTCCGGCGAGCGATGTGCACCGCCGTGAGGACGATCGCGATCACCAGCGCCGCGGTGAACACCACGAAGGCCCAGCCCGGGGGCACGCCGTCGTCGCGGCTCGCGACCCAGAGCGTGAGGTAGCCGATCGTCCACGCGATTCCCCACACGAGGAACAGCACGCGACCGTCGGGCTCGATCCGCACCCTGACGCGTGCGGCGTCCGCGCCAAGGATGCGGAGGCTCTCCGCGGCGTCCAGGCCCTCGGACGGCTCGACCTCCGACGAGGGACCACCTTCCCGGGGATCCGTCATCTGACCTCCTCAGGTCCCGTCGAACTTTGCAGTACAAACTTCTTTGCCAAGTATGCACGGCCCGGCCCACCGGGACAACCGCCGTCGTCGATCCACCCGACGCGCGGGCGGCTCGCCGGCGCCCTACAGTCCCCACGAACGCGCACATCCGACGGCGCCCAGCCCTGGAGGATCCCTGTGGCCACATCGATCGCCGACAGCCCCTGGCGCACCTTCTGGAACCGGGGCGGCGTATGGCGCGCCGTCCTGCTGGCCGTCGTCTACCTCGCGATCTACCTGGCCGCTGGCCTCCTCGCGGGGACGCTGTTCCGCGACCAGCTCGGCGACGACGACGTCTTCGCGACGCCGATGAGCGTGTTCGCCGGCCTGACGTTCGCGCTGATCATCGGCGCGATCGTGCTGACGGCGTTCCTCGCCTCCGTGCGCTGGTTCGGCCCGGTCTTCGGCCCCCAGCCGATCGGCGGACGAGCCTGGATGTGGGTCATCCCGGTGCTCGTGGCCGTCCCGATCGTGCTGCGGCTCGCCGGCATCGACTACGAGAGCTACGCCTCGGGCGTCGTGCTCGTGACTCTCCTGTCCGGGTTGCTCATCGGGTTCTGCGAGGAGGTGCTCTGCCGCGGGATCGTCGTGAAGATGCTCCGCGACGGTGGCCGGTCCGAGTGGACGGTCATGGCCGTGTCCTCGCTCATCTTCGCCCTGCTCCACAGCGCCAACCTCCTCGCCGGGATGGCGCCCGCCACGGTCGCGCTGACGATCGTCTACACGTTCGGCTTCGGTGCCTGCATGTACCTCACGCTTCGCGTGACGGGGCGCCTCATCTGGCCGATCGTCCTGCACGGCCTCTTCGACCCCACGCTCTTCCTCGCGACGGGCGGGATCGACGCCGAGTCCGGGGAGCAGACCTCGTCGCTGCTCGCGCTCGCGGCGCCGTTCAACTTCGTCTTCATCGCAGCCGGACTCGTGGCGCTCCTGGTCGTCCGGGGCCGCGTGCAGCGTGTTCCGGAGCCGCAGGCGGCCTGAGCCGGGCTACTGCGCGGCGAGTGCGGCGAGCAGCTCCGCCGCGCGGCCGGAGCCCGGCGCGGCGCCGGCCGCTGCGGCGACGGCGGCACGCGCCTGGAGCGCCGCGTTCACCGGGGTCGGGACGCCGTGCGTCCGCCCGAGGAGCACGATCTCCCCGTTGAGGTAGTCGACCTCGACCGACCCGGTGCCGCGTGCGAGGGACTGCCACGTCGAGCTGCCGCCGCGTTCGAAGCCCGGCACGGTCCCCACGCCGAAGGCGGAGCGCATCGCCGACTGCTCCTCGTCCGACGTCCACGGGATCCCCGCGGCCTCCAGCGCCGCCTCGCCCTCCTGGCGGGCGCGTCGCACGAGGCTCGCGGCATCGTCGTCCCGCCCGAACAGCGCGTCGGCCGCGTTCCCGAGGTTGCCGAGCAGCTTGGCGTACTTCCAGCGCATGACGTCGTCGCGCACCGGTGCGACGAACCCGCCGGCGGCGAGGTCCGTGCCGATGAGCTCGACCGTCGCGTCGACGCCGGACGGGTACCGGCCCAGCGTCAGCACCCCGGGGGCCGGGTCGCCGGGCGCGACGACGACGCCCGGCCGCAGGTGCGTCGCCGGCAGCCACACCGTGACGGCGACGACGTGCCCGAACCGGCGCAGCACCTGCCGTTCGTTGTCGACGCCGTTCTGCGCGCACACCACCGTCAGTCGCTCGCCGGCCGTTCCGCCGTCCACCGTCGCCGGCGCCCAGGCCGCGAGCGCACCGGCGGTGTCCTGCGACTTCGTCGCGAGCACCAGGACGTCGTCCGGTCGGAGCACCAGGTCGTCCGGCCCGCCCGCTGCCGGGATGGGCAGCACGCGGGTGCTCGACGGCGTCGCGAACGTCAGGCCGTCCTCGCGCAGCACACGCAGGTGCTCGCCCCGTGCGACGAGAACGACGTCGCGTCCCGCCTCGTGGAGGGACGCACCGATGGTCGCGCCGACCGCGCCGGCGCCGATGATCACGTATCGCACAGGACCACTCTTCCAGGTCGAGACCCCGCCGGTCCCGAGGTCCCGCCGCCCTCGACTCTCTCCTTCGCCGAGTGCATTCCTTCTGCCGCGACACGCCGACGGCACCCGGGAGAGACCACGCACTCGGCGAAGCGCGGGGCACCCTCGGGTCGGAGTGGTAGAACCAGCACATGACGGACGCCGAGGGCGCACCACCGGGCGCGCCGGGGCCTGCCGACGCTCGCGCGTCCGCGCCAACGCCCACCGACCGCCCAGCGGCACCCACGCCAGCGCCCACCGACCGCCCAGGGGCACCCGCACCGTCGCCCGCAGCGACGCGCCGCCGCCTCACCTGGGAGATCTGGCTCGTGCTCGGCGTGTCGCTGCTGGGCAGCGCGACGCTCGCGATCCTCAACCTCGTCGACCGCCTCACGATCGACATCCCGCTCGGCGACCAGTCCGCCACCCTCAACCCGCCGGCGAACGAACGCCCGTGGCTCGATCTCCTGTACCAGCTGCGCCGCATCGCGTTCCTGGCGTTGCCCGCGTTCCTCGCCCTGTACCTCCTCTCGGCGAACGGGCGGAGCGCCGCGCGGCGGATCGGGCTCGACCTGACGCGGCCGTGGAAAGACCTGCGGGACGGCGTCGTGCTCGCCGCGCTCGTCGGCATCCCCGGGCTGGGGGTCTACGCGATCGGGCGGGCGCTCGGTATCACGGTCGAGGTGCGCGCGTCCGGGCTGGACGGCATCTGGTGGACGGTGCCCGTGCTCATCCTCGCCGCGCTCGCGAACGCGCTCGTCGAGGAGGTCGTCGTCGTCGGCTACCTCGCCGAGCGGCTGCGGGAGCTGCGGTGGCAGGTGCCGGCGATCCTCGTCGTGAGCGCGCTCCTGCGGGGCAGCTACCACCTGTACCAGGGGCCCGGAATGGCGATCGGCAACGTCGCGATGGGTGTGCTGTTCGCCTGGTACTACCTGAGCCCGCGGTGGGGGCACCGCGTGCTGCCGCTCGTGATCGCGCACACGCTCATCGACGTCGTCGCGTTCGTCGGGTACCAGCTGCTCCCCGAGGCGTGGCTGACGGCGCTCGGCCTCGCCTGACGGCGCCCCGCGTCAGGCGGTCCGGGCGTCGTTCGCGGCCCGCTTGCCGGCCGACCGGATCTGGAAGCCCAGGATCACGAGCACGAGGCCGACGACGATCGCCCAGATGCCCAGCGTGAGCACGAGTGCCGCGGCGGTGATGCCGGGCTGCACGAGCAGCAGGATGCCCAGGATCGCGATGACGATGCCGGTGAAGAGGGTCCATCCCCAGCCGGGAAGCGGCCGCGCCTGGAACGCGGCGACCACGATGAAGATCCCGCCGAGGATCGCCCAGATGCCGCCGACGATGATGATGACGTCGAGCGACATGCCCGGCCGGAAGAGCAGCACGAGGCCGGCGATGATGCTGACGATCCCGAAGAAGATGCGCCATCCCGCGCCCGGGAGCCCGCGCCACCGGATGCCGTCGACGAGCTCGACGATCCCGTCCACGACCCAGAACGCGCCGAGCAGGAGCACCAGCGTGAGCACCGTGGCGCCGGGCCACACGAGCGCCAGGATGCCGAGGATGATCGCGAGCACGCCACGGATCACCGGGTAGTACCAGACCTGACCCGCGAGCTGTGAGAACAGGGGCGCGGGGGCCCCGGGCGACTCCGACATGACTGTCCTGCCTTCCGGTTCGTCAACACCCACCGCGGCGTGGCACCAGCCGCGCCGTGTCTTTCGCACCGCGGCCCATTCGTACCGCGAGCGGGGTGCCGCGGCAACGCGGCACACGGGAGTTCCGCAAGGTGCCGCCTAGACTCGCACGCATGAGCGAGGCGGACGCGCCGGGCACCACGGTGCCCCAGGCGCCGGCACCGTCGGTGCCCCCGCCGACGCGCACGGTCGAGATCATCGACGTGCCCGCGCACCGGCTGCGCCGGCCCGGTGACCTGGTGGCGATGATCCTGGCGCTGCTCGGCGTCGTCCTCGTCCTGCTCCTCGCCGTGTACGCGCACCGCACCACCGAGGGCGTGACGGAGGACATCGAGAACGCCCTCCCTGACTTCCTGGAACGTCTTCTCGACATCCCGCTGAACCTCCTCGAGGGTCTCGTCACGTTCCTGCTGCCGCTCCTCGTCATCGTCGAGCGGCTGATCCGGCGCCAGGTCCGCGTGGTCCTCGAGGCGCTCGCGGCCGCAGTCGTCGCGGCGTTGCTGACCGGCGCCGGCGCGTGGCTGCTCAGGTCGTTCGCGCCGGACGCGCTCGTCGACGGCCTCGCGATCGCCTCCGGCACAGCGCTGTCGCCGGCGGTCGCCGCGATCGCCGCCCTGCTCACCACGATCGGCTCGCGCGACCGGCGCCGCGCGGTCGGGTGGTCGTGGAACCTGCTCTGGATCGTCCTCGTGCTCCAGGTGCTCATGGGCGCGATGTCCCTGCCCGGGGCCTTGGTCTCGGTGCTTCTCGGCCGCGCGCTGGGCCTGGCCGCCCGGTACCTGTGGGGCGTGCGCGGGGAGCGCGCGTATGGTCGCGACCTGGTCACCGCCATCCGCCGGGCCGGGCTCGATCCCTTGCGGATCCAGCGGATCGCTGATCCCGAGGACCTCGCCGAGGCCACCGCCGAGCTCGTGACGACCAACTCACCGATCGGCTACGTCACCGAGCACCCGGACGCGCTGCCGGCCCGTGCGGAGCGGCGGGCGGAGATCCGTGAGGAGCGAGGGGCGGACGACGACGGCGCGCCGCCGACGTCGTCACCGGCCTTCATGGCGGCCACGTCGGAGCAGGCCGACGACGGCGAACCCGCGCCGTTCTCGTCGCCCACCCCGGTCGTCACGCTCGACGACGAGAGCGCGCCCGCCGACGCCGGACCTCCCGCCCCGATTCGCCTCCGGGTGAGCGACCCGGCCACGGTGGCGCTCGCGCGCGAGGGCGAGAACCGCGTGTACGCCGTCGTCGACGCCGACGGCACCCGGTGGGACGTGGTGGTGCTCGACGGCGACCGGCAGGTGGTCGGCACGCTCGCCGCGTTCTGGTCGACGATCCGGCTCAAGGGCCTCGAGCAGCGAGCCGTGGTGTCGCTGCGGGCGGCCGCGGCGCGCGCGGCCCTCATGACGTACGCGGCGGCCGCCGCGGGGGTGCGGGCGCCCAGGCTGCAGGGCATCGCGGACGAGGAGGACTCGGTGCTGCTCGTCGGGGAGCACGTGTCCTCGGCCACGACCCTGTCCGCGATGCAGCCGGACGACATCACCGACGAGCTGCTCGACGGCGCCTGGGAGCAGCTGCGGGTGGCGCACGACGCCGGTCTGGCGCACCGGGCGATCACCGGCGACGCGATCCTCGTGGCCAGCGGGCGCGACGTGTGGCTCACCGCCTGGGAGAACGGCGAGATCGCGGCGTCCGAGCTCGCCCGCCGGCTGGATCTCGCGCAGATGCTCGCGCTCCTGGCGCTCACCGTCGGGCCCGAACGGGCCATGGCGAGCGCCTCGCGCTCCCTCACGGAGGAGCAGCTCGTCGCGATCGCACCCATCCTGCAGCCGGTGGCCCTGCCGCCCGCCACCCGGGCGGCGGCGCGCCGCGACAAGCAGGTGCTCGCGCGCGTCCAGAACCTGCTCGTCGACCTCATCCCGACGGCGCAGACGGAACCGATGCAGCTCGCCCGGTTCAGCGCCCGGACGGTCGTCACGGTCACCGTCGCCGTCATCGCCGGCTTCATCCTGCTGACCACGCTGAACTTCGACCAGATCATCGCCGCGGTGCGCGAGGCGAACCCGGTGTGGATGGTCGTGGCGTTCCTGCTGGGACTCCTCACCTACCTCGGCTCCGCGATGAGCCTCGTCGCGTTCTCCCCCGAGAAGCTCCCCCTCTGGCGCACCACGCTCGTGCAGGTGGCGGCGTCCGTCATCACGCTCGTGGCTCCCGCGGGGATCGGGCCGGCCGCCCTCAACCTGCGGTACCTGCAGAAGAACCGCATCGCGACCCCGATGGCGCTCGCGACGGTGGCGCTCGTGCAGGTGTCGCAGTTCGTCACCACCGTCCTGCTGCTCCTGGTGATCGCTCTCGTCACCGGCTCGTCGGGCGCCCTGGACTCGTTGCCGTCCGGGGCCGTGCTGCTCGTCGTCGCTCTCGTGCTCGTGGCCGCGTCGACGGCGTTCGCGTTCCCGGCGGTGCGCCGCTGGGTGCTCGCCCGGCTGGTGCCGATGCTGCGCCAGGTGTGGCCGCGCGTCGTGTGGGTCGTCGGGCAGCCCGGACGGCTCGCGATGGGGATCGGCGGCAACCTCATCATGACCATCGGCTACCTCGCGGCGTTCCAGGCGGCGCTCGAGGCGTTCGCTCAGAGCGTCCCGCTCACGTCGCTGGCGATCATCTACCTCGTCGGGACGGCGGCGGGCTCCGCGATCCCGACACCCGGGGGCGTCGGGACCGTCGAGCTCGCGCTCACGTCCGGCCTGCGGACGGCGGGCGTGCCGACGGCGGTGGCGGCGTCGTCGGCGGTCCTCTTCCGCGTGCTGACGTTCTGGGGCCGCGTGCCCCTCGGCTGGCTCGCGATGCGGTACCTGCAGAAGCGCGACGCGATCTGAGGATCGCGACCGACGAACGACGCCTCACATGTGCGCGCACGCGGCCGGTGCGTCGGTAGGCTGACCGGGGCCCGGATCCAGTGGCGAGCGAGGCGGTGAGTCGATGACGGTGTCGTTCCGTTTCGCCGCCATCACCGACCTCGGGACGGTCCGCACCAACAACGAGGACACTGCACTCGCGACGCCGCACCTGCTCGCCCTGGCGGACGGCATGGGCGGCCACGCGGCCGGCGAGGTCGCCTCAGCGGTGGCGATGCGCGCCGTCCTCGACCTCGTCCGCGATCCCCCGGCCGGCGACCTCGCGGGAGCCGTCGTCGGGGCTGCGCAGCGCGCCCGAGGGGCGCTGCACGCGATGTCGCGGGCGGACCCCGAGCTCGAGGGCATGGGCACCACGCTCGTCGTGCTCGCCGCCGGCGGCGACGGCCTCACGCTGGCGCACATCGGCGACTCCCGCCTGTACCGGATGCGCGACGGTCAGCTGACCCAGCTCACCGTGGACCACACGCACGTCCAGCGCCTCGTCGACAACGGCCAGCTCACCCCCGCCGGCGCCCGCACCCACCCGTACCGCTCCATGATCCTGCGGTCCCTGGACGACACGAGCGACGACGAGCCCGACATCGCCGTCCCGGACATCGCGCCCGGCGACCGTCTGCTGCTGTGCAGCGACGGCCTGAGCGACTACGTGGCGGACGAGCACCTCGAGGCGCTGCTGGCCGACGGCGACGTCGAGCACGCGGCGCAGGCCCTCGTCGACGTGGCGCTCACCATGCACTCGCGCGACAACGTCACGGTCGTGGTGGCGGACGTGCTGGACGACGACGCACCCGACGCACCCGACGGCGTCGCCGTCGGCGCCTCGCTCGACGCCGCCGTGCTGAGCGGCCCTGCGCGGCGCGCGCTGCAGGCGGTGTTCGACGACGTCGAGCCGGACGCCGACACCGTGCCGCGGCCCGGCGAGGCGGCCGCGGCGTCCGCGGCGGCGCCCGCGTCCGCGGAGGGGGACGAGGACGAGCCCGATCTCGCGGAGGAGCTGCTCGGCACGTCGGACGAAGCGGTCGACGACGAGGACGAGGTCCACGAGGACCCGCCCGGAGACGTCGACGACGAACCTGCCGATCCGGCGCCCGCTGACGTCGGGCACGTGGCGAGCAGCGAGTCCGGGCGGAGCTCCGACGTCGTCGCCGGCACGTCCGATCCCGTCTCCTCCGCCGCCCCCGACAGCGTTCCCGCAGGTCGCCGCGCCTGGCCGTGGGTGGTGGGCGCGGTGGCGGTGCTCGCCGCCGCGGTCGCCGCGTGGTGGGTGTGGCTGCGGTGAGCCTGTGGACCGCCGGCGACGAGTTGCCGAGCGGGGGCGGAGGCCGGATCGTAGAGGCCAGACGTCGGGAAGGGGCGCGCGTGCACGAGGAGCGGGACATCGAGTCCGAACCTGCTGCGATCGCGCCCGCTCGGCACTGGGCTGAGGACCATTTCGCGGGCGCCGGCCTGGCGGAACGCGACCGGGACCTGCTCGTCCTCCTGGTCAGCGAGGTGGTGACGAACGCCGTCCTGCACGCGCAGCCACCGGTGCACCTCACGATCGACATCACGGCCGAGCGCACGCGGGTCGAGGTGACCGACGGCGCCCGCGTCGTCCCGATCCTGCGCAACCCGGGGCCGGACGAGTTCAACGGCAGGGGCATCGCCCTGGTCGACGCGATCGCCACCACGTGGGGCACGATCATGCACCCCGACGGCGCCAAGACCGTCTGGTTCGAGCTGCGTCAGCCGGCGCCCGCCGTCGCCTGATCGCTCCCGCCCGCGCTCGGGGGGCTCACCACTCCGCGAAGCTGCCGTCGGCCGCCGTCCAGATCGGGGAACCCGCGTCGAGCGTGCCCGTCGCGACCCGCTCCCGCACGGCGTCCTCGTCGACGTCGACACCGAGCCCCGGGCCGGTGAGCCGCGGGATCGCTCCGTCCACGGGCGTGAGGACCGACGGGTCCGTGAGGATCGCGAGCGCGGGGCTCGCCGGGTCGTGCACGTCGACGACCTGCTCCTGCGCGTACGCGTTCGGCACGGCCAGGTCCACCTGCAGGCAGGCCGCGAGCGCGACGGCGCCGAGCGGGCAGTGCGGCGCGATCTGCGCGTCGTACACCTCGGCCTGCGTGGCGATGCGGAAGCACTCGGTGATGCCGCCGGCGTGCGAGAGGTCGGGCTGGACGATCGCGACACCCGCCTCGAGCACGGAGCGGAACTCGTAGCGGTCGTAGAGCCGCTCGCCGGTGGCGATCGGCACCGGCGACGCGTGCACGAGCTCCCCGATGAGCGCCGAGTGCTCCGGACGCAACGGCTCCTCGACGAACGCCGGAGCGATGTCGTCGAGCAGGCTCAGCGCGCGCCGCGACTGCGCGACCGACAGGCGGCCGTGGAAGTCGATGGCGATGTCGATCGCCGGTCCGACGGCGTCCCGCAGCTCCCGCAGGTCGCTGACGAAGCGCTCCGCCCACGCCGGCGACTCGAGGAAGCCCACGGGGCCGTAGTCCGGGGCGACCTTGACGAGCGTGTACCCCTGCTCCACGCGCCGGCGGGCGAGATCCGGGTCGCCGGTGCGTCCGGAGCCGCCGGCGTGGGCGTAGACGCGCACCGCGTCGCGCGCCGGCCCGCCGAGCAACTCGTGCACCGGCGCACCGAGCGCCCGGCCCTTGATGTCCCAGAGCGCCTGGTCGATCCCCGCGACGGCGGACCCCATGAGCGGCCCGCCGCGGTAGAACCCGCCCCGGGTCAGCACCTGCCAGTGCTTCGTGATCTCGCGCGGGTCCCGGCCGACGAGGTGCTCCGCCATGCGCTCGAGCGTGGCGACGGTCGCGAGCGCCCAGTTCTCCGCGACCGCCTCGCCCCAGCCGGCGATGCCCCGGTCGGTCGAGATCTTGACGAGCACGCAGCGGTTGCTCAGGACGAACGTCTCGACGGCGGTGATCCGCACGGCGGGCTCCGATCGGTGGTGACGACGTCGTCGGGCCGCGGCGTGGTGCGGCCGATCGCCGCCGACCCTACCGGTGCCCGCCCGCCCCGAGGCACGGGGGTTCAGTAGATGAAGAACTCCTGCTCTCCCCACACCTCGCGGCGCCCGCGCTCGGGATCGGAGGCGACGACGTCGTCCGCCCCGAAGAGCATCGTGGTGCGGTTCCGCGGGTCGTAGGCCGTCCAGTCCGGGGCGAGGTCCGGGTCCGGCGTGCCGTGGGCGACGAAGTGCGCCCAGTGCCGCTGCATCCGGTCGGCGAGCTCAGGGCCGGACGGGTCGCGGCCGAGCACGAGCAGCCGGGTGAGGGAGCGCTGCGGCCACAGCAGCAGCACGTCGAGGCCATGGAACGCCCCGAGCCCGAACGCCGGCGAGCGGTAGTCGAGCCGGTACCGCCAGACGTTCGCCGACCGGGCCTGCCGGTCCGAGTGCTGGATGCCGGGCATCGTGAACGCGAGATCGGTGCCGAGGGCCGTCAGCCCGGCGTCGTCGTCCGGGTACAGCGCGAGCAGCTCGGCGGCCCGCACGGGACCCACCGCGTCGTCGAGGGCGACGGCGATCGCGGCGCGCGTCGTCGGGAACTGGCCGCGGGCGAACCGGCGGAAGAACGTGTGCTCCTCCCGGTTGTGGCCCGACAGGAAGGCGACGGCGGACGGCTCGTCGCCCGCCCGGGCGAGGCCGGCGTAGTCGTCGGGCAGCAGGTCGCCGTCCAGCCACGGGCGGCACGTGATCGCGGACGGGCGCGCCTGCGACACCACGAGCTCGGCGCGCAGGACCTCCGCGATCGGCGCCGTCCACAGCGACGACGGGTCCTCCCGGCTCGCCCCGACCTGCGCACAGAACTCGCGCGCGAGCCGGGCGGCGTCGTCGCGGTCGGTGGCCATGTTCGCGGAGCCGGACTGGGCGATCGCTTGGTGGAACAAGCCGCGCGCGGCGGTGATCTGCATGAGCAGGGACACCGAGCACGCCCCGGCGGACTCCCCGGCGATCGTCACGCGATCCGGGTCGCCGCCCATGCCGCCGATGTTGTCGCGCACCCACTCGAGCGCGCGGATCTGGTCGCGCAGCCCGACGTTCGTGGCGACCCGCTCGTGGGGTGCGCCGATCCCGTCCCGCTCCCCGACGACGTCGAGCATGTTCCCGAACCCGAGCATCCCGAGCCGGTAGTTGATCGCCACGACGACGATCCGTCCGCGCGCCGCGAGCAGGGCGCCGTCGAAGTCGCCGGCCGTGCCCGTCTCGAATCCGCCGCCGTGGATCCACACGAGCACGGGGTGCGGGCCGTCGAGGTCGGCGGCGACCGACGGCGCGGCGCCCGGTGCGTGGGGTCCGGCCGCCGCCGGGACGTGGACGTCGAGCGTCAGGCAGTCCTCGTGGTTCGCCCCGCGGCTGCCGAAGATCGGGGCGAGCTGTGGGGGCAGGAGCGGGTTCGGCTGGGGCGCCTGCGGGCCGCGCACCGTGGCCGGCCGGACGCCGTCCCACGCCAGGGGCGGCCGGGGCGCCGCGAACCGGAGCTGCCCGGTCGGCGGTGCGGCGTACGGGATGGCGCGCCACGAGATCGCGGGGCCGAAGCGCGTCGCCCGGACCACGCCGGCCACCTCGCCGGACTCCGTCCGTGCGACGGGCCGCGCCTCCGGGTGGCGCGCCAGGGCCCCCGTCACCGCCGTCACGTCAGTCATGCTGCCTGTGCGGGCTCCGCGGCGCCAACGGATACCCGCGGTCCGCTCGCCCGAGTGTGGTGTGAGCGTCCGAGTGCGGGCCGTGCCGCTCCGCACTCGCGCGCTCACCCCGCCCTCGAGCGCTCCGGGGTGCGGGCGACGGCGAGCGGCGCCCTCAGCGCCGCCGGGCGGCGTCGGCGAGCCACTGCTCGATGCCGCCGATGTGGGCGACGGCGAGAGCGTGGGCCAGGTCGGCGTCGCCGCGCTCGACGGCGTCGAGGATCGCGCGGTGCTCGGCGAGCGTGCGCGGCACCGCACCCTGCTGCGTCAGGCCGCGCCACACGCGGGCGCGCATCGTGTCGCTGGACAGCGTGTCCACGAGGCTCGCGAGGTAGGAGTTGCCCGCCGCGGCCACGAGCGTGCCGTGGAAGGCGAGGTCGTGCGCGACCAGGCTCTCGACGTCGGCGTCGTCCCCGATCGCGCCGAGCAGCTCACGCAGCGCGGCGACGTCGTCGGGAGCGATGCGCCGCGCCGCCATCGCCGTCGCCGCCGGCTCGAGGATGCGCCGGACGGCGAAGATCTCGAGCACGGAGTCGTCGTCGTGGAGGTCGACGACGAACGACATCGCCTCCAGCAGCAGGCGCGGCTCCAGGCTCGTGACGTAGGTGCCGTCGCCACGGCGGACGTCGAGCACCCGGATCATCTCGAGCGCCTTCACCGCCTCCCGCATCGAGCTGCGGGACAGACCGAGCCGCTCGGCGAGCTCCTTCTCGGGGGGCAGCCGGTCGCCCGGGGCGAGCTCACCCGTGACGATCATGTCCTTGATCTGCAGGATCGCTCGGTCGGTGAGCGCCATGGGGCCCGATCGTAGCCGCGGCGGACGCCGTGACCCGCTCCCTCAGCCCCGCTCGGCGGTGACGGCGCCGGCGCCGGCGCCGTCGGCGAGGAGGGCGACGGCGTCGGCGAGCGCGGCGCGCGAGGGGCCGACGTCGGACCGCTCGCGGCTCGGGTGCACCCGGTTCGTGAGGAGGACGGCGACAGTTCCGCGCTCGCGGTCCACGACGAGGGACGTGCCCGTGAAGCCGGTGTGCCCGACGCCGTCGACCCCGCCCATGAAGCCGGCGTCGCCGATCCGCAGCCCGAGCGACTGGCCGTACCCGGGCAGGTCGCGGGTGCCGAGCGGGCCCAGCGCGTCGGTGCTCAGCGCCGCCACGACCGCGGGCGAGATCCCGCCGTCCCCGAGCAGGCCCCCGCCGAGCGCCAGCAGGTCCGCCGCCGTGCCGAACAGGCCGGCGTTCCCGACCGGCCGGCCGAACGCGTGCGCCATCTCGTCGTGCACCGCGCCCCGGACCAGCCCGCGGTGCGGCTCCACCTCGGTGGGCAGCACCGCCGCGCCGTCGCCGACCGGGCCGTACTGCAGGGTCCGGGCGCCCACCGGGACGGCGACGAGCTCCGCCACGAGATCCGCGAGCGGCCGCCCGGTCGCGATCTCGGCGAGGCGCCCGGCCGCGACGTACCCCAGGCACGAGTACGTGAACCGCTCGCCCGGAGCGGCCTCGAGGTCCGAGGCGAGGACGGCGTCGAACAGCGCCTCCCCCTCGACGTCCCGCCACGCGAAGCTCACGGCGGGCAGACCCGAGGTGTGCGTCAGCAGGTGCCGCAGCGTGATCGCGTCCGCGTCCTCGCCCCGGCCGACGGCGAGAAGCGGGCTCACTGGCGCGTCCATGTCGAGCACGCCGCGCTCCGCCAGGGTGAGCACCGTCGTCGCGACGTACGCCTTCGTGAGCGAGGCGAGGTCGACGACCGCATCCGCGTCGACGAGCGGGGCGCCGTCGTCGTACGTCTGCGCCCCGGCCGCGGCCACCGCCTCGCCGGCGGGCGTGCGGATCGCGACGATCGCGGCAGGTGCGAGGCGGCCGGCGACGACGGCGTCCGCCGTCTCGCGGGCGAGGGTCGCCAGAGCGGGGGGTGCGTCGGGTGTCACCCGGCGACGGTACCGTCGCCGGACCGTCCGGGCGGTCACGCGGCCCCTCTCGTGCGAGGGGCCCGTAGGGTCGTTCCCATGCCGTTTCCCGATGAGGTGGCCCCCGTGCGCGTCGTCCCGGCTCGCGCGGGATGGGCGGCCGAGGGCTCCGAGCTCGTGGCGTCGCTCGACCGCGCGCTCGGGCCGCTCGCGGTCGCCGTCGACCACATCGGCTCGACATCCGTGCCGGGGCTGCCCGCCAAGGACTGCCTCGATGCGATGGTGCGCGCGTCCGACCTCGACGGCGTCGCCGACCGTCTCGTGGCGCTCGGCTACCGCCTGCGGCCCGAGCCGTGGAACGCCGAGGACGTCACGTGGGGCGAGGCGTGGCCGAAGCGCGTGCTGGCCCCCGCCGTCGGCGCACGCAGGTGCAACGTCCACGTGCGGCTGCCCGGGTCCGGCAGCGCCCGCTACGCGCTGCTCTTCCGCGACTACCTGCGCGCCGACGCCGAGGCCCGCGACGCCTGGGGGCGGTTCAAGCTCCGCCTCGCCGCGAGCGTGCCCGACATCGCCGGCTACGGCCAGATCAAGCAGCCAGCGACGGAGGTGCTGATGCGCGGCGCTGAGGGGTGGGCGACGCGGGTCGGCTGGACGGAGAACAGGTCGGAGGGCTGACAGCGCCGTCAGGTTCCCGCACGGGCGGCGGCGCCATCGCGCCTGCCCGCATGCATTCATGCAGGTCAGAGGCACTTACTTAACGCTCAGTAGACAATGCTCGCCGAACGGGACTAGCGTCCCCACCCGTACGCCTCACGCGCAGTCCAGGCGCCTGCCTCGCCAGCACGACCCGTTCCACCGGCCGCCGTCGGCCCGCACGAGCAGCTCGACCCTTCAAAGGAGAAGCGATGTCCACGCACCCCAGCGTCCGCACGATCACCCCCGACTTCGCGCGCCGCACGTTCCTCGGCCTCTCGGGCGCGAGCGCCCTCGCTGTCACGCTCGCCGCCTGCGGCGAGGGCGGCGGCGGCGGGGGACCCCAGGCGCGCGAGGAGGTCGAGCTCGCGCTCCCCACCTACGCCGCGCCGCCGGAGGTCCCGGGAGGCATCGTGAGCGACGTCGAGGGCATGCCGGTCATGTTCACCGAGCCGTTCCAGGAGTACTTCGACTCCGTGGAGGCACCGCCGCTGTCCGGGGGCGAGGTGTCGACGTTCCAGGTGCTGTGGGGCGCCCCGCCCCGCGACAAGCCGGACAACGAGTACTGGGTCGAGCTCGAGGAGCGACTCGGCGGGACGTTCGCCCCCACCCTCGTCGCGTTCGACACCTACAACGAGAAGATGGCCACGACCATCGCGAGCGGCGACATCCCGGACCTCCTGTTCGTCCAGGACTCGAACGCCGTGGCGGCGAAGGCGATCGACGACGGCGTGTTCGCCGACCTGTCCGAGGTGCTCGCCGGCGACAACATCCTCGAGTGGCCGAACCTCGCCAACGTCGGCACGAACGCCTGGAAGGCCTCGGCGAAGAACGGCCACATCTTCGGCGTCCCGAACGAGGACCCGTACATCAGCCAGTTCCCCGCGATCCGGTGGGACGCGATGGAGGCGGCCGGCTTCGACGAGATGCCCGAGGACGCCGAGGGCTTCCTCGAGATGATGACGGCGATCGCGGAGCTGGGGGAGCTGCACGGCAAGCCGATCTACGGCATCGGCGCATTCGAGGGCCGCGCCCAGGCGATGGTCGAGCAGATGTTCCGCGCCGGCACCACCTGGCAGCTCGACGGCGACGGCAACCTCATCAACATCATCGAGACCGACGTCTACGAGCAGGTGCTCGACTTCCAGAACCGGATGTGGCAGGCCGGCGTCTACCACCCGGACGCCCTCGCCCTCGCGTCGCAGGGCAACCAGGCCGCGGAGATGTTCACGAACGGGCAGTCGTGCATCTGGACCGACGCGTTCCAGGGGTTCTTCGGCTCGCAGATCCTCAACGACGTCGCCGAGCTGACGCCGGGCGCCGAGGCGCGCCTCTTCGTGCCGCCCGCGTTCGACAGCGGCGACATCGTCGTCCAGCGCAACGACGGCTACTGGGGCATGGTCGCCATCTCCGCGAAGGCCGCCGAGGACCCGGAGCGCCTCAAGGAGCTGCTCGGCGTCATCAACTACTGGCGCGCACCGGACGCGAGCACGGAGGCCCGGTTCATCCACTCCGGCGTCGAGGGCTGGAACTGGGACCTCGGCGACAACAACGAGCTCGTCGGGATCGACGACCCCGCCGCGCAGGCCGACCGGGCAGCCCTCCAGTGGCTCGGGGCGTTCAAGTCGCCGTCGTACACGATCGCCGAGAACAACCTGCCCTACGTCGACAACTTCCGTGAGGTCGCCGAGACCCTCATCCCGCTGTCGGTCCCGAACGTGACGGTCGGCCTCTACAACGAGGCCGTCGGTGCGAACGGCGCCGCCATGAGCGAGGTCGACACCGACTACCGGGGCGGCATCGTGAGCGGCCGCATGCCGCTCAGCGCGCTCGAGGACTACCGCGAGGCGTGGCGGGCAGCGGGTGGCGACGCCGTCCGCGACGAGTACCAGGCCGCGCTGGACGCGCAGGCCTGATGGCCGTGATCGAGACGTCCGACCGGGCGGGCGCCGGCCCGTCCGGTCGGGCAGACCCCGAGCCGGCGCCGGAGTACCGCCTCCGCACCCGCGCGTCCGTCTGGACGCGCATGAAGCGGGAGCGGTGGACGTACGCCTTCATCGTGCCGGGCGTGCTCTTCTTCGCGGTGTTCGCGTACATCCCGCTGCTCGGCAACGTGGTGGCGTTCCAGGACTTCTCGCCCTACTGGGGGATCTTCAACTCGGAGTGGGTCGGGTTCGACAACTTCGTCGCGATGATGTCCGACCCGCAGTTCATGCGGGCCCTGCGGAACACGCTGACGATCTCGTTCCTGCAGATCGCGTTCGCGTTCCCCGCCCCCATCCTGCTGGCGATCCTGCTCAACAGCCTGATCTCGGACCGCATCAAGCGCATGGTGCAGTCGATCGTGTACCTGCCCCACTTCATCTCGTGGGTCATCGTCATCTCGATCTGGCAGCAGGTGCTCGGCGGCGCCGGCCCGGTGGCCGACCTGTTCAGCCAGATCGGCGTCGACGGCGTCAACATCATGTCCAACCCGGACACGTTCAAGATCCTCGTGACCTCCCAGGTGATCTGGAAGGACATCGGCTGGGGCACGATCATCTTCTTCGCGGCGATCAGCGGGATCCCGAGCGAGCTCTACGAGGCCGCCGCCGCCGACGGCGCGGGCCCGATGCGCCGCATCTGGCACGTCACGCTCCCCGGCATGGTGCCGGTCATCACGCTGCTGCTCATCCTCACGATCGGCAGCGTGCTCACGGTCGGCTTCGAGCAGCTCCTGCTGCAGCAACCCGCCGTCGGCTCCGCCGCGGCCGAGGTCCTCGACACGTTCGTCTACTACCGCGGCATCCAAGGCGGTGACTGGGGTCTCGCCACAGCGGCCGGGCTCTTCAAGGGCGTGATCGGCACGATCCTCGTGGTCGCCGCCAACAAGTTCGCGAAACGACTGGGAACGGGAGGGCTGTTCTGATGGCCGCCACGGTGTCGACGCCCAGGACGACGGCGTCCGGTCAGGAGCTGCGCCCCTCGCCGAGGCGGCCGGTCTGGATGGGCCGCCCGTCCGCCGGCATCCAGGCGGGCAAGGCGCTCCTCATCGCCGTGATCGTCGTCATCATGCTGTACCCGTTCCTGTACGTGATCGCGATGAGCTTCGCCTCGCGCGAGGCGGCGGCCGCGGGCGGGTTCTTCCCGAACGAGTTCTCGCTGGAGGCGTACCGCTCGGTGCTGGGCGGCAACGTCGTGACCCGCGCGCTGCTCGTCTCCATCGGGATCACGCTCGTGGGAACCGCGCTGTCGATGCTGTTCACGACGACGCTCGCCTACGGCCTCATGCGCACGCGCGAGGTGCCGGGTGCGAAGTTCGTGCTGGTGGCCGTGCTGTGCACCATGCTGTTCGGCGCTGGAATCATCCCGAACTACCTGCTGATCCGCTCGCTCGGTCTGCTCGACACGTACTGGGCGCTGATCCTCCCCGGACTCATCTCGGCGTTCAACATGGTCGTCGTCCGGAACTTCTTCATGGGCCTGCCGAACGAGCTGCTGGAGTCGGCGCGCATCGACGGCGCGAGCGACTGGCGCATCTTCACCGGGATCATCCTGCCGCTGAGCAAGGCCGTGCTCGCCGTCGTCGGCCTGTTCTACGCCGTCGGCTACTGGAACGCGTTCTTCAACGCGCTCATCTACCTCAACGACACCTCGAAGTGGCCCATCCAGGTGGTGCTCAACCAGTACGTGGTGCAGGGCTCGGCGCTGACGTCGGTGCAGGCGCCGGACATCCCGCCGCCGCCGCCGGCGACCGTGCAGATGGCGATCATCGTGCTGGCCACGATCCCGATCCTCATCGTGTACCCGTTCCTGCAGCGCTACTTCACGAAGGGCGTGCTCACGGGGGCGATCAAGGGCTGACCGGCCTCCGGGACACCCGCCCTCACTCCCCCGTCTTCGCCCCGCCGGGCGCCAGCGACGCGAGCAGCGCGTCGATCGTGCGCCGGGTGACGGCTGCCATGTCCACCTCGTCCGGAGAGAGCAACCATTGAATCTGCAGCCCGTCCATGACGGCGATGATCGCCGTGGCGGTCTCCTCGAGGTCGGCGTCGTCACGGAGCTCCCCGACGTCGCGCGCCTCCGCCAGCGCCTCGACGACCATGGCCCGCAGACCGGAGTACCGGCTGCGGAACCACTCCTGCGCCGGGTGGTCCCGCGTGACCGACTCCGCGGACAGCACCGCGTACAGCTGCGTCACGTTCGGGCGGGCCGAGTTCCGCTCCGCCGTGTCCACGAGATGCCTGAGGAACTGCCGCCCGTGCAGCTCGGACCCGTGGCCGCCCTCCTCGACGGGGAGCTGGTCCCGCGCGTGCAGGAGGGCCGTGAGCAGCTGGTCCTTGCTCTTGAAGTGGTGCAGGATCCCGGCCGCCGTGATGCCGACCTCCGCCGCGATCTCGGCGAGCGACGAGTTGTAGAACCCGCGCTCGGCGAACGTCGTCGACGCGACGTCGAGGATCTCCTTCCGACGCCGGCGCGTGCGCTGGCGCTGGACGCCGTCGTCGGGAGCACCGCCGTGCGTGCTCCCGGCTGCTCCGTCGCCATCCCTCGTCATATCCGCGAAGCGTAGACCGACGACGACGCCGCTTCCGCCCCGTTCCCGCCTCGCACACCAGGAGATGCACCGATGACCGTCGCCGACACCGCCAGCCCCGCCGGCCCGGCCCTTCCCCCGGCCGCCGGCCTGCTCGCGGGCGCCGTCCCGTCGAGCGCCGACCTCGAGGCACGCGTGCGCACGCTCGATCTCGCCACCAAGGTGGCGCTCGTGACCGGGGCGACGGCGTGGTCCACGGCGCCCGAGCCCGCGATCGGCCTCCGGGAGGTCGTCATGTCGGACGGCCCGGCGGGGGTGCGCGGCGTGCGCGCCGGCGAGACGGCGACCTCGCTGCCGGCGCCGAGCGCGCTCGCGGCGACGTGGGACCTGACCCTGGTCGAGCGTGTCGGGGCGGCCATGGCCGCCGAGGCGCGGGAGAAGGGGGTCGACGTCGTCCTCGCGCCGGTGCTCAACCTCCAGCGCACCCCGGTCGGCGGCCGGCACTTCGAGTGCTTCAGCGAGGACCCGACGCTCGTGGCCGCGGTCGGCGGGCGTCTGATCGCGGCGATCCAGCGCCGCGGGGTCGCGGCGTGCGCGAAGCACTTCGTGGCGAACGAGTCGGAGACCGACCGGACGACGTACGTCGCGCGCGTCGATCGCCGGACCCTGCGCGAGATGTACCTCCCGCCGTTCGAGACCGCTGTGCGCGACGCCGGGGCGTGGACGGTGATGGCGGCGTACAACGCCGTGGACGACGGCGTCGAGAGCGCCCCCGCCACGGAGCACCGGCACCTGCTCACCACGGTGCTCGTCGACGAGTGGGGCTTCGACGGGCTCGTCGTGAGCGACTGGGCGGCGACCAGGACGACGGCGCCGACGGCGAACGCCGGGCTGGACCTCGTGATGCCCGGACCGGACGGTCCGTGGGGAGCCGCGCTCGTCGAGGCGGTGCTCGCGGGCGAGGTCGCCGAGTCGGTGATCGACGCCAAGGTGGTGCGCGTGCTCCGGCTGGCCGCGCGGGTCGGGAAGCTCGACGACGGCGTCCCCGCGCCGGTCCTCGACGCGCCGCCCGGCGCCGTCGTCTCGCGCGAGATCGCGGCACGCGGGTCGGTCGTGCTGCGCCGCGACGACGACGTGTGGCCGCTGGACGCGCACCGGCTGCGGAGCATCGCGGTGCTCGGCGAGAACGCCGTCGACCCGTACGCCCAGGGCGGCGGCAGCGCGAAGGTGCACGCGCCGCACGAGGTCAGCCCGCTCGACGGGCTGCGACTGGCCCTCGCCGGCACGGGGGTGGATGTGCGGCACGCCCGGGGCGGACCGGTACGCGCCCTGGCGCCGGAGCTCGACGTCGACCGCACGCGCGGCCTGCACGGCGCACCCGGCGTCACGGCCCGGTGCCTCGACGCGGACGGCGTCGTGCTGCGCGAGCGCACGGAGCCGCGCACCAACTGGACCTGGACCTACGACGTCCCCCCCGGCACGGCGTGGCTCGAGCTGCACGCGCACGTGCGGCTCACCGAGCCCGGCACGCACGTGCTCGAGCTCGGCGCGATCGGGTACCACGACGTGCTCGTCGACGGCGTGCTCGTCCGGTCGGCCCGCGACGACGACGGGTCCGGCGCCGTCCTCGACTCCTCCGTGAACGCCCCCGCCGGGACGCCGGTCGAGGTCATGGTGCCGGAGCCGGACCGCGGGGGCGGCGCGGAGGGCGCGGTCGGCCGCGCCGTGAACGTGACGCTGCGGTGCGCCGTCGTCGACGTCGGCCAGTACGGCCGGATCGTCAGCGCCACGCTGCGGCACCGGCTGCCCGGCCCGACGCCGGACGAGGAGCTCGCGGACGCCGTCGCGCTGGCCGCGGCGAGCGACGTGGCCGTGGTGGTCGTGGGCACGAACGGCGAGGTCGAGAGCGAGGGCTGGGACCGGACGACGCTGGCGCTGCCCGGCCGCCAGGACGAGCTCGTGCGCGCCGTCGTCGCGGCGAACCCGCGCACGGTCGTCGTCGTGAACGCCGGCGCACCGGTGCTCCTGCCGTGGCTCGACGACGTCGGTACGACCGTGTGGGCGTGGCTCGGCGGGCAGGAGGCCGGGCACGCGGTGGCGGACGTGCTGCTCGGGCGCATGGAGCCCGCCGGCCGCCTGCCGTGGACCCTGCCGGCCCGCGAGGAGGACTCGCCGGTGCCCGACGCCGTCCCGGCCGGCGGCGTCGTCGCCTACGACGAGGGGTCCGACGTCGGGTACGTCGGCTGGCAGGCCTCGGGGCGCGCGCCTGCGCTGCCGTTCGGGCACGGGCTCGGCTGGGGTACCTGGACGTACGGCGGCCTGGACGTCTCGCCGGCGCCCGACGGCGGGCTCGTCGTCGCCGTCGACGTCCGGAACGACGCAGCGCGGGCGGCGCGCGAGGTCGTGCAGGTGTACGTGTCGCGGCCGGGGACCGACGGCGAGCCCCACGGCGTCCGGCGGCTCGCGGGCTTCGCGTGCGTCGACGCGGAACCGGGTGAGACGGTGCGCGCCCGCGTGCGGGTCGACGCCGCCGCGTTCCGACGATGGACCGACGCCGGATGGGCGCGCGTGCCGGGCACGTACGGCGTGCACGTCGGCCGGTCCGTCGCCGACGTGCGGCTCGCAGCCGACGTGACGATCGCGGCCGACGACACGATCGCTGCCGCCGAGCGCGCCACCGGCGCCGCGGCGTCGTCGCCCGTGAGGGCCGCCCGATGACGGGCTTCGTGCGGCGGTCCGGGACGAGGATCGTCGACGGCGCGGGCCGGCCGGCGCTGCGGCGCGGCGTCGGGATCGGCACGTGGTTGCTGCCCGAGGGCTACATGTGGCGGTTCCGGCCGGCCGCGCGGGACGCCCCGTACCCGGGTGTGCCCGCGCAGAGCCCGCGGGAGATCGAGGCCCTGGTCGTCGACCTCGTCGGAGCCGACCGCGCCGCCGAGTTCTGGAGCGGGTTCCGGCAGGCGTTCTTCTCCGAGGCGGACGTCGCCCGGATCGCTCAGCTGGGTTTCGACCACGTCAGGCTGCCGATCAACTCGCGCGTGCTCATGGCCGACGACGGGCGCTTCCTCGAGGAGGGCTTCGCGCTCGTCGACGCGTGCGTCGCGTGGTGCGAGGCGGCCGGCCTGCACGTCGTGCTCGACCTGCACGGGGCGCCGGGCGGCCAGACCGGCACGAACATCGACGACTCGCCGCGCGGGCGGCCGGAGCTGTTCGAGGACCCGCGCTACCGCGAGCTCACGATCCGGCTGTGGACCCAGATCGCGCGGCGCTACGCGTCGTCGACCACCGTCGCGTCGTACGACCTGCTCAACGAGCCGATCCCGAACGAGTTCGCCGCGGCGTACGCGGACCGGCTCGTCGCGCTGTACCGCGACCTGACGGCGGCGATCCGCGCCGTCGACCCGGACCACCTCATCCAGTACGAGGGCGCCCACTGGGCGAGCGACCCCGCGATCTTCACGGAGGTCTGGGACGAGAACTCGGCCGTGCACTTCCACCGGTACTGGTCGCCGCCGGACACCGCCGGGATCGCGCCGTTCCTCGAGGTGCGCTCCCGGTTGGGGCTCCCGCTCTACATGGGCGAGGGCGGGGAGAACTCGCCGGAGTGGCTCGCCGCCGCGTTCGGGCTGTACGAGGCGCATGACATCGGCTGGAACTTCTGGACCTGGAAGAAGGTGGACAACGCGCACTCCCCCGCCGTCGTCGTGCCGCCGCCCGGGTGGGCGGACGTGCTCGCGTACGCGGCGGGCGAGGCGCCGCGGCCGGCGCCGTCGGACGCGTGGGAGACGTTGAGCGCGCTCGTCGAGGCGATGCGGCTCGAGAGCTGCGAGTGGCACGGCGAGATCGTGGCCGCGCTCCTGCGCCGAGCGGGGGACGACGGCGAGCTCCGGCTTCCGGCGTACGGGTTCGGGTACGGCGGGGCGGGGGCGTCGTACGCGACGGCGGCCGCGTCCCCCGACCCGCGCCTGCGCGCGGACGACGGCGTGACGCTGCGCCTCGTCGGGGGCGCGGGTGCTGGGCACGGTGCGGCGGGCGCCGACGGCGTCAACCCGTTCGCCGCCGACCCGGCGGAGCGCGCCCGGGCCGGGGTCGTCGCCGCCGAGCTCGCCGCCGGCGACTGGCTGGCGTTCGACGTCGACGTCACGGGCACCGCCTCTGGACGGCGTTCCGAGGAGTGGGGTGGATCCGGGAGCGATGTGCTCCCGGATCCACCCCACTCGGTCGCTCTGACGGTCGAGGTGGTCGCGCATGCGGACGACGGCGCGGCGCGGCCCGCGCTCGACGTCCGCTGTGGCGCCTCCCCCGTGGCCGGCGACTGGGTCGCCGACGCCCCGAGGACGTGGCGCGGTGCCGTGACGGCGCCGACCGGTGCCACGACGGTGCGGGTCGGGCCGCTCGACGGAGCGCTCACGCTCGCGGGCCTGCGCTTGCGCTGACCCCCCGCGCGACTCCTCAGAGCGCCGGGCGCAGCTCCGCGAACGCCCAGCCGGCGAGCGTCGTCGGCGTGGTGCTGCGCACGTCACGCGGATCCTCGGGCACGTGCGGGCCGCGGAGACCCCGCGACATCCCGACGATCCCCTCGACCTGCGCGTCGCTCATCCCGAACGCGCGCAGCTGCGCGGCGACGTCGTCGTCCGACACCCGCCGGGCGACCACGTCGCGCCCGATCGCCGCGGACACCACCGTCGCGACGTCGGAGAACGACAGGTCCGCCGGGCCGTACACCCCCTGCGTGTGCCGGCCGCGCCACGCCGTGGACAGCAGCCGCAGCGCACCGACCGTCGCGATGTCGGCGGGGGCGACCCACGGGATGCGCAGGTCGAGCGGCAGCGTGGTCGTGAGCTCGCCGCCACGGAGCGAGTCCAGGTCCAGGAACAGGTTCGAGAAGAAGTACCCGCAGCGCAGGTGCGTGACCGAGGCGCCGGTCGCGTCGAGCATCTCCTCCGTGCGGGCGAGCCCGTCGATCTCGCCGAAGCCGCCCCGCGCGTCCGCGCCGCCGCTGCTCTGGAACACGACGCGCGGGATCCCGTTCTCCTGCACCGCGTGCGCCCCGACCGCACCGACCCGGGCGTACCCGGCGGCCGGGTCGTCGTCCTGCGTCGGCGGATCCACCCAGTACAGCGCGTCGACGCCTGCTGTGGCCGCCACGACGGCGTCGACGTCACCCAGGTCAAGCTCGACGACGTCGCTCGCGGCACGGACGTGCGGGTCGAGGCGCGCGGCGTCCCGCACGAGCAGGGTCGGGCGCTCCCCCGCCTGCAGCAGCAGCGGGACGAGCCGGCGACCTACCTGGCCGGTCGGGGTCGTGACGGCGATCTTCATGGATGGCGCTCCTTGCTCCGGTGACGGGTCGTCCATCCTGTCGGCCGGCGCCGACACGCCCGCCGTCGACGGGCTGGCGCGGGCGAGCCGCACCGATGACGTGCGCCGGTACGGTCGGGCCGTGAACGTCGTCGCGGACCGGGTCCGCGACCAGCACGAGGCGACGGTCGCCTGAGCCCACGGAAGGAATCCCTGTGTCACTCGTCCTCACGGGACACCGCGGCGTCATGGGCGCCGCTCCGGAGAACACTCTCGCGTCATTCCGTCGGGCGGTGGAGTCCGGCTGCGACGAGATCGAGCTCGATCTGCGGCTCACGTCCGACGGCGAGATCGTGATCCTGCACGACGCGGACCTGAGCCGCACGCACGGCCTGCCGGACGCCGTCGTCGACCTCAGCCTCGCCCGGCTGCGCGAGCTCGCGCCCGACGTCCCGACGTTCGCCGAGGTGGTCGCCGCGATCGCGATCGGGATCCAGGCCGAGATCAAGGCCGACGGCGTCCCGGACGTTCTCGTCCCGATGCTCGAGGCCGACCCCGACCTGGCCGGGCGGGTGCTCGTGACGTCGTTCAAGCCGGACGCCCTGGCCCGCGTGCACGAGCTGCGCCCGACGGCGCCGCTCGGCCTCATCTTCGGCACCGCCCCGGAGCCGGCCGAGCTCGTGGAGCGTGGCCTGGCCGTGCACGCCTCCTGGGTCATGCCCGGTCTCGCGGGCCTGACGCGCGACCACGTCGACGCCGCTCACGCCGCCGGCCTCAAGGTCGCGGCGTGGCCCGTGCCCGACGACGAGACGCTCGCCGCGGCGCGGGCGCTCGGCGTCGACGGCGTCACCACCGACAACGCCCACACGCTCCGGCGGCCCTGACACCGCCTCAGACGGTGGGAGCGCCTACTTCTCGAAGAGGCGGGCGCCCCACCAGTCCCACCGCGGCCGCCAGCCGTTCTGGCGAAGCACCGCGAACACCGGCTTCTTGGCGTCGACGGGGCGGATGATCGTCGCACCCTCCCACGAGGCCCGGGATCCGCCGGCGTCGGCGACGACGATCTGGCCGTCGGCGCCCTCGCGGAACGAGGCCTTCGTCTGGTACGCCGTCTTGCCCCGCTTCCAGCTCCAGTCGCCCCGCGCGAACATCCCTCCGGGACTCCATCCGGCGCTGATCGACGTCGTGCCGGAGTACTCGACGAACCTGTAGTGCGCCCTCGCCTGATCGAGGGTCAGCTCCATCCGCCAGGCGTACGCCACGCTGCCCTTCACGAAGAGGGTCGTCCAGCGCAGCTCCTCGCTCTTCCAGCGGACCTCGACCTGAGCGCCGTCAGCCGTGCGGGCGGCGTCGATCCGGTAGGGCAGGCCGTCGCTGTTCATCCCGACGAGGTCCGCGACCACGCCGTCGAGCGGCACGGGTGCACCGGCTGCCGCGACCGGCGCCGCGGGGACCTGGGCCGTCTCCCGCTGTCGGGCGACGCGCATGCCCCGCCGCGCCGTCCAGAGCCCGCGCACGAGGATCAGCACGGCCGCGCCGACGAGAAGGCCGATCCCGAGCGCGGTCCTGTCGGTCATGAGTGCCACCACGGCAGCTGCCGCGAGCGCGTAGCAGACGATGAGGACGACTTTGCGGCTGAGGACGGCGAAGCGCTGCTCCCCGGTGCGCTGTCGTTCGTACGTCATCGGGACACCGACCCTCGACCAGCGTTCACGGTGCCCCATTCAACCAGCGGGCTCGGCACGACCCGACGCGCGCGGCGACGGCCCGCCATCCACACCCCACGCCCACCGTGCCCATAGCCGACGCGAGCGCCGTCGTCGAACTGGAGACCGCGTGAGCCAGTCGCTACCGTGACACGCGGCCCACCGGGCCGCAGCTGACGGACGCGAGTTCGGGGCCCGGGTGTCCCGCGCGCGTACGGTCGGCGGCCGAGCACCTGCCTCGCGCACAACCTGGGCTCTCGACGTCCTGCCCGAGGCGTCCGCCGGTCGCCACCCGTCCGGGCTGAGTACGCACCCCGCCACCTGCGGGGCACTCAACCCGAGGTCGCCAGAGGCGACCGGATCGGACGAACCACACATGAGGAACCGGCGCACCATCGCCATGCTCGCCGCCACGACGGCGGGAGCGCTCGGCCTTGCCGCGTGCAGCTCGACGGAGGAATCCGCTGCCGAGGCACCGAACGGAGACGTCGGTGAGATCACTCTCGCCGCCGTTCCCGGGTGGGACGACACCATCGCCTCCAGCGTGCTGTGGGAGGCGGTGCTGGAGGAGCAGGGCTACGACGTCACCATCGAGTACATCGACGTCGCACCAGCGTTCATCGGAGTCTCGTCCGGCACCTACGACCTCTACCTGGGCTCCTGGCTGCCGACCACGCACGGCGACTACTACGAGCAGTACGGCGACGACATGGAGGTGGTCGGCGTCTGGAACCGGGATGCCCGCAACACCTTCGCGGTGAACGCCGACGCCCCGATCGACTCGATCGAGGACCTCGCGGAGAACGCCGACCTGTTCGAGAACAGGATCATCGGAGTCGAGGCGGGGGCAGGCCTCACGCGTCTCGTCGAGGACGACGTGATCCCGACGTACGGCCTCGAGGAGATGGAGTTCGTGACGTCGTCCACCCCGGCGATGCTCGCCGAGCTCGACGGCGCGATGGCGTCCGGAGACGACATCCTCGTGACGTTGTGGCAGCCGCACTGGGCCTACGGGGACTACGACCTCAAGAACCTCGAGGACCCCGAGGGCACCCTCGGCGGGGCGGAGGAGATCACGATCCTCTCCCGCACCGGCTTCGCCGACGACGCGCCCGTCGCCCACGGGTGGCTGAGCGACTTCGAGATGGACCTCGACCTGTTCGCCACTCTCGAGGCGGCCCTCTTCCAGGGCAACGAGACCACCGAGTACGACGACCAGATCGCCACGTGGATCGACGAGAATCGTGAGTGGGTCGACACCCTGACTCCGTGACGCCTCGCCGCGCCGGGGCCGGGTGTCGCGCCCGCTAGCCTGACCGGGGCCGCTCGCCGCGGCCGGGACGCGACCCGCGAACCAGGAGCCCCGTTGGACGAGACCCGCACCCCACGCCTCGAGCTGGCGATCCAGGACCACGTGGCGGTCACCACGGCCCGCAGCATGGGGGCGGACCGCGTCGAGCTGTGCTCCGCTCTCGGCTCCACCGGCGGCGTGACGCCGAGCCAGGGTCTCGTCGAGCTCACCGTGGAGGCTGCCCGGCCGAGCCTGCTCGACGCGCCCCTCGGCGTGCACGTGCTCGTGCGGCCCCGGCCGGGCGGCTTCGTGTACGACGTCAACGAGCTCGAGCTCATGGAGCAGGACGTCCGGGCCGCGCGCGCAGCCGGGGCGGACGGCGTCGTCGTCGGCGCGCTCCGCATCGACGGGAGTCTCGACACCCACGCGATGCGTGTGCTCGTCGACGCCGCGGCCGGAGCCGCCGTGACCTTCCACCGGGCGTTCGACGTGATGCCCGACCTCGTCGAGGCGATCGACGTGCTCGCCGGGCTCGGCGTCACGCGCGTCCTCACCTCCGGCGGGGCGCTGCGCGCGGTCACCGCCGTCGACCGCTTCCGCCGGCTCGTGCTCGAGGCGGACGGCAGGATCGAGATCATGGCCGGCGGCGGCGTGCAGCCGGAGGACGTGCCGGTGCTCCTCGGGGCCGGGGTCGACGCCGTGCACCTGTCCGCCCGGCGGGTCGTGGTGGACGACGGCGGCCCGGGCGGCGGCAGCGCCACGGGCTACGACCAGACCGACGGCGACCTCGCGCTCGCCGCCGGGCAGGCGTTCCGCCAGTGGTGCGAGAGCACGGCGTGACGGAGTCCTGGCCCGGCGGGCGGGCCGAGCCGGCCGGGACGCCGACCCCGGCGTTCCGCGAGGCGTCCGACGTCTCGATGCCTCCGCTGCCGCCCGTGGCCGACGGCGGGCTGCCGCGCCCGCGCGTCGCGATCGCCGGGATCGCGATCGAGTCGAGCACGTTCTCGCCGCACCGCGCCGGATGGGCGGACTTCCGGGTGCTGCGCGGCGCCGACCTGCGCGCCAGGTACCCGTTCCTCGCCCCGGGCACCGACCTGGGGGACGCCGCCGACTGGGTGCCGCTGCTGGACGCGCGGTCGCTGCCCGGGGGCGCCGTCGAGGCGGACGTCTACGCGAGCCTGCGTGACGAGATCCTGGCGTTCGCGGCCTCCCACGGGCCGTTCGACGGCGTCCTCCTCGACCTGCACGGCGCCATGAGCGTCGTGGGGGTCACCGACGCCGAGGCGGACCTCGTCGGGCGCCTGCGGGACGTCGTCGGACCCGACCCGCTGCTCTCCGCGTCGATGGACCTGCACGGCAACGTCTCCGCGGACCTGGCCCGCGCCCTCGACCTGCTCACCTGCTACCGGATGGCCCCGCACGAGGACGCGTGGAACACGCGCGAGCGGGCCGCGCACCGGCTCCTCGCGCGGCTGCGGGGTCCGAGCGGCGCCGACCCGGTGGCGCGGCGCCCGTGGCAGGCGTGGGTGCCGGTCCCGGTCCTGCTGCCCGGCGAGAAGACCAGCACGCGCCTCGAGCCGGCCCGGTCGCTGTACGCGCGGCTGCCCGCCGTCGAGGTCGCGCCCGGCGTCGTCGACGCCGCGATCTGGATCGGCTACGCATGGGCGGACGAGCCGCGGTGCAGCGCCGCCGTCGTCGTGACCGGGGACGACGGCGACGCCGTCGCGCGCCACGCGCACGACCTCGCCACCGCGTTCTGGGCCGCCCGCGACGACTTCGCGTTCGTGGCGCCGACCGGTTCGTTCGCCGAGGCGCTCGACGCGGCGCTCGCGCGGCCCGCGGACGCCCCGCGCCCGTTCGTGATCTCCGACTCCGGCGACAACCCGACCGCCGGCGGCGCCGGCGACGTCACGTGGAGCCTCGGCGAGCTGCTCGCTGACCCACGGTTCGTCGTCGACCCGGCTGAGGGCGGGCCGACGGCGATCCACGCGTCGATCTTCGACGCGGAGGCCGTGGCGGCGGCCGCCACCGCAGGGGTGGGCGCCGACGTCGAGCTGGCCGTGGGCGGCCGCGTGGACCCCGGTCCACGCGGCCCGGTGCGGCTCGCGGGACGGGTGGCGGCGGTCGTCGAGGGCGACCCGGTCGCCGGGCGGACCGTCGTCGTCCGCGCCGGTGGCGTCCACGCGATCGTGACCGAGCGGCGCAAGCCGTTCCACCTGCTGGCCGACTTCACGGACCTGGGGCTCGACCCAGGTGCCGCGGAGGTCCTGGTCGTGAAGATCGGCTACCTCGAGCCAGAGCTGTACGACCTCGCGGCGGACTGGATGCTGGCGCTCACACCGGGCGGCGTCGACCAGGACCTGCTCCGGCTCGGCCACGAGCGGATCACGCGGCCGAGGTATCCCTTCGACCCGGGCATGCCCGAGCCCGACCTGCGGCCGGTGCTGCGCCGCCGGGGCGAACCGGAGCGGCGCTGGTCACCGCCCGCGTGACAGCGGTCGGCGTCGCCCGAGCGTGTATCCGACGACACCGCCGAGGAGCCCGAGCCCGACGGCCGCGGTCGCGGCTCCGACGTAGAGGCCGCCCAACGTCGGGTCGAAGGTCTGCTCGGACAGCGGCGCGTACGCCGTCCACCCGAACGACACCGGCCGGGTGAGCGCCCACAGGGCGCCGCCCGCGAGGAACAGCGCACCGGCGACCGCCACGATCCAGGACCCCCGCGTCATGGGCGGCAGCCTAAGCCCCGGTTGCGGGCTGACGCGACGTTCCTGGGACGAACCGCCTGCGTGTTCACGCGTCACCTCACGGACGCGAGCGAGCCCGCGTCAGCTGAGCAGCCGCCGCGGCGCCGCGCCGCGGCCCTGGGGCGCCGTCGCCGAGGACCAGATGTGGAAGACGCCGTAGCCGCGCCAGGGTCGCCAGGACTCGGCGAGCGCCGTCGCCTCGTCGGGATCCACGACGCCGAGCCCGCGCCGCAGCACGAGATCGCCGGCGGGGAACGCGTCGGGGTCGCGCAGGAGGCGCAGCTCGAGGTAGTCGGCCGTCCACGGCCCGATCCCGGGCAGCGCGAGCAGCCGCTCGCGTGAGCCGGGCCCGGTGTCGAGCGCGAGCCCGTCGGCGAACGCGGCGGCCAGGGACGTCAGCGAGGACGCGCGCGCCCGGGTGAGGCCGACGACGGCGCGCAGCTCGTCCGGGTCCGCCCGCGCGATCGCCTCCGGGGTGGGGAACGCGAACCAGTGCGGGGCGGTCGAAGGCGCGCCGGCCGCCCGCAGCGGCGTGCCGTACGCAGCCACGAAACGACTCGTGAACGTGCGCGCGGCGGCGAGGGAGACCTGCTGCCCGAGGACCGTGGTCGCCGCGGCCTCGAAGGGGTCGACGAAGCCGGGCACGCGCATGCCGGGCGCGCCGGCGACCAGCGGGGCGAGCGCCGGGTCGGCGGCCAGAACCGCGTCCGCGGCCAGCGGGTCGTGGTCCAGGTCGAGCCACCCCCGCACCCGGCTCACGAGGGCCTCGAGCGCCCCGTCCGCTCCTGACCACACCGCGCCGACCCCGGCCACGGCGACCAGCGGTTCCACGTCGAGCACGACGACCGGCTCGTCGGCCGCCAGGTGCACGGTGACGAGCACCGGGCCGTCGGGGGTCGGCACGGTGCGCGTCACGGTGCGACCCAAGGGGTCGACCCTGTCCAGCCCGACGGTCTCGTGCCGCCCCAGGGCGGCCAGGAGCGCGTCGGCGTCGAGCGGTGGCGTGTACGCCAGGCGCAGCCCGCTCACGGCCGCCCGCGTGGGCGGCCGGGCGAGCGCCGTCGACGCCGTCATCCGGTGCGTCCGAACTCGTTCCGCTCGCGCTCGAGGGTGAGCAGCGTGCGCTTCGCGTCCGGCCCGCCGGCGTACCCGCCCATCGACCCGTCCGAGCGCACCACGCGGTGGCACGGCAGGACGATCGGCAGCGGGTTGAGCGCGCACGCCGTGCCGACGGCGCGGACGGCCCGGGGTCGACCCGAGATCGTCGCGACCTCCCCGTAGGACGCGGTACGGCCGTACGGGATCTCCTCCAGGTGCTCGACCACCGAGCGCCGGAAGCCGCGCAGCAGCTGCAGGTCGAGCGGGAGGTCGAACACGTGGCGCCGGCCGGCGAAGTACTCGTCGAGCTCGCGCGCGACGGCGTCCAGGCGGGCGGGCGCGAGCAGGACCCGCGGGCTGACCCGCTCGGCGAGCTCCTCGAGGGTGGGCTCGGCGCCGTCGCGCGCGAACGCGACCCGGACCAGCCCGGCGCCCGTGGCCGCGAGCACGAGAGGGCCGACCGGCGTGTCGAGCGTGCGGTACGCGACGTCGAGCACGCCGTCGCGCGCGGCGGCGGCGGCCAGCGCTGCCGTGAGGTGCTCCGGCACGGCGCCCGCCCCCGCGGGAAGGTTGCCGGCGGGGATCCCGACGGCGTCGGCCAGCCCGGCCGACAGGAACGGTGGCTGCGTGGCGTGAGTCATGATGCTGCTCCTTCGAGGTACGTCCGGCGCAGGCGCGCGACGCCGTCGGCCGCTGCGCGACGGGCGGCCGCCGCGGTGCCGCCGACGATCGCGGCGACCTCCTCGTACGGCAGCCCGCCCACGTAGTGGTGGACGACGCACGTGCGCTGCTTCGGTGCGAGCTCGGCAAGTGCCTCCCACAGGTCCCGCTCCCAGCCTCCGGGCGGTGCGCCGACGTGGCCGGTACCGACGTGACCGGCTGCGTCGAGCCGCTCGACGACGTCGGACGCGCCGCCCGCCGGAACGGCCCGCCGCGCCCGTGACCGATGCGCGTCGATCGCCTTGCGGTGCGCGATCGTGACGAGCCAGGCCTCGAGGTTGGCGCCGCCCGGGAGGTCCGGGTAGGCCTTGAGGGCGGCGAGGAACGTCTCCGACCAGGCGTCGTCCGCCTGGTCCGGGGGCAGGAGCGCCCGCACGACGCGCAGCACGGTGGGACCGTGCCGCTCGACGACCTGGGCGAACGGTGGGTTGCTCACACCAGGTAGACGCGCGGGACGACCCCCGTGTGAGGTCGCCTTCCCCGCCGGTCGGTGCAGCACTCCCCCACTCTGCACCCCGCCTCCGACATCCCCTACGCCTGCTCCAGGAGGAAGCGCCGGATGCTCGCGTCGTCCGGCCGCTCGTGCGCGTCCGAGCCGACCCACTCGCTGTGCCCCGCCGGCAGCGCGTGCAGCCACGTCGGCCCGCCCAGCGCGTTCGCCACGGCGAACTGGCTGGGCGGCGGCACACTCGGGTCGGCCAGCGCGGGCGCCACCACCACCGGCACTCGCACGCGGCCGGCGGCCGTGGCGGCGTCGGCGTAGCGCAGTGTCTCGAGCGCCTCGGGATGCTCCCGCAGGTGGGCGCGCACCCACCGCCCCGACCCCAGGCAGTCGACGCCGGCGCGCCACGGGTAGTCGCCGAAGCTCGGGACCTCCAGGTACCCGCCGTCGAACCGGTCGTCGAACGCGAGCGCGAGCGCCCCGATCCCGCCGCCGAAGCTGCCCCCGTGGTACGTCAGGCGCCGGGCCTCCGGCACCAGTGCCAGGCCGATCGTCACCGCGAGCCACAGGTCCGCCGTCGAACCGACGTGGCTGTACGACCGCGGCGTCTCGATGCCCCACAGCACGTGCGGGAGCGCGTCGTTGCCGATCCCGGGCACCACGCTGCGCGACCCGAGCCCGCGGGCCACGGGCATGACCGCGAGCGCCCGGGGCGGGACGCCGTCGAGACCGGGGTCCGACCGACCCCCGTAGCCGTGCCCGACCACCACGACCTCCTCGGCGCCGTCCGTGGGCCGCACGACCCACCCGCCGATCGCGGCGTCGTCGAGGCTGCGGTAGGACAGGTCCGCCACCTCGTGGGTCGCCTCGTGCCCGGGCAGCGGGCGCCACCCGGAGACCTCCGGGAGCGGGTCGACGGCGGAGGTCTCGGCGCGCACGGACGCCCAGAAGGCGTCGAAGTCGGCGGGCTCGTCCGCCGGTGCGCTGACGTGGAGGAGGTCCTCGAGCGTGTGCCCGTACGTGGCGTCGAAGCCCGGGTCGGGCACCAGCTCAGGCGCGACGGTGGCCCCGGTGAGGCGATTCATTGGCACCCCTGAAGGCTACGGGCCAAGAACCGCCGCATGCGGCTCTTCACCACTCAGGACCGCGGCGTCCGGAGCCCGGCGAACTGGGTCGCGTTTGCCAGGAATGATCGCGGGTAGCGGTCCCTTGCCAGTCGAGAGGTCGCCGACATGGTGCAAGGCAGTCACTTCAGGGCACCCGATCCGAGTCCGGCTCGCCAATACCGTTGCAGGAAGATGAAGAGCAGGATGACCGGAAGCACCGCGAACAGGGACCCGATGATGACGCTGGGGTAGTAGTCGGCCTCGTTGAGCGACCGGGAGTTCCAGAAGTACAAGCCCAGCGCCACCGGAAAGAGATCCCTGTCGGTCAGCATGAGCAGCGGCAGGAAGAAGTTGTTCCAGATGCCGTTGAAGCTGAACAGGAACAATGTCACCACGCCGGGCCACATCGAGGGCAGCGCGATCCGGAAGAAGATCCCGAACTCGCGGGACCCGTCCAACCGGCCGGCCTCGACCAGCTCGTACGGCGCGTAGGAGCGGGCGAACACCCTGGCGAGGTAGACACCGAACGGGTTGACCAGTCCGGGCAGCAATACGGCCCAGTACGTGTTCACGATCCCGAGGTTCGAGGCGAGCAGATATAACGGCAGTGCCGTCGCCGCGCCCGGTACGAGCACGCCGACCAGGACGAAGCCGAACACCCTCTCCTTGCCACGGAACTCGAACTTGTCGAAGGCGTGGCCGGCCAGGAAACAAATCAGCGTAGATCCGGCGGCTCCGACTCCGGCGTAGGCCAGCGAGTTCACGAACCAGCGAGGATAGATGCCGCCGTCGCGGCCGACAAGCGTCGTGACGTTCTCGAGGAGGTTGAAGTCGGCGAAGACGAACCCGGACGTGCCGGTCAGGTCCGTCGCGTCCTTCGTCGACGCGATCACGAGCCAGAGCAGCGGGAATATGCAGTACGCCATGACGACGACCAGAACCACCGTCACCGGGACCCGACTCAGTAGCCACATCGGCGTTCGCGCGGCTACTCGGCCGCCGGCCCCGCTCACCGTCGCCTCACACGCGTCGCAACCCACGACGCGGCACCGATGAGCACCGCGAACACCAGGGCCGCCGCGGCTGCGACACCGAAGTTGTGGTCGGTGAACGCCTTTTGATAGATGTACATGTTCGGAGTCCACGTCGAATCGATCCCGGGCGCCCGGGAGCTCAGCAGCATCGGCTCGGCGAACAGTTGCATGGCGCCGACGATGGTCATGAGGACGGCGATGCTGATCGCCCCGCGAATCATCGGCACTTTGACCGACAGCGCGACGCGCAGCTGGCCCGCTCCGTCGACCCGCGCGGCTTCCAGCGTCTCACGCGGGATCGCCTGCAGCGCCGCGAAGAAGATGACGACGTTGTAGCCGACGTGCAGCCAGATCGTCACGTTGGCGACGGCGACGATGGACGCCGGCAACGAGGAGATCGACCACTCGGCGCTGCTGAGTCCCTCCACGACGTCGACGAGCGGCGAGATCCCAGGCGTGTAGAGATAGAGCCAGATGATGGCCGCGATCAACCCCGGCACAACGTTCGGAAGGTAGTACACGAGCTGCAGAAAGCGGCCCCCGATCGCCAGGCCGCTGTCCAGCAGCAAGGTGATGACGATCGCGGCGCCGATCATCAACGGGATGTAGAACACGCAGTAGACCCCGATGATCCCGAAGCTGCCGAGGAAGTCGGTGTCACTCAGCACCGCGGCAAAGTTGCCCAGCCCGACGAACACCGTTTGCGCACCACCGAAGCCCAAGCCTGACGACTGCTCCGAGAACAGGCTCAAATATGCCGCGTACCCTAGCGGCACGATCGTGAAGACAGCGAACACGACGAAGAACGGCGCGATGAACGGCAGTGGCGACGGGCCCCGCCGCCGCTGCCCTAGCCGGGAACCGGCCGGGACCGCGCGTACGAGGGCGGCCACGTCAGTCGACCGCGATCCCGCGGTCATTGAGACTCTCGACCACTGTCTCCTGGACCGGGGCAAAGATGTCGGGGAGCGCGGTCGTGCCGGCGTTCACCTGCGCGATAGCGTCCTGGAACGCGGTGTCCATCGTGCTCTGTGCAGGTCCCCAAGTCCACTCGCCCGGGATGGCGGCGGCAGCCTCTGCTGCGACGGCGTAGATGTCCTGGCCGCCGAAGAACGAGGTGTCGAATGCGTCTCTGGCCGGCCCGACAAGATCAGCGTTCGCGGGCAGCACGCTGGACTCACCGCCGGCCACCCGGGCGGCGATCCCTTCCTCGGTGGTTGTCATCCAGGCGATGAAGGCCTCCGCGGCGTCTTGATGCTCACTGTCCGCGGTGACGGCGAATGTCGCGCCCCCGTTGCCGGCCGATGTCGGTTCGCCGGTGAACGACGGCGGCAGGGCCACCCGCCACAGCCCCGCCTGATCTTCGAAGTTGACCGGGAGGTAGCCGCCATTCCAGGACCCGGCAAGTGTCGTCCAGGTCTGGCCGGCGGCCTGCCTCTGACCCAGGAGCTCGCCCTCGCCGACCCAGACGAGGTCTTCGTCGACGAAGCGCTGCTGCATTTCGGCGACCTGGCGGGTGACCTCGTTGTCGATGTCGACGGTCCAGGCGTCGCCGTCGGCGGAGTACCACTGGGCACCGGCCTGCCAGTTGATGCTGGCGAGGGAGCCAGGATCGTTGGCGGTGGTGGCTCCGATCCGGGCTTCCGGGTCGATGTCCTTGATCTGGCGGGCGACCTGCTCGTACTCCTCCCAGGTCGTGGGAACGTCGATCCCGTGTTCCTCGAACAGGTCGGCGCGGTAGTACATCACCCAGGCCGCCAGATCCAGTGGGTAGGACCACGTCTCGCCGCCCAGCTCAACGAGGTTGCGAGCGGCGTCCGGGAATTCCTCCGCCACCTGGTCTGCCGCTTCCTCGCTGAGTGGCTGGAGGAGCCCTTGGGCGAGGACATCAGGCAGGTACGGGTACTCGACGGTGGCGACGTCGGGTGCGGTGCCGGCGCGCGACGAGTTCGCCAGAGTCGTGTAGTTGTCCGCCGCCGACGGGGTGGTCTGAAACTCGACGATGATGCCGTCCTGCGAGCTGTTGAAGGCCTCGACGACCGCCTCGGAGTTACGCAGCCAGGACATGAAGGTGATCGTGACCGGGCCGTCGTCGGCCTCGGTCGGTGCCGCGTCACCAGACCCTTCGGCGCCGGCGCAGGCGCTGGTCAGCAGGGACACGGCGACGGCCAGACCGGTCAGCCGAACGAGGCGGGCACGGGGAGTCAGATGCGTCATCGGACAACTCCTTCGGGTGTGTTGGGAGGAACAGCCGGCCGGTGACCGACCATCATGGATGTGCGTCCATCGGTCGTGGGTAGCCCGGCGGAGGCCAGGATGCGGTCCATCAACTCCTGCGTGCGGACCGCGCTGGATGCGTCGTTCTGCGTGATCTGCGCGCTGGCCCGGACTGCCGCGAAGAAGTGGTCGGCCTGGGCCGCGAAGCCGAGCGTGCGTGTCGGGGCGGCGAACCCTGAAAAGGCCTGGGTCTGCCGATGCGTACGCTCCTCGCCGCCCGTGGCCACGCTGATCTGGTCCGGCGCCACGACGGTGACCGACTGCCCGTCTCCGTGCAAGGACACCCTCTCGGTCCACACCCCGGTACTGCGGTTGCCGACGACAGTCGCCAGCTGGCCGCCCTCGAACTCGAGGAGAGCGGTGAGGGAGTCCTCCCAGTACGGGTCGTCGAAGACCGCCCGCGCGGTAACCTCGGCGCATTCGCCGAAGAAGAAGCGGGCCAGGTCGACCATGTGCACGAGGTTCTCCGCCGAGCCTCGGTAGCCTCGCTCCGGCCGCGTCTTCTCGAAGACCCCCACGGCCGCGGGATGCTCCGACATCGCGGCCTTGGCCCGCATGTAGACCGGGGCGAACCGGCGATTGAAGCCGACCATCAGCGACGTGTGGCGCTCGGCGGCAATGTCGCGCAGCAGCCTGGCCTCCGGGAGGCTCGGCGCCAGCGGCTTCTCGCAGAGCACCGGTACCCGGCGCTCCAGCAGCGCCGTCACGACTTCGACGTGATGCTGCTCAGGCGCGAGGACGAGGGCGGCATCCACATCGACCGCGGCCAGCAGCTCGTGGACGTCGGCGAAGCCGGGGATCGAAGGGTGCCGCGCCAGCGCCGCAGCTGACGGATCGGCCACCGCTACCACCGCGACGTCCTGGCGGTCGGCGAGCACCGGGAGGTGAGCGATGCGGGCGATCCCGCCAAGGCCGACGACGGCGGCGCGCAGAACTGTCACGCGGAACAGCGTTCGGCCGACCCCTAGGCCGCGTCAACGAATCCGATCGGAATCGGTCATCCGTCCGATCGGCGCACCGATGAGGACCGCACGTTCAACGACGGCATGATCCGCACTTGTTGCATGGCGGTCAGCGGGTCGCTGACCGGGTGGCGCATCCGGTCAAGACACAGCGCGATCGCGGTCCGGCCGAGAGCCTCCGCAGGCGGTGCCACAGCGGTGAGCGGAATCTCGGCCAGCTCGGAGAACTGGTCGTCGTAAGCCACGATGGCGAGGTCATCAGGGATGCGGATGCCCAGTTCGGCGGCTTCCTGCAGCAGGGCCATCGCGTGGGCGTCGGGCTGCACGATGACACCGGTGATCCCGGCATCGACGAGTTCCTGCAGCAGGGCACGGATCTCGTCCCGCCGCGCCTCGGTGACCCATGCCTCCTCAGGCAGGTCCCGTCGCGGCGCGTGTTCCAGCAGGCCCAGCTCTGTGATGGCCTTCCGATAGCCGGCGAGCAGCCGCGGTGACGTCGGGTTACCCGCGGTGAGCAGGGCGATGCGATCGAAGCCTTGGTCCACCAGGTGGTGGACGCACAGCTCAGCTCCGAACTCGTGGTCCGAGCGCACCGATTCGAGGCGGGCCGGTCCGACGAACTCCTCGAGAGAACGCTCGAGGAGCACGACCGGAATCGGCGAGTCGAGCAGCAGGTCCAGCGTCGGCCCGGAGAAGTCCGCGAGCGAGGGGGTCACCAGCAGCCCGTCCGCCCCGGCCGCGACCATCGCCGCCACGGAGCGTCTCTCGTCGCGAGCGATGTAGTTGGTGACACCGAGCACCAGGCGCACCCCGTTGGCCTGGGCCGCCCGATTCGCCGACCGGATGATCGACGCGTAGTAGTTTCCCGTGGTCGGAGCCACCATCCCGATGGTGGGGATCTCGCCCCGTCTGACCGGGCGGCGTGTTCCCGGATCCGTGCGGCCTACAGCGGTGGCGCCGCCGTGCACGCGATGCAGCAGACCGCGCTTCTCCAGCGACGCGAGGTCCCGCCGCAGCGTCACGACCGACACGCCGAGCCGCTCGGCGATGTCGCTCACGACAAGCGAACCGCGTAGCTGGAGCTCCTTGAGCAGGGCGTCCTCGCGCTGAGGGCGGATCATCCTGCCGAGTATGCCGATCCGGCGACCGCTTCGGTCCTCAAACGATCGGAACCGATCAGGCCGGGCTCGAAGATCCAGCTCTCGCCGATCCTCCGCCCACTACTCGACCCGGGCCACGAGCCGCGACGCCAGGTCGATGGCGGCCTCGATCTCCGGCGACGGCCGGAGCTCCGCCCAGGCGTCAAGCACCCTCCGCAGGGCCCGCAGGGCTTCGGCGGGGCGGTGGCCACCTTGAGCGTGCCGTACCGACTGCACAGCCTCGCGCTCCTGATCCGGAGGAGCGGCGCAGGCCCGCGCCGCTCGTTCCACCGCGCGGACGAGGTCGAGCAGGGTCGGCGGGTTCCAGGCCAACCGGGCTGCCTTCGTCGAGCCCGTTAGACCCGCAACGTCGACAGTCAGGGTCGCCCGGCCGTCCGTGACGGAGAGCTCGACGCCATCGTCGAGGGCGATCGCGCCGGAGACCTCCGCCGCGAGGTCGATCACGATGCTCGATGACTCCTGGGTCGGATCGCTCACGTGCACCGTCAGCTCGTCATCGCCCTCCTCGAGCGCGACTGCGGCGCCGGTGTCCGTCGTCACCAGCGACACCGACCCGGGCGTGAAGAACACGAAGCCGGCGCGCCCGCTCGGCTCGTCGCGCACTGCCTGCGCCTCCGGCGTCCGTGCGACGACGTGGTACCGCGGCGCCGTGGACTCCGCAGCAGTAGTGGCGGCTGAGGCACCTGGCAGGACGGCGTACGCGTAGCCGGCGGACGGCGACGCCGAGCCGTGCGGCAGGACGAGCGTCACGTAGTCGTGCTCGCGCACCACGAAGGCCTCCGGCTTGGTCAACCCCGTGTTGATGTCGATGAGCCGGCCGCTTCGGCGCTCCTTGACGACGGTGAGATCGTGAGGCGCGAGCATGACGTACCCGCCGGTGCCGGCCAGGTGTGCCCAGTGCGCCCCGGCAATCTGGCCGGACGCGTCCACCGGGTCGCCGTCGACGGTGAGCGTTCCGGTGCTCACCGTCGTGACCCGTCGGTTCTCCACAGTCGTCTCCGCCGTCCGCCCGGCGTCGACAGTGATCCCGGCGCCCAACAAGACGTAGCCGTGCTCGAAGAAGAAGCGGGAGAAGCGGCCGTGCATCGTGGACGGTGGTTCGCCGGCTAGGTCGATCGCCGCTGCGCCCCACTGTCCGGCGGTCACGCCGCCGGCCCAGTAGCTGGGATTGTGGTACTCGTTCGCCCAGCCACCCGGGTACAGCTGACGGGCCACGGTGTCGGTGGTGACGCCCGGGATGCGGTAGGAGTCGATCGTCGCCCAGAAACCTTCGTCGTACTGCACGATGTCAGGCGTGTACATCAGCACCGAGGCGTCGGCCTGATACCAGCCTCGTTTGTTCTCGACCAGGCCCTTCTCCGCGTTCGCCATCCGCCACGAGTGCATCGCCAGCACCGCGATCCAGTCCGCCCGCCGGTGCAGCACCCGGTCCATCACGCCAAACACCCAGGTGCCGGTCAGTGGCGGGCGCGGAACGATGTCGGGGTCGGCGAGGATCCTCGAGGCCACCGCGGCGTTGGCCAGAACCATGTCGGCGGTCGGGGGGTCGCCGCGGTAGGCCAGCTCGGCCTTGATCAGGGACTCCAACCGGGCCCGGTTCGTCTCGTCGGCGCTGGCCACGAGAGAGATCAGCCCGTTGAGGAACGAGGTCCCGGTCTCCCGGCTGCCGAGCGGCCGGTCGATCTGGCGACCCCGCACAGTGTCCGGGACCCGGCTGCGGAACAGCCATGGCTCGTACGCGGACCAGACCCACTCCCACAGGATGTCGGTGGCGGGCTCCCACTCCGTGCCCGCCGTCCGAGCGGTGATGCCGGGGATGGAGCCGAGGTAGGAGGTGCCGTAGAGCCCGATGTAGGGGAACTGGCCGTGCTGGACGAAGGAGCCGTCCGGGTAGAAGCCGTCGTGGCTGAAGAACGCCTCGTTCTCGGTCGAAGGATCGATGAGGCCGGGCGGCCGCGGGTCGGGGTTCGCCCACGCGATCACCGGCACCAGGCCGTCCCTGCCGGCAATGACATCGGCTTCGTCGTCGACAAGCAGCCCACGCCCCATGAACGCGTCGCAGAACCAGACCCTGTTGCCGGCAGCTGCGTACGTGCCCGACGTCGGGATCGTCGGGGTGAAGTGCTTGCTCGCCGCGACGACGGCGGCGGTGGTCCCCGGCGTCAAGGCGTCGTAGACGAACAGGACGGCCTCGTGGATCGACCTCGGGATGGCGATGTCCCAGTCGTACCAGTCTCCGAACCGGACGCCGCTGGTCGACCAGACATCGGAGGTGAGGTAGTCGAGGCCCTCCTGGATTGCCGTCAGCATCGCGTCGGCCTCGTCGGGCTCGAGCGCGCCGGCGGCCCACACCTGTGCCATCTCGCGGAGTCGCCGCGTGCTGTAGGAGACCCGCTGCGAGTCCTGATACGTCGAGCGGCTCGTGAAGGGGGAGTCGGCGAAGACACCGAGCCGCGGTTCGGCGCGGTCGATGTTGGCCAGGTGGGTGCGCGCGGTCGTGACGAGCTGTTGAGCGGGTGCCGCCACCAGGGGATCGGCCAGGTCCAGACCCGCCGGGAGGTAGAAGCGCAGCCACCGCTCGCGAGCGGCGGCGAATGCGGCCGGGTCCGAGGCGATGGTGGGGCCGGCCCAGGCGGCGCCGGCGGGGCCGCTGGTGAGGTCGGCCGCCAGGATCGCCGCCGCTGCGCCCAACCCTCCGATCAAGACGTTCCGTCGGCTGATTCCATGGGGTCCGCTCATCGCCTGACTCCTTTGTCTCTGGCCCGTTGCCGAAGTTCGGCTCGATGCTAGGACCGGACCACTGCGCTCAGGGAGACAACCGATCAGAACCGATCACGTCGCCGCGATCAGCGGCGTTCGAGGCCCGGCGCGACGTCGCCGCGCACCTACTCCCGCTCGAAGTCCCAGATGATGAGCGCCGGGTTCCCGGCATACGCCGCCCGTGACGCCGCCTCGATCCACGGCATCATCTCCCACACGTTCGGCGGCCGGGCGGGGTCCTCGAACTTCATCGGCGCACAGGGATCGAGATCCGTCCCGGGCGAGCTTCCGCCGTCGTCCGCTCCCGCCGCCGGCAGCGCATCACTCAGGCGGGGGTACTCGCGGCAGTGCCGCGGCAGCAACCCGAGCGGAAGTGCCGCCTCCAGGTACTCGCTCGTCGCGTGCCGCCAGTTCGGCAGGTAGCCGAACTCGCCGTCGGCGCCCTCGATCAACGGATAGAGCGGCGAGCCGAGGAAGAGGCCGCGGGTATCCGAGATGACGAGGTGCCCGCCCGGGCGCAACACCCGCGCGAACTCCGCGAACGACGGCCCGAGGTCGCGGACGTGGCTCAGGGCCAGGGTGACGACGACGAGGTCCACCGACGCCTCGGCCACCGGCAGCTCATGCACAGCGCCCTGCGCGAACCGGGCGCTGGGCACCTTCTCGCGCGCGATGGCCAGCATGTCGGGCGACCGGTCGACGCCGAGCACGTCGTACCCCTGCTCCGCCAGCCACGAGGTGTGGCGGCCGGTGCCGCACGCGGCGTCCATCACGACGCTCCCCGGTGGCACCTGCGCCATGAGCGGCCGGACGAGCGGCTCCTCCATGCCCCAGAAGCCGTTGGGTCCGGCGTCGTACGTCGGCGCCCAGTAGCGGTAGCCGTCCTCGACCGACAGCGGGACGACGTCGTGGCCCTCGCCGAACGTCTCGGCGGCCTGGAGCAGCTGGCGGATGTCCGCGAGCCGCGCCTCGGTGAACGCGCGGTCGCGCTCGCCGGCGAACGCGCGCAGGAGCGCCACGCCCTCGAGGCCGAGGAGGTAGGCGAGCGGGTGCTGGTGGATCGTCGGGAAGGACGGGGTAGACATGGCGGGGCGCCTTTCGCAGGAGGGGACACGGCAGGGGGCCGACGGCGGTTGTCGCCGTCGGCTCGTCGGGTTGCGGTGGTCCGCTCTCACGCCATGCGGCCCACCCAAGCGGGGCGCGCCCTGGCGGCGCAAGGCGAATTCCGGCTTACCTCCCGGCAGGCGCCCGCAGCCCGTCGAGCCCGACGCGCAGGAGCCGCTCGAGGCGCTCGCGGTCGTCGGCGTTCATCATCACGATCCCGAGCACCAGGCTGACGACGTCGTCGATGTCGAGCTCGTCGCGGGCGACGCCGGCCTCCTGGGCGCGGGCGAGCAGCGGCGCACCGGCCGCCATCATGCGGTCGCGGGCGGAACGCATGACCGGCTCGTCGAAGCGCAGACCCTCCGCGAGCGCCCGCTTCGTCCCGACGTACTCCACGAACCGCCGCAGCCACGCGACGAGGGCGTCCCAGGCGTCGGCGCCCGGCTGCTCCTCGGCGAACCGCACGAGCGCCGTGACCTCGTCGAGGTAGACGCTGCGCAGGAGATCCTGCCGCGTCGGGAAGTGGCGGTAGAGCGTGCCGACGCCGACTCCCGCACGGCGTGCGATGTCCTCGAGCGACGCCTGGACGCCGCCCGTGGCGAACGCGTCTCGCGCGGCGACGAGCAGCGCGTCGTAGTTGCGCCGCGCATCGGCGCGCATGGCTCGCCGCGGGACGAGCTCGGCTTCGACGTCGGACATGGCACCTCTTGCAACCGGAGGCGGGCCTCCATATAGTCGGAGGCACCCCTCCGTTTCATCGGGGGACGGACCCCATGATCCCCGAAGGGAGACGTTCATGCGTCTCGGTCTCCAGATCCCCGACTTCACCTGGGCAGGCGGCCCGAAGGCCCTCGGCTCGGACCTCGCCCGCGTGGCCCGCACGGCGGACGACGGCGGGTTCGGCTACCTCGCCGTCATGGACCACTTCTTCCAGATCGGCGCCGTCGGACCCACCGAGAACGACATGCTCGAGGCGTACACGACGCTCGGCTTCCTCGCCGCGCACACGGAGCACGCCAAGCTCCTCACCGTCATCACCGGCGTCCACTACCGGCACCCGGGCGTGCTCGCGAAGACCGTCACGACGCTCGACGTCCTCTCCGGCGGCCGCGCGATCCTCGGCGTCGGCGCCGGCTGGAACGAGGAGGAGTCCCGCGGCCTGGGCATCCCCTTCCCGCCGCTGCGCGAGCGGTTCGAGCTCCTCGAGGACACGCTGCGCCTCGTCACGCAGATGTGGGCCGGTGACGAGGCCCCGTTCCAGGGCACGCACGTGCACGCGGAGCGGCCGCTCAACGTCCCGCAGGCGCTGAGCACGCCGCACCCGCCGATCATGGTCGGCGGCGGGGGCGAGAAGAAGACGCTGCGGCTGGTCGCCCAGTACGCCCAGGCGTGCAACCTCTTCAACACCCCGGACCTGTCCCACAAGCTCGAGGTGCTGCGCGCGCACTGCGACGACGTCGGCCGCGATCACACCGAGATCACGAAGACGGCGTACCACGTGCTCGACGTCGGCCCGCGCGGCGAGCGGACGGCGCAGCTCATCGACGAGCTCGGCCGGCTGCGCGACGCCGGCATCGACGACGTCATCGGTGGCGTGCCGGACGTCGCGACCTCCGACGCCCTGGAGCGGCTCGCGGCGGACGTCGTCCCGGTCGTCGCGACGTTCTGACGGCGGGGCTCGGGCCGGGTGCACAGGGCGGCAGCATCGGACGCACCCGGCCTCCCCGATCGGCCCCAGCGCACGGCCGTCAGGTGGCGTGCACGGCGCCCCAGAACGCGTCGAACACCGGTGACGGCCCCGCCGTCGACCAGGCCCGGTTCGTGAGCAGGATGCCGACGACGCCGCTCGCCGGGTCGATCCACCAGGTGCTGCCCATGCCGCCGTCCCAGCCGTAGCTGCCGGCGGGCCGGCCGCCCGGTGCGTCGGCGATCTGCACGCCGGTCGCGAAGCCCCACCCGATGAGCCCCGCGGCGTCCGCGACACCACCCACGTAGTCGGTGGTCATCGCCCGGACCGACTCCTCGCTCACGAGCCGACCCGTGCGCGCCGTCGCCCCGCCACCGCGCAGCAGGTCCGCGAGCGCGTACAGGTCGTCGACGGTCGAGACCAGCCCGTCGCCCGCGCCGGGGAAGGCGGGCGGGCGCGACCACTGGCCGTCGGCGTCGTCGTACCGCTCGAGCGCGCCGGTTCCCGGGTTCGACGCCCACTGCGGCCCGAATCGGCCCCGGCGCTCGGGCGGGACGTCGAACGCGGTGCTCGTCATCCCGAGCGGGTCGAACAGGCGCTCCGCGAGCAGGCCCGGCAGCGGCTCCCCGGCGGCTCGCGCCAGCAGCACACCGAGCACCTCCGCGGACGTGTGGTAGAGCCAGCGCTCGCCCGGCTGGACCATCAGCGGCAGCTCACCGAACCGGCGCATCCACTCGGCCGGTTCCGGGTTCACGGCCGGCGCGGGCGGGCCGACGTTGAGGCCGCTCGCGGTCATCGCCTCCAGCACGACGCCGGGGAACGGCCCGGTGAAGTCCATGCCGGTCCCGAGGCGGAACGTCAGCACGTCGCGCACCGTGATCGGCCGGTGCGCGGGCACGGTCGCGGTGAGCGGGCCGTTCGGCTCGGCGAGCACGCGCCGGTCGGCGAGCTCCGGCAGCCACTCCTGGACCGGGTCGTCCAGGCTGAGCACGCCGTCGTCGAGCAGCATCATCGCGACGACGGCGCACACCGGCTTGGTGACCGACGAGATGCGGAAGATCGTGTCGCGCGCGATCCCTCCGCCGCCGACGGGCTCGTGGGTGCCGATCGAGCCCGCCCGCACGTCGTCACCGCGCGCGACGAGCCAGGCGAGGCCCGGTGGGTCGTCTCCCTGGACGTGCGGCGCGAGCGCGTCCTCGATGGCGCGGTCTGGCGTCATGATCGCCGGCGACGACGGCGTCAGGCGCCGAACGTCTCGAGCAGGACCTTCTCCTCGGCGTCCGTGAGGTTCGTCGCGATGAGCTTGGCGTGCCCGCGGAACCGCTCGCCGAGACGGTCGGTGTCGGCGTTCTCGGTGACCACGAACAGCGCCGACGTCCCCGGCGTCACCTGGGTGCGGATCTCCTCGAGCTGTTCGTCGTTGATCCCGACGGCGCCGACGGCCTTGCTGATCGCCCCCGCCGCGGCACCGACGGCGGCTCCGAGGAAGGGGACGAAGAACAGCGTGCCGAACAGCAGGCCCCAGAACGCGCCCCAGCCCGTGCCCCGCCACGAGTCCTCGTTGCGGTTCACCGTCTTCGGGGCCTTCGCGTCGGCCGGCCAGGAGACGATCGCCGAGTCCACCACGCGGACGAGCCCGTCCGACGCCGCGGCCTTGAGAGTGTCGGAGGCCCCGTTGGCGCCTTCGGGGGTGTCGAACTTCCAGACGGTGAACGTGGTCATGGCGTGCTCCTTCGCGTCGGGCCCTTCTCGACGCCGACCCTAGGCTCGCCGGTCACGGCGCGCCATCCCCCGGTCCGGGTGAGTCTCCGGGCACCCGGGCAACCCACCGAGCGGCAGCTACCCGACGCGCGAACCCCAGTCCTCCGACCTGCGGACCGCGCATCACTGATGCTCGATCGTCGCACCAGTGATGCTACGATCGATCCATGCGCACGACGATCAGGCTCGACGACGACGTCGCGGCCGCCGCGGAGCGGCTTCGGCGCGAGCGTCACATCGGCCTGGGCGAAGCCGTCAACGAGCTGGCGCGGGCGGGCTTGCATCGCGGCGCACCTGCGGAGCGCCGATACCGGCAGCGGACGGCGGACCTCGGTCTGCGGATCGACGTCTCCAACGTGGCCGAGGCTCTCGAGCTCCTCGATGAGGCCGACCTGGACGCGCCACGGTGATCGTCGACGCGAACGTGCTGCTGTACGCCGTCGACACCGGCAGCCCGTTCCACCGCGCCGCCAAGGAATGGCTGGAGGAGGCACTGAGCGGACCGGCCCGGGTCGGCCTTCCGTGGCCCTCGCTCCTCGCGTTCCAACGGATCGCCTCCCACCCGCGAGCCGCAGCACAGCCGCTGACCCCAGGGGCCGCGTGGGCGTTCATCACCGAGTGGCTGCGCGCGGATCCAGCCTGGATCCCGACGCCGGGTGACGGGCATGCGGCGATCCTTGGCCGACTCCTCACCGCCGGGGACCTCCGCGGCAACCTGGTCACGGACGCCCACCTCGCCGCGCTCGCGCTCGAGCACGGCGTCGGCATCTGCTCGTTCGACAGTGACTTCGCCCGCTTCGACGGGCTGACCTGGCACAACCCGAGCGCAGCGCGTTAGGCGCGGCGGGGAAGGAGGTCGCTCCACCAGGTTCGGCTAGGCTGCCGCCCAAACATCCGATGTCTGCTACCACCGATGGGATCGGCATGCCCACGATCACCGGCGTCACCGTCACCGACGTCCGCTTCCCCACGTCGCTCGAGCTCGACGGCTCCGACGCGATGAACCCCGACTGCGACTACTCCGCCGCCTACGTCGTGCTCGAGACCGACGGCACCGCCGGCGACGGCGCACCGCTCGCCGGCTACGGCCTCACGTTCACCATCGGCCGCGGCACCGACATCGTGGTCGAGGCCGCGACGCAGCAGGCGGCGCTGCTGGTCGGGCGTGACACCGACGCGATCGCGCGCGACATGGGCGGCCTGTACCGCGACCTCACCGCCGACTCACAGCTGCGCTGGCTCGGCCCGGAGAAGGGCGTGGTCCACCTCTCGCTCGCGGCCGTCATGAACGCCGCCTGGGACCTCGTCGCACGCCAGGCCGGGAAGCCGTTGTGGCGCCTGCTGGCCGACCTGACGCCGGAGCAGCTCGTCGACGTCGCCGACCTGCGCTACCTGTCCGACGTCCTGACGCGCGAGGACGCCGTCGCCCTCCTGCGCGAGCGCGAGGGCGGGAAGGCCGAACGCCTCGCGGAGCTGGAGCGCCGCGGTTACCCGGTGTACACGACGTCGGCCGGCTGGCTCGGCTACGACGACGCGAAGCTGCGGCGGCTGTGCCAGGAGGCCGTCGACGAGGGCTACTCCCACGTCAAGCTCAAGGTGGGCGCGAACGTCGACGACGACCGGCGCCGCCTCGCCATCGCCCGCGAGGTCATCGGCCCGGACCGCAAGCTCATGATCGACGCGAACCAGGTGTGGGACGTGCCGCAGGCGATCGAGTGGGTCCGCGCGCTCAGCGACTTCGACCTCCACTGGATCGAGGAGCCGACGTCGCCGGACGACATCCTCGGTCATGCCGCCATCCGCGAGGCGCTCGCGCCCATCGGCGTCGCCACGGGCGAGCACTGCCACAACCGGGTCATGTTCAAGCAGCTCATCCAGGCCGGGTCGCTCGACTTCCTCCAGCTCGACACCGGCCGCCTCGCGAGCATCAACGAGATCGTCGCCGTCCTCCTCCTCGCCGCGCACACCGGCGTCAAGGTCTGCCCGCACGCCGGCGGCGTGGGCCTGTGCGAGATGGTGCAGCACGTGTCGGTGCTCGACTACGTGGCGATCGGCGCCGACCTGGACGGCCGCGTCACGGAGTACGTGGAGCACCTGCACGAGCACTTCACCGACCCCGTCGAGGTGCGCGACGACGGCGAGGGCCCGGGCTACGTGGTCCCGTCCCGGCCGGGCTACTCCACGGAGATGTTCCCCGAGTCCGTCGCGACGTACACGTTCCGGGACGGCGCGTACTGGGCGGGCGCCCGGGCCGCCGCGGAGGATGTCGCGGGAGCGGCGTCGTGAGCGGGCCGACGACGGCGTCCGGCGAGTTCGCCGGTCTCGTCGCTCTGGTGACGGGTGGGGCGAGCGGCATCGGCGCCGCGGTCGCCGCGGCGCTCACCGAGCGCGGGGCGCGCGTCGCGACGCTGGACCGCAGCGCGCACGACGCCCAGCCGGGCGGCGTCGCCGTCGTCGCGGACGTGACGGACGACGACGGCGTCCGGCGCGCCGTCGCGGAGGCCGCGGGCGCGCTCGGCGCACTCGACGTGCTCGTCAACAACGCCGGCATCGGGGCCGCCGGGACGGTGGCCGACAACGACGACGCCGAGTGGCTGCGCGTGCTCGACGTCAACCTGCTCGGGCTCGTCCGCGTCACCCGGGCGGCGCTGCCGCACCTGCGGGCCAGCGAGCACGCGGCGATCGTCAACACGTGCTCGGTCGCGGCGAGCGCCGGCCTGCCGAACCGCGCGCTGTACTCCGCGACGAAGGGCGCCGTGCAGTCGCTCACGCTCGCGATGGCCGCTGACCACGTGCGCGAAGGAATCCGCGTGACGTGCGTGAACCCGGGCACCGTGGACACCCCGTGGGTCGGGCGCCTGCTCGACGCCGCCGACGACCCGGCCGCCGAGCGCGTGGCCCTCGCGGCGCGCCAGCCGAGCGGCCGGCTCGTCACCCCGGCCGAGGTCGCGCACGCCGTCTGCTACCTGGCGTCCCCGCTCGCGAGCGCGACCACCGGCACGACCCTCGCCGTCGACGGCGGCATGCAGGGTCTGCGGCTGCGGCCCGAGTGAGCGGCGCCCGATGGACACGCAGAGGCTGCCGCGGCGCGACGTCGCGCTGACCGAGGTCGGGTTCGGCGCCGCGCAGGGCGGGGACCTGTACCGCCCGACGACGCACGAGGAGTTCGCCCGCGCCGTCGAGACCGCCTGGGACGGCGGCGTGCGGTACTTCGACACGGCGCCGCACTACGGCCTCGGGCTGTCCGAGCGACGGCTCGGCGCCCTGCTGCGGGATCGACCCCGCGGGGAGCTCGTGCTGTCGACGAAGGTCGGGCGGCTCCTCGTTCCGTCACCGTCGACGGCGCACGAACGCGACCTCGACCACGGTGGCATGTTCGACGTGCCGGCCGACGTCCGCCGCGTCTGGGACTTCACCGCCGACGGCGTGCGCCGCTCGCTCGAGGAGAGCCTGGGGCGGCTCGGACTCGACCGCGTCGACGTCGTCTACCTGCACGACCCCGACGAGGCCGGCCTGCTCGACGTCGCGATCGCCGAGGCGATCCCCGCGCTCGCCGCGCTGCGCGACGAGGGCGTGATCGGCGCGATCGGCGCCGGGATGAACGCGTCCGCGCCGCTGGCACGCGTGGTGCGCGAGGGCGACGTCGACGTCGTCATGTGCGCCGGGCGCTACACGCTGCTCGACCCGAGCGCGGCCGACGACCTGCTGCCGCTCGCCGCCGAACGCGGGGTCGGCGTCGTCGTCGCCGGGGTGTACAACTCCGGGCTGCTCGCGCACGACAGGCCGCCCGCCGACGCCACGTACGACTACGCGCAGGCGCCCCGCGAGCTGCTGATGCGGGCGCACCGGATCGCCGACGTGTGCGAGGCGCACGGGGTGACCCTCCCCGCGGCGGCCCTGGCGTTCGTGCGCGGGCACCCGGCCGTCGTCTCGACGGTCGTGGGGCTGCGGACGGCTGAACAGGTCACGCAGGCGCTCGACCGGGCGGCGACGGCGGTCCCCGCCGCACTCTGGCGCGACCTGCGCTCCGCCGGCCTGCTCCGCGCGGACGTGCCGGCGCCCGCGTGAGGCGGCCGGTCCCGTCAGCGGATCTCGTCGAGGGCCACGAGGTCCTCGGGCGACGGCGTCCAGGCGGCTGCCGCGGCGTTGGCCGCCACCTGCTCGCCCCGGGTGACGCCCGCGATGACGGAGCCGACCGCCGGCTGCGCGGCGAGCCCGCCGATCGCGACGTCGAGGATGCCGACGCCGCGGTCCGCCGCGAAGCGCTCGAGGGCCTCGATCCGGTCGAAGTCCGCCGCCGCCAGCCGGCTGGTCTGGCGTGGGTCGGCGAGCCGGGTGCCCTCGGGCGCCGCCTGGCCGCGCGTGTACTTCCCGGTCAGCAGGCCGAACTCCAGCGGGAAGTACGGCAGGATCCCGACGCCGGTCCGCTCGCAGGCCGGGACGAGCTCGGCCTCGGCGGAGCGGTCGTACAGCGAGTACTTGTTCTGGGCGCTGATGAAGCGCGTGGTGCCGGCGGAGCGGGCGGTCCACTCGGCGTCGACCACCTGCCACGCCGTGAGGTTCGACGACCCGATGTACCGGACCTTGCCCTCGGTGACCAGGTCGTGGAGCACCTCGAGCGTCTCCTCGATGGGCGTCACCGGGTCCGGGAAGTGCAGCTGGTACAGGTCGATGTAGTCGGTGCCCAGGCGGCGCAGGCTGCCCTCCACCGCGCGTCGCACGTAGCGGCGCGACCCGCGCACGCCCCAGTCCGGCCCGTTGAGCCCGCCGAGGTCCGAGCCGAACTTCGTGGCCACGACCACCTCGTCGCGGCGCGAGCCCAGCGCCTCGCCGAGCAGCGTCTCGCTCTCGCCGCGGCTGTAGGAGTCGGCCGTGTCGAACAGGGTCACCCCGGCGTCGAGCGCGGCGCCGACGACGCCGCGGACTGCCTCGGCGTCGATGCGCGCGCCGAACGCGTTGCACCCGATGCCCAGCACGGAGACGGTCAACCCGGAGTCGCCCAGCTGGCGATACGTCATCTCTGTCGTCACGCGCCGACTCTAATCTGATGACCAGGCCCGCCCAGCACGGCGACGGCGCCCGACGCCGTCGTCCACCCACTCACCGGAGGCACCCGTGCACCTGATGCGACTCGGACCGATCGGCGCGGAGATCCCCGCCGTCGGCGACGGCGACAACGTCTACGACCTGCGCCCGCTGGTCGGCCGCCTCGACGGCGCGTTCCTCGCCTCGGGCGGGATCGCGCGGGTGCGGGAGGCGCTCGCCGCGGGTGCGCTGCCGGTGCTCGACGGCGCCGCCTCGCTGCGGCGTGGCGCGCCGGTCGCGCAGCCCCCCGCCGTGATCTGCATCGGCCAGAACTACGCGGCGCACGCCGCCGAGTCCGGGGCCGAGCCGCCGTCGTCGCCGATCATCTTCTTCAAGCACCCCAACACGGTCGTCGGGCCGGACGACGACGTCCCGTTCCCGCCCGGCGCGACGAAGCTCGACTGGGAGGTCGAGCTCGGCGTCGTCATCGGACGTTCCGCGTGGCAGCTGCCCTCGCGCGAGGCCGCGCTCGAGCACGTCGCCGGGTACACGATCGTCGACGACGTCAGCGAGCGCGCGTGGCAGATCGAGGAGTCCGGCGGCCAGTGGTCGAAGGGCAAGTCCGCGCCGGGCTTCGCGCCCACCGGACCGTGGCTCGTGCCCGCCGACGAGGTCGACGCCGGCGCCCTGCAGCTGCGCTCCTGGGTCAACGGTGAGGCCCGGCAGGACTCCGTGACCGCCGACATGATCTTCGACGTCGGCTTCATCGTGTGGCACCTGTCGCAGTACCTGGAACTCTCCCCCGGCGACCTCATCTGCACGGGGACGCCGGAGGGGGTGGCGCTGTCCGGCCGCTTCCCGTACCTGGGTGCCGGCGACGTCGTCGCGCTGGAGATCTCCGGGCTCGGGCGGCAGGAGCACGCCGTCGTCTGAGCGCGCCGGGCGTCGCCTCGCCACCTCGTTGTGGGTGGTGGGCCCGAGGCGGGCTGGGCGAGCTCAGGCGCCGAGGTCGGCGAGCTTGCCCTCCAGCACGGCGCGCTCGCGGGCGTTGCCGCACAGGGCGACGGCGCGCTCCAGCTCCGCCCGCGCGTCGTCCGTGCGCCCCATGCGGCGCAGCAGCTCACCTCGGACGCTCGGCAGGAGGTGCGAGCCGGCGAGCCGGGCGTCGTCGGCCAGCGCGTCCACGAGCGGGAGCGCGGCGGCCGGACCGCGCTCCATCGAGACGGCGACGGCGCGGTTCAGCTCGACCACCGGCGACGGCGTCAGCTCGGCGAGAGCGTCGTACAGGAGCACCACCCGGCTCCAGTCGGTGTCCGCCACGGATGGCGCGACAGCGTGCACCTCGGCGATCGACGCCTGCAGCCCGTACGCCCCGAGGCCGCGTCCGAGGCCGGCCGCGTGGGCGAGCGCGGCCCGACCGCGACGGATCGCCGAGGCGTCCCACCGCCGTCGGTCCTGTTGCTCCAGCAGCACGGGTTCGCCATCCGGCCCGATGCGCGCCGGGAATCGGGCCGCCGTCAGCTCCAGCAGGGCGAGCAGGCCGTGGACCTCCGGCTCGTCCGGCAGGAGGCGGCTCAGCACGCGCGACTGTCGTAGCGCCTCGGAAGCCACGTCCACGCGGATGAGGTCGTCGCCGGACGACGCCGTCGACCCCTCTGTGAAGATGACGTAGACGACGTTGAGCACCGAACCGATCCGCTCGCGGCGCTCGTCTGCGGGCGGGACCTCGAACGGTACCTGCGCCGCGGCCAGCGTCTTCTTCGCCCGCGTGATCCGGGCCTGCACGGTGGCGGTCGGCTGGAGGAACGCGTGCGCGATCTCGTCGCTCGTGAGACCACCGATCACGCGCAGCGTGAGCGCCACCCGCGCCTCGCGCGAGAGCACGGGGTGGCAGGCCGTGAACGTGAGCGCGAGGATGTCGTCGTCGATGCGATCGGGGTCCCAGAGAAGGTCGCGATCGGCGCGGTCACCGCTGGGGGGCGCCCCGGTGGCGGCCTCACCGTCGTCGAGGTCGCGGGCGAGGACGGCGTAGCGCTCGTCGCGCGCCGAGCGCCGGCGGAACGTGTCGATCGCCCGACGGCGTCCCACCGTGAGCAGCCAGCCCGCCGGGTTGTGCGGGACACCCTCACGCGGCCAGGTCACGAGTGCCTCCGCGAGCGCTTCCTGGGCGAGGTCCTCGGCGAGTGCGAAGTCGCCCGTGTAGCGGGCGAGGCCGCCGACGATGCGCGCCGACTCGATGCGCCACACCGCCTCCACCGCCTGCCGGCCGCTGCCCGGCGGGCTCGCCGGCGCCGCGGGGCGCCCGGTCGGGGGCGCGGCGCGTCCGGCCGAGGGCGCGGCGTTCGCGCCGGGGTCGCCCGGGTCGCCGGCCGGTCCGCTCGAGGCGGACCGGCCGGTTCCCGGCTCCGGGGACCGCTCGCTCAGAGCTGGCCCGTCCGCTCCCGCCAGGCGCGTTCCCTCTTGATCCACGGGTTGTCCTGCGGGAACTCGTCGATCGTGCTGACGCGGCGGATCTCGGTCTTGATGCCGGGCCCGGAGTACGGCAGGCGCTTCGCCCACTCGACGGCCTCCTCCTGCGAGGCGACGTCGAGGATGTAGTAGCCGCCGAACAGCTCCTTCGTCTCGCCGTACGGCCCGTCGCTCACGACCGGCGTCTCGGAACCGTGGTCGACGACGAGTCCCGGCTCGGGGTCCAGGCCCTCGGCGGCGAGGAGGACGCCGGCGTTGATGAGCTCGTCGTTGAACTTGCCCATCGTCTCGAGCATCTGGTCGAAGTCCACGTCCTGGAAGTCCTGCGCGGCCTCGTCGGTCGTCCGCATGATGAGCATGTACTTCATCGTTCTCTCCTCAGCTGTGTCGGGTCGCGGTTCGGACCCTCTCATCCCCAGGTCGAACGGGCCAGGGGCGGATCGACATCCGGGCTCCACGACTTTCGCCTCGCACTCTCAGGACGCCTCCAGCGTGCTCCTGAGCCACTGCGCCCGCGCGTCGATCAGTCGGTGGAGATAGCGGGTGAGCACGAGGCGGTCGACGACGGCGCCCAGCGGGCCGAGGGGGGATCGGAACCGGACGTCGTCGGTCATGAGGGTGACGCCGCCAGGGCGCTCCGCGAACGTGTGCTCGTGCCACCAGGCGTCGAACGGGCCGGCGACCTGCTCGTCGACGAACCGATGCGGCGCCTCGAGGATGGTGATCGTCGCCGTCATCCGGAACCGGATGCCGAGGTGGCGCGCCTCCCAGGTCACGGCGTCGCCGAACGTCAGGAGCCCGGACGTGACGCCGGCGACAGCGCGCTCCCCCGACCGGGACATCGAGGCAAGGTGGGCATCGACCGAGCGCGCCGCGTCGAAGCACGCGGAGATCGGCGCCGCGATCGGCGTCTCGATCCGGAACGACGGCACGCTCGCGAGCCTAGGCGTCGCCCCCTGTGACGTGCCGACCGTGCGGTTCCTCACTCCAGACAACCCCGCACCGTGCGATCACTCCCCCGAGGCGGCGGTTCGGGGGACCAACAACACGGTTGGCCGTGACGGGGGGACCAACAACACGGTCGGCCGGACCCCGGGTGGCCAGGAGAAGTACTCCGTGGGTGCCGCCCAGGGCGGCACCACCTACGTAGCCGGGCGTACCCCGAAAGGCCCCGCGGGCGGACGTGCCGGCGCGCCCGCGGCGGGACCGTGGAGGCCATGACCACACACGCGAGAACCCAGGCCCCCGCCGACGCGAGCCGGCACTCCGCGCGACGCTCCGAGCCACCGGTCGTCACGACGCGCGGCCTCACGAAGCGCTACGGCGACCGCCTCGCCGTCGACGCCGTCGACCTCACCGTCCGGCGCGGCGAGGTGTACGGCTTCCTCGGCCCGAACGGCGCCGGGAAGACCACCACGCTCCGCATGCTGCTCGGCCTCGTCCGCCCGACGGCCGGCACCGCGCGCGTCCTCGACCGTCTGCCCGGGGAAGCGGGCGCCGTCGCGCGGGTCGGCGCTCTCGTCGAGGGGCCGGGCTTCTACCCGTACCTCTCGGGCCGCGACAACCTCCGGGTCCTCGCCCGCTATCAGGCGCTGCCCGCGAGCGCCGTCGACGCCGCCCTCGAGCGCGTCGACCTCGCGGGCCGCGGCCGCGACGCGTTCCGCTCCTACTCGCTCGGGATGAAGCAGCGGCTCGGCGTGGCCGCGGCGATGCTGGGCGATCCGGAGCTGCTGATCCTGGACGAGCCGACCAACGGGCTCGACCCCGGCGGCATGGCCGAGATGCGCGCCCTCATCGTCGACCTCGCACGCCAGGGCCAGACGGTGCTCCTCTCGAGCCACCTGCTGGGCGAGGTCCAGGAGATCTCGGACCGGGTGGGCGTCATCTCCGGCGGTCGCCTCCTCGCGGAGAGCACCGTCGCCGAGCTACGCGGCGGTCGTGGGCTGTTCGTCCACGCGGAGCCCGGGGTCCAGGCGCTCGACGTCGCCACGCGACTTGCCGGTGACGGCGCCGTGCACGCCGTCGACGGCGGCCTGCGGCTCGACGTCGACCCGGCTCGCGCCCCCGACGTCGCCCACGCCCTCGTGACGGCCGGCGTGGACGTGCACGAGATCCGACCGCTCGAGCGGTCCCTCGAGGACGTGTTCTTCGAGCTCACGACTTCGCCGGCGACGCCGGCCAGCACCCAGGAGGACTGACGCATGGCGACCACGCACGCGACCCCACCGATCCCGACGACGTCCGTTCCGCCGTCGTCCACCGCACGCTCGCTGGTCCGCAGCGCAGCGGCCGAGACGCTCCGGCTCCGGCTCTGGCCGGCGGTGTGGGTGCTGCTCGGCGTCTGGCTGCTCCTCAACCTGACGTTCGCCTACGTCTTCAACTACCTCGCGTACGCGAGCGGGTCGGAGAGCTTCGCCGCCGAGGGCGTCCCGCGCGAGGCGCTGCTCGCGGGCCTGCTGCCGTCCGCCGTCCCGGGGCTGCTGACGAACGGCATGCCGATGTTCGGCGGCGCGATCATGCTGACGCTCGGCGCGCTCGCCGTCGGCAGCGGGTTCGGCTGGGGCACCTGGAAGACGGTGTTCACGCAAGGTCCCGGGCGGGCGACGGCGTTCGGCGGCACGCTCCTCGCCGTCGCGCTGGGTGTGGTGGTGGCCGTCGGGGCGACGCTCGCGCTCGACCTCGCCGTCTCGTCCGGGATCGCCGTGCTCGAGGGCGCCGACGCCGCGTGGCCGGACGCCGTCGACCTCGCCCGGTCCTTCGGCGGCGGACTGCTCATCATGGGGATGTGGGCGGCCGTCGGGGCGCTGATCGGCCTGCTCACCCGCAGCCCGGCGATCGCGATCGGGCTGGGCCTCGTGTGGTCGCTCGTCGTCGAGAACCTGCTGCGCGGCGCGGCCGGCCTGCTGCCCGAGCTCGCCTACGTCACCGACTACCTGCCGGGGACGGCGTCCGGATCGCTGGCCGGCGCGGTCACCGAGGCCGCGGGCACGGCGGCCGGCGGCTCGCCCGGCGTGCTCACCGTGCTCGACGGCGGGCTCGCCGTGGGCGTGACGCTCGCCTATCTGGTGGCGGCGGTCCTCGCGAGCGTGCTGGTGGTGCGCCGACGCGACATCGCCTGAGCACCGGCCCGGTCACGGGCGTCGAACCTCGTACAACGCGTCGAACCTCGCACCCCGTGGTGCGAGGTTCGACGCGAGGTACGAGGTTCGGCGTCTCGCCTCCCCGAACCCCCTTGCGCGTACGAGACACATCGTGTGTATGGTGTACACGTTCATGTACGCCACACACACGAGTGTGTGCCCCACACGCGAGGAGACAGTGATGCAGGATCCGATGATCGCCATCCGGGGACTGGCGAAGTCCTACGGAAAGAACGCCGTGCTCCGCGGCGTCGACCTCGAGGTGAAGCGCGGCGAGATCGTCGCGCTGCTCGGCCCGAACGGTGCCGGCAAGACGACGGCGGTCGGCATCCTCACCACGCTCATCGCGCCGGACGCGGGCACGGTGCACCTGGGCGGGATCGACGTCGTCGCGTCGCCCCGGGCGGCACGCACCCGGGTCGCCGTCACGGGCCAGTACGCCTCGGTCGACGAGTTCCAGACCGGCGAGGAGAACCTCCTCCAGATGGCCGCGCTCAACGGACTGTCGAAGCGCGACGGCAAGCGCCGGACGTCGGAGCTCCTCGAGCGCTTCGACCTCACGGCGGCGTCCCGCCGTCAGGTCGGCACGTACTCCGGCGGGATGCGGCGCCGGCTGGACCTGGCGTCGAGCCTCGTCGCACGTCGACCCGTGCTGGTGCTCGACGAGCCGACCACCGGCCTGGACCCGGCCAGCCGCATGGACCTGTGGGACGTCGTCGCCGACCTCGCCCGCGAAGGCACCACGATCCTCCTCACCACGCAGTACCTCGAGGAAGCCGACCACCTCGCCGACCGCATCACCGTGCTCGACGGCGGCCGGATCGTCGCGGAGGGCACGGCGGCGGCGCTCAAGGCGCGCGTCAGCCGCGAGGCTGGAGACCAGGTCCGCCTCGTGCTCGACGACGCACGCAGCTTCGACGTCGCGCGCGGCCTCGGCCTGCCGATCAGCACGGTCGACGAGCGCGGGCTCAGCGTGACGGTCCGCGCCGAGAGCTCGGTCGGCACGGTCCGGGAGCTCCTCGACCTCGCCGACGCCCACGACCTCGCCGTCGACTCCGTCGCCATCGTGCGGCCGAGCCTCGACGACGTCTTCCTCGCCCTCACCGGGGCACGCCGTACCACCACGACCACCCCGGCCGACGAGCCAGCCACGACGGGAGCGAACCGATGACCACGCTGACCAGCCCAGCCCCTCCCGCGACCGGCCGGGCGACGAGCACGCCCCGGGCCGCCGTCGTCGGCCCCCTCCGCAGCATCGGCACGATGGTGCGCCGCGAGACCCGCCGCAACCTGCGCAGCCTCGACGGCCTCATCACGGCGTTCGTGCTGCCGATCGCCATCATGACCGTGTTCGTCGTGATCTTCGGCGGCGCGATCTCGGGCGGGGACGGCGACTACATCAACTACGTGGTGCCGGGCGTGCTCGTCATGTGCATCGGGTTCGGGGCGGCGACGACGGCGGTGAGCGTCGCGCAGGACCTCACGTCCGGCACGATCGACCGTTTCAAGACGCTGCCGATCCACGCCTCGTCGGTGCTGTGGGGCCACGTGCTGGCCTCGACGGTGCGCAACCTCGCGTCGGTCGCGGTGACGATCGGGGTGGCGTACGCCCTCGGGTTCCGGGCGGACGCGGGCCTCGGCGACTGGTTCGCCGTCGCCGGCTACGCGGCCGTCATGGCGCTCACGTTCGCGTGGTTCAGCGCCGCGGCGGGGCTCGTCATGAGCGTCGAGGCGGCGCAGAGCCTCAACATGGTGTTCCTGTTCCTGCCGTACGTCTCCAGCGGGTACGTGCCGATCGAGACGCTCCCCACGTGGCTGCACGGTTTCGCCGAGAACCAGCCGTTCACGCCGATCATCGAGACCCTGCGCGACCTCCTCGCGGGCGGCGCCACGGCCGGCAACCTGGTCCCCGCCCTCGCGTGGCTGGGCGGGGTGCTCCTGGTGAGCTCCGTCGGGGCGGCGGTGGCGTTCGGTCGCCGCCGGGCGCGCTGAGCGCGCCCGTAGACTCGGCGGACCAACGGATGAGCGTGCGGGAGGACGAGCGAGCGATGTCGGACGACGACGCACCCGCCCTCCCGCACGCCGTCGCCCTCGCGTGGGGGCTCGCCGCGCGGCCGCAACGGCCGCCGCGCGGCGAGCTGTCCACCGAGCGCATCGTCGAGGCGGCCGTCCAGATCGCCGACGCCGAGGGGCTGGCCGCGGTCTCGATGAGCAAGGTCGCGACGTCGCTCGGGTACACGACGATGTCGCTGTACCGCTACGTGACCAGCAAGGACGACCTGCTCGAGCTGATGGCCGACGCGGTCCAGGGCGAGGCCGTCCTTCCGCCGGCCGCCGACGCGGAGGACCTCGCCCGGGGCGTCGACCCCGGGGCGTCCGGTGCGCCCGACGGCGGTGGGTGGCGCTCCGAGCTCCGAGCGTGGCTCTTGACGCTCGCAGGCATCTTCGAGGCTCACCCGTGGATCACGGAGGTCCCGATCTCGGGACCGCCGGTCACCCCGAACGCGCTGCGCATCGTCGAGCACGGGCTGCGCGCCCTGCGTGACGCCCCGTTCGACGACGAGGAGAAGATCGGCGTCATCCTCATGGGCACGAACCTCATGACGGGGTACGGCGTCGTCGAGCAGCGCCTGAAGCGCGGTGACGCCTCGTCCGACGTCGGCGCGGCGATGCTCGAGCTGGTGACGCCCGAGCAGTTCCCCTACCTGCGCCCGCTGTTCGAACGCGGCTCCTACGCCGGGACGGATGACCTCGACACCAGCCCCGAGCTGGAGTTCGCCGTGGAGCGGGTGCTCGACGGCGTCGCGCACCTCATCGCGACGCGCGCCTCGGGTGAGCCGCCCGCGAACGAGGCGGACGACGTCGCCGCCGAGAACCGGCGCACGCAGCTGTACCGAACCGACAAGAAGGTCCGTGAGGCGGCGAAGCGACGCCGCGAGGCGGAGAAGAAGCTGCGGGAGGAGCTCAAGCGGGAGCGCGACGTCGTGCGCGAGGCCGAGAAGAAGCTCCTCGAAGCGGAGCGGAAGGCCGCGGAGCAGGCAGCGAAGGTCTGACGGTCGCGGCGACCGACCCAGGGTCGAGCCTCACGTCGCGGTTCGGGTCGCGACGACGAACGTGCGCGGGAACGGCAGCACCGTGCCGAACGGGCGCCGCGGGTACGCGTCGCGGAGCGCCGCCCCGTACTCGGCCTCGAACCGGCGGCGCAGCTCGTCCGGGAGCGCCTGCAGCACAGGGCGCGCACCGGTGCCGGAGATCCACGCCAGGACCGGGTCGTCGCCGTCGAGCACGTGCAGGTACGTGGTCTCCCACGCGTCGATGCTCCAGCCCGGGCCGGCGAGCGCCTCGAGGTACGCGGTCGCAGACGTCCCCCGTGAGAGCGTGACGTGCTCCGTGTGCTGCGCGTACGGCTCCCGGGCCGCGACGTCCCGCAGCAGCCGGTGGCTCGGCTCGTCGTGGTTGTGCGGCACCTGGATCGCGAGCGCCCCGCCCGGGGCGACGTGCTCGCGCAGCCGCCGCGCGACGTCGAGCTGGTCCGGCACCCACTGCAGGGCGGCGTTCGACACCACCAGGTCGACGGGCGACGGCGGTGCCCAGCTCGCGATGTCTCCGAGCCGGTAGGAGGTGCGCGCGTCGGTGTTCTCGGCGACGGCACGCTCGATCATCTGCGGCGAGGAGTCGATGCCGAGGATCTCGGCCTCCGGCCAGCGCGTACGCAGGACGGCGCTGAGGTGCCCCGGCCCGCAGCCGAGGTCCACGATCGTGCGCGGCGCCCGCGGCACCCGTCCGACGAGCTCGACGAACGGACGGCTGCGCTCGTCCGCGTAGGTGAGATACGACGTCGGGTCCCAGTGCGGCACGGTCGACTCCCTGGTGTCTCGGGGTTCTCGAAGTCTCGACATCGAGATACTTGATGTCGAGAGGCTAGCAGTCCGCGCCTCGCGGGAGGACGATGTCGATCCAGCGCACCGCCGTTCGTACAGAGGGTGAGCGGCCCGGACGAGCCGGGCCGCGGTCACCGAGGAGGAACCATGCCGACCTACCTGCTCACGATCATGCAGCCCGGCGACGGCTCGCCCGCCCCGCCCAACGTCCTCGAGCCCATCATGCGCGACGTCCAGTCGTTCAACGCCGAGCTGCGCGAGGCCGGGGCCTGGGTCTTCGCCGGCGGCCTCCACCCGCCGAGCACCGCGACCGTGATCCGCCCCAGCGGCGACGACGTCCTCGTCACCGACGGCCCCTACGTCGAGGGGAAGGAGCACGTCGGCGGCCTGACCGTGCTCGAGGCTCCCGACCTCGACGCCGCGCTCGAGTGGGGCCGCAAGCTCGCCCGGGCCGTGACGATCCCGGTGGAGGTCCGCCCGTTCCAGGACGGCGCCACCACGTGACTCCCGTGGGCGACGGCGGAGGGGCCGAGCCATGTGCGGGCGCTACGGCAATGACCCACTCAGCGGGTCAGCGCCGTAGCCCGGCGAAGGGCTCGGGTCCCGTGCGGGCGATACGGCAATGACCCACTCAGCGGGTCAGCGCCGTAGCCGCGAAGGGCTCGGGTCCCGTGCAGGCGATACGGCAATGACCCACTCAGCGGGTCAGCGCCGTAGCCCGGCGAGCTCGACCCCGACCGCCGTCGCCGCCGTGTTCCGCGAACACCACGGGCGCGCCGTCGCCGTCCTGGTCCGCGCGTTCGGGGACATCGACATCGCGGAAGACGCGGTGCAGGAGGCATTCGTCGCGGCGCTCGAGCACTGGCCGGATGGTCCGCCGCCGAGCCCGGGCGGCTGGATCATCACGACCGCGCGCCGCAAGGCGATCGACCGGCTCCGCCGCGAGGGGTCCCGCGCCGACCGGCACGCTCAGGCCGCGCTCCTCCACGCCGTCGAGCCACCGGCCGAGGAGGGTCCCGTGCGCGACGACCGGCTCAGGCTCGTCTTCACCTGCTGCCACCCGGCGCTCAGCCGGCAGGCGCAGGTGGCGCTCACCCTGCGTCTGCTCGGCGGGCTGACGACGGCGGAGATCGCCCGCGCGTTCCTCGTTCCGGAGGCGACGATGGCGCAGCGGCTCGTGCGCGCCAAGGGGAAGATCCGGGACGCCCACATCCCGTACCGCGTGCCGCGCGACGCGGACCTCCCGGACCGGCTCGCGGGCGTGCTCGCCGTCGTCTACCTCGTGTTCAACGAGGGGTACGCCGCGAGCTCGGGCGACGATCTCGTGCGCGACGACCTGTGTGCCGAGGCGATCCGCCTCGGCCGGCTCCTCGCCGAGCTCATGCCGGACGAGCCCGAGGTGCTCGGCCTGCTCGCGCTCCTGCTCCTCAGCGAGTCGCGCCGGCCCGCCCGCACCGGCCAGGACGGCGCGCTGGTCCTGCTGCGCGACCAGGACCGCGATCTCTGGGACCGCGGACTGATCGCCGAGGGCCACGCGCTGGTCCGGCGTTGCTTGCGCCGCAACAGTCCCGGCCCGTACCAGGTGCAGGCAGCGATCCAGGCGGTGCACACGGACGCGCCGTCGGCGGCCGACACCGACTGGCGCCAGGTCGTCGCCCTCTACGACCAGCTGCTCGCCCTCACGCCGAGCCCGGTGGTCGAGCTCAACCGGGCGGTCGCCGTCGCCGAGGTGGACGGGCCGACGACGGCGCTCGCGCTGGTCGAGGCGCTCACCCTCGAGCGCTACGACGTGTTCCACGCGGTCCGCGGCGACCTGCTGGCACGTCTCGGGCGCCCGGCGGGCGCCGCGGAGGCATACGCGCGGGCAGCCGAGCTGGCCGGGAACGCGGCCGAGCGCACCTACCTGGAGAACGCACGGGACGCCGTCGTCGGTGAGGCCCGTCCGTCCCGCCCACCGGGCGGTGGCGCCTACGCTTGACCTCGAGCATGGTCGAGGTTGTGGGATGAGGGTCCGACCCCGAGGAGACCCCATGCTCGCCATCCGGCACCACAGCTTCGGCCCGCCCGACGTCCTCCACCCCGAGCACGTCGCCGATCCCGAGCCCGGTGCGGGCGAGCTCCGGATCGCCGTCGAGGCCGCCGGCATCCACCTCCTCGACACCACGATCCGCTCCGGCGCCGACGGCGGTCCGGCGCCGCTCCCCGAGCTCCCGACCATCCCGGGGCGCGAGGTCGCCGGCATCGTGGACGCGGTGGGCGACGGCGTGCCCGACACGTGGCTCGGGCGCCGCGTGGTCGCGCACCTCGGCGCCGGCAGGGGCGGTGGCTCCGCGGAGCTCGCCGTCGTCGCCGCGGCCCGGGCGTACGAGATCCCGGACGGGCTCGACGCGGCGGTCGCCGTCGCGGCCATCGGCACCGGGCGCACGGCCACCGGCATCCTCGACCTCGCCGAGCTGCAGGCCGGCGAGGTCGCCGTCGTCACGTCCGCCGCCGGCGGGCTCGGGGTGCTCCTCGTGCAGGCTGTCGCCGGCGTCGGCGGCACCGCCGTCGGCCTCGCCCGCGGGGAGCGGAAGCTGGCGGTCGCCCGTGAGGCGGGCGCCGCCGTCGTCGTCGACTACACCCGGCCGGACTGGGACGACGTCGTCCGGCAGCTGGCACCACCGCCCACGGTGGTGTTCGACGCCGTCGGCGGCGACGTCGGCCGCCGCGCCTACGCGCTGCTCGCCCCGGGCGGCCGGCTCGTGCGGTACGGCTGGACGTCCGGCGAGCAGACCGCGTACGACGACGCCGACCGCCGCGTGGTGGACGTGCTCGGCCCGGCGATGGTGGCGCGCGAGGGCGGGCTCGCGTCGCTCGAGTCCGAGGCCCTCGCGCGGGCGGCGGACGGTACCCGCGTGCCGCTGGTCGGGTCGACGTTCCCGCTCGCGGACGCCGCCGATGCCCACCGCGCGCTCGAGGCGCGCGAGACGCACGGCAAGGTCGTGCTGCTCACGCCCCGGGCGAGCTGACGGCGACGCGGCCGCCGGCGTCGAGGCGCTCGGCCGCGAGCCGCTCCGCCGCCTCGAGCGGCGTCACGCCGAGGCGGTCGGCGTCGTCGAGCAGGCGGCGCAGGACGTCGCCGATCCGCCGGACCCGGTCCAGGATCTCTTCGTGCGTGCCGAGCCTCTTCGACTCGAGGTCCAGGTAGATGACGCCTCCGGCGTTGACCACGAAGTCCGGCGCGTAGAGGATCCCGCGCGCGGCGAGCCGATCCGCGCCGTCGTGCGACGCCAGCGGGTTGTTCGCGGGACCGCACACGGCCGACGCGTCGAGGGTGTCGATGACGTCGTCCGTGAGGAGACCGCCCACGCCCGCGGGCACGAACACGTCAGCCCGCACGAGGTGCTCGGTCCCGGGCTCCACCCACGCGGCACCGAGCGACTCCGCGAGGACGCGCTTCGCCGGGTTCACGTCCGTCAGCGTGAGCGTGGCGCCCTCCGCCGCGAGCCGCTCCGCGAGCCGGCCGCCCACCTGCCCGACGCCGGCGATCGTGATGCGCCGGCCGGCCGGGTCCGGTGAGCCGGTCACGCGTTCGAGAGTCGCGTGGATCGCGGCGAGGACGCCGAGGCTCGTCGGCCCTGCGGGCTCGCCCGCGCCGCCGACGGCGTCGGGCAGCCCGACCACGTGCTCGGTGCGCTCGCTGACCACGAGCATGTCCTGCGTCGTCGACCCCACGTCCTCGGCCGTGCGGTACAGCCCGTGCAAGGACTCGACGGCGTCGCCCAGGTCGAGGAACGCGGCACGGCGGCGATCGGCGTCGAGCACGACGCCGGGCTCGAGTCCGATCACGCTCTTCCCGCCGCCGGCGTCGAGCCCGGCCACGGCGTTCTTCAGGGTCATCGCTGCGGACAGCCGCAGGGCGTCGCCGAGTGCGTCGCTCCAGTGCGGGTACGTCCACAGCCGGGCGCCGCCGAGGGCGGAGCCGAGGACCGACGAGTGGAGGGCGACGGCGACGAACAGGCCGCTGCGCCGGCCCGTCACCACCTCCACGCGCTCGTGGACGAGATCGGGCAGGGGCAGGGCAGTGGTCATCGTCGAACCTCTCGTCGCTGGCCTTGTGGGCCGTGCGCTGCGGGCGCCTCGGGTTGGTGGCGCCCGCACTCCATTGTGCCGCGCTGCGTCGCGCAGGGCAGGTGGACGCGGACGCCAAGGAGCGAGGTGGAATCACCCCGAGGTTCACCCGGTGGGACCGATGACATCGGCCCTGCGTGCGGAGTAGACAAGGCGCACCACCTTCCCGCGCGACGAGGGGCGCAGCAGTGGAGCGAGCAGGGGTCTTCATCGGGGTCGACTCGACGGGCGGCATGCCGACCCTCCGGGACGCCGCGGCCGGCGCCCGGCGCATGCATGCCTGGGCGCTGGCCCAGGGCATGCCGGAGGAGAACGCCGTCCTGCTGACCGACGCCGACGGCCAGAAGGTCACCGGCGACGCGATCTTCGGCGCGATCACGCGCATTCTCGACGGCGCCGGCGTCGACCAGCTGCTCGTGTACTTCGCCGGGCACGGCGTGAGCATGCGGCGCTCCGAGTACTGGCTGCTGAGCGACGCCCCCCGGGACACGTCGGCCGCCGTCGCCGTCGCCGGATCGCGCCTGCTCGCGGAGGGCAGCGGGGTGCGACACGTCGTGTTCGTGTCCGACGCCTGCCGGACGCCGCCCGAGGGCCTCCCCGCGCAGGCCGTGATCGGCCGCGAGATCTTCCCGAACGACGCACCTGCCGAGACGTCGTCGTCCGTCGACGTGTTCTACGGCTGCGGGCTCGGGCGGACCGCCGCGGAGGTCAAGGACCCCGCCGTGACGAGCGCTGCCTACCGCGCGCTCTACACGGACGCGCTGCTCGAGGCGCTCTCCGGCCGCGCCGCCGAGGTGCTCTCCCCCGGCGACGGGCCCGCCGACCACGCCTCGTACGTCCTTCCGCCCTCGCTCAAGGAGTACCTGGCGCGAGCTGTGCCGGCCCGGGTGGCGGAGCTGGGCCTCGTCGGCAAGGTGAACCAGCTCCCGGACGCGATCGTCACGCTCGGCGGGAGCTGGGTGGCTCGCGTCGAGGAGGCCGGGGGCGGCGGCGCGGACGGCGCCACCAACGGCGGAGCCGCGAACGGTGGAGCGCCCGCCCGCCCGGGCGGGCCGCCGGCGCCGGCTCCGGGCGGTGGCTTCCCCGCTGGTGCCGGCGTGCGGCCGGAGGCGCCCATCACGGGCGAGATCCCGATCGTGCCGGCGCCCATGTGGCCCGAACAGCAACAGCAACAGCAACAGCAACAACAACAACAGCAGCAGCAGCAGCAACAACAACAGCAGCAGCAGCAGGAACAGCAGGAGTTGGCGCCGGTCGACGCGATCGGGGAGCCCTCCGAGCCCGTCGCCTGGAGCCCGACCACGGTGATGGACACGCTCACGCAGTCCGCGCTCACGGCGTCGCCGAGCGAGACGATCGCGCTCGCCGAGCTCGTGAGCGACACGGCCGTGGACGACGTCGCCGGCGTCGGCCGCCTCGCCCAGGACATCGCACGCGGGATGGACATCTCCCCCGAGATCCAGACCGGCGTCGTCATCCGCGGCGATGCGATCGACCACCTGCACGTGCCCGGCGCCGACGTGTGGCAGCTCGATCACGGGGCGGCCGCCGTCGTCGGTTCTCCGCGACCGGGTGCCAACGCGCTGGTCGTGCTCGGGTCGGGACGCGGCGTCGTCGTCCCGATCGCGCAGGACATGATCGTCACGCTGACGGTCGCCGACGGCGAGCTGGTCGACGTCGCGTACGAGCCGTCGCCGTCGTCGTGGCAGCATGCGACGTTCAGCGAGCACGCCGACGAGCTCCGCGCGCTGCGAGCGGTCACGGCAGCGGGGTCGCAGCAGGGCACGTTCCGCCTGACCGTGGCCGACGCCGACGCGTTCGCCGAGCGCCTCCGGCTCACCGGCTGCGCGGACCCGGGCCTCGCGATCTACGCCGCGCACGCGTTCGCGGAGCTCGGCCTGCGCGACCGGGTGGACGCCCTCGCCCGGCCGCTGCGCGAGGCGCTGGGCTTCGTCCCGTACGACGTCGCCCTCCTCGGGTCGTCCCCGCCGGCGGTCGTGCGCCCCGGCGACGACGTCGCGCCGGCGTTCCCGATGCTCACCCAGGGCTGGGCGGTGCTGCGGGCTCGCCGCGCGGGCCTCCCGCCGTCCCTGCGTGACCTGGAGCGGCACCTCCTCGACTCGCTCTGGACCCAGCTCGACCCGGCCGGCGTCGACGTCGTCCGGACCGCTCTCACCCACCAGGAGCTGTGATGACCCACCTCGTGCTCGTCCACGGCCGCGGCCAAGCCGGCCTCGACTCGATCGGCCTCAAGGCCGACTGGGTGGGGGCCCTCGCCGGCTCCGGCCCGCTGCCCATCACGGAGGAGCTCATCCACTTCCCGTACTACGGCGACACCCTCGCGCAGCTGACCGCCGGCATGAGCCCGCGGGAGGCGGCGGCGGTGATCGTGCGGGGCGACGACGTGGACGACGGCGAGAAGGCGTTCATGCTCGACGTCATGCGTGAGTGGCAGCTCGCCGTGGGGCTGTCCGACGACGAGGTGGTCGAGGCGTCGGACGAGCCCGAGGTCATCGAGCGCGGCTTCGGCGACTGGCCGTGGGTGCGCGCCGTGCTCCGCGCGATCGACCAGCACCTGCCGGGCGGCAGCGCGGCCACGATCGCGCTCGTCACGCACGACGTCTACCGGTACCTCACGGACTCGGCGATCAGGGAGACGATCGACGACGGCGTCGCGTCCGCCATGCCCGACGGCGAGCCGACGATCGTGGTCGGGCACTCGCTCGGGTCGGTGGTCGCGTATCACGTGCTTCGCTCCCACGTGAAGGCCGACTCGTGGGACGTGCCGCTGCTCGTGACGGTGGGTTCGCCGCTCGCGGTGACGGCGATCCGCGCGACGCTCAAGCGGCTCGACCCGATCCGCGTGCCCGATCCCGTGGGGTCCTGGCTCAACGCTCGGGACCCCCGCGACGTCGTCGCGCTGTACCCGCTCACCGCGGACCGTTTCCCCCTGCCGTCGTCGTCCCGGGTGCAGATCACCGACGACTCGACGATCGACAACGTGACGCCGAACCGGCACGGGATCTCCGGGTACTTCGCGGCGCCGGGTGTGGCGAAGCCGATCCTCGACGCGCTGCGCTGAGGTCCCGTCGGGCGTGGCCCGCTGGGCCCGCTGGCACGCTGGTCCGCCGAACCCGCTGACCCGCCGAACCTCGTACTTCCCGTCGAGCCTCGCACCCCGGGGTACGAGGTTCGACGGGAAGTACGAGGTTCGGCGTGAGTCGTGAGGCGTCAGGCGTGAGGCGTGAGGCGTCAGGGGTCAGGGGTCAGGGGTCAGGGCGTCAGCGCGTCACGAGGTTGACGAGCCCCGGCGCGCGCACGATCGTCCGCGTCACGGCCCGGCCGGCCAGGGCGCGCTCCACGGCGGGCGACGCCGCCGCCAGACCCAGCAGCTCGTCGTCGGACACGTCGAGCGGCACGTCCAGCCGATCGCGCACGCGCCCGTCGACCTGCACGATCGCCACGGTCGTCGACTCGACCAGCAGCGCCGGGTCGACCTCCGGCCACGGCGCGGCCGCCACCGAGGGCCCGCGCCCCAGCGCCGCCCACATCTCCTCCGCCGTGTAGGGCGCCACGAGCGACAGCAGGATCGCCGCGACCTCCGCCGCCTCGCGCACCGCCGGGTCGGCCGCACCCGTCAGCGCATCACCCGGGCCGCCGTCGTCGCCCTCACGCCCGCCGCCCGCTTCCGGGCGCCCGCCGCCCGACGCCGAGCGCCCGCCACCCGCGGCGCCGTCGAGCGTCCGCCGCGCGGCGTTCACCAGCTCCATCACGCGCGCCACGACCACGTTGAACCGCAGCCCCTCGAGCAGACCCTCGACGTCGCGGACCGTCCGGTGCGTGACGCGGCGCAGCGTCGCGGAGCCACCGGCCGGGTCTGCGCCGGGCGAGCTGGTGACGTCGCGCGCCAGCCGCAGCGCGCGCGCGAGGAACCGCTCCGCGCCCGCCGGAGACAGGTCGGCCCAGTCGATGTCCTCCTCCGGCGGACCGGCGAACACCATGGTGAGCCGCACGGCGTCGGACCCGTACGCGTCCAGCTGCTCCGCCAGCTCGACGCCGTTGCCCAACGACTTGCTCATCGCGCGACCCTCGTTGATCACCTGCCCCTGGTTCGTCACGGCGGCGAAGGGCTCGACGTCGTCCACCAGGCCCAGGTCGCGCAGGACCTTCTGCATGAACCGCGCGTACAGCAGGTGCCCCGTCGCGTGCTCCACCCCGCCGACGTATCGCACGGCCGGCATCCACCGCCGCGCGTCCTCGGCGTCGAACGGCCCGCCGGTGAACGTCGGCGACAGGTATCGCAGGAAGTACCAGGACGAGTCCACGAACGTGTCCATGGTGTCGGTGTCGCGCCGCCCTGGGCCGCCGCACCGGGGGCACGGCACGTCCACCCACTCCGACGCCGCGGCCAGCGGCGACACCCCGCGCGGCGTCAGGTCCGCCCCGCGCAGGTCGGGGAGGACGACGGGCAGCTCGTCGTCGGGCACGGGCACCTCGCCGCAGGCACCGCAGTGCACGATCGGGATCGGCGTGCCCCAGTAGCGCTGCCGCGACAGCAGCCAGTCCCGCAGCCGGTAGCTGACAGCCGGCTCGGCCCAGGCGACGCCGTCGAACGCCCCGGGCCGCGCGGGGTCCAGCTCTGGCATCAGCGACGCGTCCCCGACGCCGACGCCGTGCACCTGCGCGAACGCCGCGTCCCGCTCGTCGTGCGCCGGCACGCCCATGACGACGCCGGTCCCGTAGCCCGGCAGCACGTAGTCGGCCGCCCACACGGGGACGACGGCGCCGGTCACCGGGTGCCGGACGCTCGCCCCGAGCGGCACGCCCGTCTTCGGCCGGTCCGTCGCCTGACGCTCGATCTCCGTCGCGGCGCGCACCAGCTCGCGGTACGCCTCGAACGCGGCGCGCTGCTCCGGCGCGCACAGGCGATCGGCCAGGTCGGAGTCGGGGGCGACGGCGAGGAACGTCACGCCGGGCACGGTGTCCGGCCGGGTCGTGAAGACGACCACGTCCGACGGCGCCGCCCCCTCCCGCGCGGCCGGGACGCCGTCGTCGGACCCCTCCGGCGGAACAGGACCGACGACGGCGAACCGCACCCGCGCCCCCGTGCTGCGGCCGATCCAGTTCCGCTGCATCGTCAGGACGCGGTCGGGCCACCGGCCCTCGAGCAGCGCCATGTCGTCCAGCAATCGGTCCGCGTAGTCGGTGATGCGGAAGAACCACTGCACGAGGTCGCGCCGCACCACCGGCGTGCCGCACCGTTCGCAGCGGCCCGACACGACCTGCTCGTTCGCCAGCACCGTGCCGTCCTGCGGGCACCAGTTCACCGACGACGCCGCCCGGTACGCCAGCCCCTGCTCCACCATCCGCAGGAAGATCCACTGGTTCCACCGGTAGAACTCCGGGTCGGAGGTGTGGAACCGGCGCGTCCAGTCGAACGAGACCCCGTACCGGCGGATCGAGGCGGCCTGGGTGGCGATGTTGTCGGAGGTGTAGACGGCGGGGCTCTCGCCGCGGCGGATCGCGGCGTTCTCCGCGGGCAGGCCGAAGGAGTCCCAACCGATGGGGAACAGCACGTCGTAGCCGCGCATCCGCCAGTACCTGGCCAGCACGTCCGCGAGCGCGAACACCTCGCCGTGCCCCATGTGCAGGTCGCCGGAGGGGTACGGGAACATCGTGACGAGGTAGCGGCGCTCGGCCGAGCCGTCGTCGCGCGCCGTGAACAGGCCGAGGCGTTCCCACACCCCCTGCCAGTGGTGCTCGACGGCGGTGCGTGCGGCGGCGGCGTCCGTCGCCGTGGTCTGGTCCGTGCTCGCGCTCATGACGCGTCTCCTTCGTGTGCTCCTCCTGGGTGTGGTGGTGGCACGAAAAAGCCCCCCGAACCGTCGAGGGGCTGCCGCGCTGAGTGTGCCTGGTCAGCGCGGCTGCATAAGGAGGAGCGTCACGAAACGCATGGCGCGAGGTTAGCAGGGCGGCTCCCGTCGCGGCAGGACGGATCTCGGCCCGATGGCACCACGCGGTGCCCGCGCTCGCGCCGGCGGCAGCGGTGCTCCTACGCTGAGCCATGGCCCAGCTCACGCCCGGGTTCCGCGGCAGGGACCGCCCGTCCGGCGTCGCCCTCCCGCCCGGCCAGTACGAGGCGCACGACTTCCCGGTCCTCTCCGCCGGCCCCACCCCGCACGTCCCCACGGAGGCGTGGGAGCTGGAGGTCGTCACGGAGCACGGCGAGCGCCGGTCATGGACGTGGGAGGAGTTCCTCGCGCTGCCGCAGGAGGAGCCGACCGTCGACATCCACTGCGTCACCCGCTGGTCGAAGTTCGGCACGGCGTGGCGCGGGGTCTCGCTCGACACCCTGCTCGCGGACGTGTCCTCGACGGCCGAGTACGCGCTCGTCGGCTCGTACGGCGGCTACACCACGAACGTTCCGGTGGCCGACCTGCTCGGCGGCAAGGCGTGGGTGGTGCACACGTACGACGGCGCGCCGCTGGCCCCGGTGCACGGTGGTCCGGCGCGGCTGATCGTGCCGCACCTGTACTTCTGGAAGTCGGCGAAGTGGGTGCGCTCGATCCGCCTCATGCAGCAGGACCGGCGTGGCTTCTGGGAAGAGCTCGGCTACCACGACCGCGGCGACCCGTGGCGCGAGCAGCGGTACCAGGGTGACTAGCGACGTCGGCTCCGCGGCCCGCCTCGGTGATCGGTTCGGGGTGCGCCCCGGGTGGCAGGTCGCGCGCCTGGTGGAGACGCGACCGGAGTCCGTCTCGGCGCGCACGCTCGTGCTCGCCGTGCCGCGCTGGCCCGGCCACCTCGCCGGGCAGCACGTCGACCTCCGCCTCACCGCGGCGGACGGCTACACCGCCGAGCGCAGCTACTCCCTCGCCGGCCCGCCCGAGGCGGTCGACGACGACGGCGTCCCGACCGCCCGCATCGAGCTCGCCGTGCAGCGTGTGCCGGGCGGGGAGGTGTCGACCTATCTCGCGGACGACTTCGCCCCCGGCCAGCTCATCGAGGTCCGCGGACCGATCGGCGGGTGGTTCGTGTGGTCGCCGGGCGACGACGGCGGCGCGCCCGTCCTGCTCGCGGCCGGCGGCTCGGGGATCGTGCCGCTCATGGCGATGGTCCGTCAGCGGCGTCGCGCCGGCGATCGGACTCCGTTCCGGCTCGTGTACTCCGTACGTCGACCGGAGGATCGGTTGTACGTCTCCGAGCTCACCCGGCCTCCGGCCGCGGACGGCGGAGTGGAGAGCACGGTCCTCTACACGCGCTCGGCGCCCCTGGACGCGCGCCGGGAGCCCGGCCGGCTGACGGCGTCGGACCTCGCCGCCTGGGGGTGGCCGGCAGCGCTCGAGCCGCGGTGCTTCGTGTGCGGTCCGACGGGGTTCGTGGAGGCGGCCACCCGGCTGCTGCTCGGGCTGGGCCACGATCCGGCCCGCATCCGCACGGAACGCTTCGGACCGTCCGCCGACTAGGAGCAACCGACCGAGGAGGAAGCGATGACCCAGCCCGAGCCGCCGGGCGACACGCTCGCACCCGAGGACGGCAACGCCGTCGGCGGCCCGCTCGGCGACGTGTTCGTGCGGGACGTGACGCTCGCCGTCGTCCGCTGCGGGACGTGCGGTCGCGAGGGGAGCTTCGCCGAGTCCGACGTGTGGCAGCACGGGCCGGGCGTGGTGCTGCGGTGTCACGCGTGCGCGGCCGTGCTGCTCCGGCTCGTCGTCGGGCCCCACCGCACCTGCCTGGACGCGAGCGGCCTGGCGACGCTCACGTGGCCCGCCGGCGACGGCACCTGAGCACCGGATCCCGCGGCGACGCGGGATCGGGTGCGCCTAGTGACCTGTCTGGTCACCCAGCGCACCCGATGTGCGCCGTCGGCGCAGTGCCCGCTGCACGGCGGGCTGGCCGAGCAGCACACCCACCAGGACCAGCGCGATGCCGGCGACCTGCTGCGCGCCGAGCACCTCGCCGGCGGCGACGACGCCGAGCAGCACTCCGGTGACGGGGTTGAGCAGGCCGATGAGGCCCACCGTCCCGGCGCTGAGGCGCCGTAGCCCGGAGAACCAGACGAGGTACGCGAGCGCCGTCGCCACCAGCGTCAGGTAGGCGAACCCGAGGAGAGCCTGGCCGTCGATCGGGGGTGGTCCACCCTCCGCGACCACGGCGAACGGCAGGAGCACCAGCGCGCCGGCGACGAGCTGCCACGCCGTCGACGGGAGGACGTCGACGCTCTCGACTCTGCCGGCACCCTCGCCGCCGTCGCCGTCCCCCCGCCCGTGCCCGGACGCCCATCGCGTGGCGAGCACGAACCCGACGGACGACATGACCATCGCGGCGACGGACGACGCCACGCCCAGCGGGTCGACCGCCGTCGAGCCGGTCAGCACCATCGCCGCCACGCCGGCGATGCCGAGCCCGGCCCCGACGAGCGACAGCACGCGGGGGCGCTGGGTCAGCCACGCCCACGCGGCGAGCATCATGACGACGGGCGCGCTCGCCATGATCGTCGCGGCGACGCTCGACGGCAGCAGCTGCGCCGACAGGTACACGAGCGCGAAGAACGCCCCCATGTTGAGCGTGCCGAGCACCACCGACCGCCACCACCACGCGCCGCGCGGGAGGCGACGGGCGATCAGCAGCAGGATCAGGCCGGCCGGTAGCGCGCGGATGACGCCGCCCCACAGCGGGTAGTCGGCGGGGAGCGTCTGCCGCGTGACGTAGTAGGTGGCGCCCCACGCGACGGGAGCGATCGCCGTCGCCAGCGTCCGCCGCCACGTGCTGTCCACCCGAGCACCCTACGAGCGCGGGCAGCGGGACAGAGAACGGGCTCCGTCGGGTCCCGGTGGCCGGGCGGCGCCCGCGCTCCTAGCCGGCCATCTCCATGATCGGCTCGCCGTCAGGCGACAGCACGTACCAGACGTCGTTCGCGCCCTGACCGTTCACGTCGCCGGCGGCCGTGTCCTGGGCGAAGAGGTACAGCGGCCATCCGTTGAGCGTGAGCTGGAGCTCGCCGTCGGGTGTCTCGATGGTCCCGACCTCGCCCGTGACGCCGTCGACCACCGGTTCCTCCGAGGAGGCGATGACGGGCGGCCACGCCGTCAGGCAGTCGCCGGTGCAGGCGCTGGCGTCGCCGCCCTGGGTGTCGTTGGTGAACATGTACGCCGTCATGCCGGCGCCGTCGACGACGATCTCGCCGAGGTCGCTGTCGGCCGTCGCGAGGTCGGCATCCGCGGGGGCCTCCTCCTCGGGCGCTGCCGACTCCTCCTGGGCGGTCGTCTCCTCCGGCTCGGCGGGGTCCTCGCCCCCGCTGCACGCCGCCAGTGCCAACGCGGCCGCGGCCAACCCGGCCAGCGCCGCTCGTCGAACGATCCTCATCGGTCCGCCTCCCGTGAATGGGTCCGCCCGGGGCGCGGATGCGCGACGGCGCGGCCACACGCATGACACGAGGTGCGGCGCCGACCGGTTCGATCCAGCTCGGTCGCGAGCGCTCCGCCGTGCTCACGTCCCGAGCAGGCGCACCCGCTCCTCGATGACGCCCGGGACGCCGTCGTCGACCGGGGCGTCGATCGCGCGCAGCACGCCTGCGAGGGCAGCCGCGGCGTCGAGCAGGTCCGCCGCCTCCAGGCTTCTGGGATGCGTCCTCTCCAGGCCCGGCGGCACGGGGGCACCCGCGTTCTCGACGGTGACGGCGCCGAAGTGCGGGTACGTCAGGCCGAGGTCGGCGGCCCAGAGCTGCCAGACGAGGTCCCGGCCCTCGGTGAGGCAGCGCAGCGCGCGCCAGGGATGGCCGCGGTGCGCATGGCGCGCCGCGTCGCCGACGGCGACCCAGGCGAGGAACGCCCACTCGTGGCGCGTGCCGCCGTCGGGCACCCAGCGGTCCGGCCCGAGCGGCGTCGCGAGCCGACCGGCTCGGTCCACGAGCGCGCGAGCCTCGGGCGGGAGACCCGTGCGGAACTCGGCGGGGACGACGACGAGGCTCAGCTGCCGCCCGTCGTCGTACAGGATCACGAGGTGCGAGCCGGACGCCCACGGCTGCGCCAGCGAGCCCGCGACCGGCGCGAACGCTCGCGCGGCCGCCAGCGCCTCGTCACGCCGCACGTCGAGCGACTCGCCGTCCGCGACGCCGAGGCCGGCGTCGACGTCCGAGAGAGCGTCTCCGGCGCCGCGGCCGAGCGACCCGCTGAGCTCGAGCCAGTCGACCCACGGCGTGCGCTCGGCCCAGGCCGTGAGGGCGTCGACGAGGCCCTGCGGGCCGGACGAGGTCGTGGTCATCGCCTCATCCTCGCGGGAATCACGTTGGCCCAGCCAGGCCGACGCCATAGCCTCGCCCCCGATGACCCGCCACGGCACCCAGATCCCGACCATCGACGTCGAGCTCGCTCGACGCCTCGTCGCCGACCAGATGCCGCAATGGTCACACCTGCCGGTGCGACCGGTGGAGCTGTCCGGCTGGGACAACCGCACGTTCCGCCTCGGCGACGACATGTCCGTCCGCCTCCCGAGCGCCGAGGGCTACCGCGAGCAGGTCGCCAAGGAGCAGCACTGGCTGCCCCGGCTCGCCCCGCACCTGCCGCTGCCCGTCCCGACGCCGCTCGCGCTGGGCCGGCCGGCGCTCGGATATCCCTGGCCGTGGTCGGTCTACCGGTGGATCGACGGCGCGCCGGCGGCAACCGCACCGATCGCCGACCACGTCACGTTCGCCCGTGACGTCGCCGCCTTCCTCGGGGCCCTGCAGCGGATCGACGCCGACGGCGGCCCAGGCCCCGGGACGCACAACTTCCACCGTGGCGGGCCGGTGGCGTTCTACGACGACCAGACGCAGGAGTCGCTGCGCCGCCTCGCCGGCCGGGTCGACGTCGCACGTTCCCGGGACGTGTGGGAGGCAGCGATCGCCTCCCGCTTCGACGGCCCGCCCGTGTGGCTCCACGGCGACGTCGCACCCGGGAACCTGCTGGTGCGGGACGGCCGCCTCAGCGCCGTCATCGACTTCGGGACCAGCGGCGTCGGCGATCCCGCGTGCGACCTGGTGCTCGCGTGGACGTTCCTCGGCGGCGAGGCGCGGGAGGCGTTCCGGCGGGCTGTCGCGGAGTGGGCCGACGGCGCGATGTGGGCACGGGCACGCGGCTGGGCCCTGTGGAAGGCGCTCATCACCTTTCCGGCGGACGACGACGACGGGCCCGACGCCGCCGTCACCCGGCGGGTGGTCACCGACGTCCTCGCCGAGCACGCGAGCTGACACACGCGCGCTGACGGCGAGCGGCCCGAGCCGTCCGGCCGCTCTCGACCGGTCACGAATCGAGAAGCGCGGAACGGCTCGTCCTCCTAGCGTGAAGCCGTACGCAGGCAGACACGAGTCGAGGAGGATCGGTGGCGGCGACAGCATCCACGTCCGGCAAGAAGAAGGGCAGCACGGCGTCGGAAGGGGGATTCTCCGAGCAGGAGCGCGCCGCGATCAAGAAGCGGGCCGCCGAGCTGAGGACGGAGGCGCGGCGGGGAAGCACCGCGGACAAGGCGGCTGCCGACGAGGCCGACGTACTGGCGAAGATCGCCGAGATGCCGGAGTCGGACCGGGTGATGGCCGAACGCGTGCACGCGATCGTGACCACCGTCGCTCCGGACCTGGATCCGAAGCTGTACTACGGGCAGCCGGGCTACGGCAGGAAGGGCAAGGTGCTCTGCTTCTTCCGGAGCGGCCAGATGGACAAGGAGCGGTACTCGACGTTCGGTTTCAGCGTCCAGGCGAACCTCGACGCCGCCGCTGGCTTGTGGCCCACCTCCTACGCGCTGATCGCGCCGACCGAGCGGGCCTGGGACGAGCTCGGCGAGCTGGTCAAGCAGGCGGCGAGCTGAGCGGATACCGAGCGAGCTCACGCTGAGGACGACCTCGGCGCCCTCGGCGGCGGCAGGAGTACGGTCCGGGTCATGACCGAGACTCTGTGCGTGCTGCTCTGGGCACATCCCGGCCAGCTGGACGCCCTCGCCGCGTACGAGGACGCCGTGCTCGAGCTCGTTCCCGCCCACGGCGGGCGCGTGCTCAGCCGGGTCCGGCGGCTCGTGGCCGACGACGGCGGCACACCCGCCGCCGACGGCCAGCCGCACGAGGTCCAGGTCATCGAGATCCCCGACGACGACGCGCTCGCCGCGTACCTGGCGGACCCCCGGCGCACGGCGCTGACGGCGGACCGGGATCGCGCCGTCGCCCGCACCGAGATCCTGCGGACCGCGCGCGTCGTCTGACGGCGTCCGGCGCGCCGGGGACTCGGCGTGCCCGGCCTCAGGCGCCAGCCCAGCTCAGGCGCCGGCGCGCCGCGGACGCGCGACCCAGGCGACCAACAGCGACAGCACCAGGTGGACGTGGGCCGACGCGCTCTCGCCCACCGGATCGCCGTTCACCCAGTGCGTCACGACGGCGCCCGCCGTGATCACCACGAGGAGGAGCGCGCCGAGGAAGCGGCTCCGCGGGCTGATCAGCATCGCCGCCGCCACGAGCTCGCCGCCGCCGACGACGAAGCGGAACCAGGACGGGTAGCCCCACTCGACGAACTTGACGGAGTACGGGGCGCCGAAGAACGTCTCGCCGGGGTAGAACTTCGTGATCGCACCGACGGTGAACGAGACCACCATCCACACGAGCAGCACCGTGAAGAGGCGCCGCCGCCACGTGGTGGGCCGCTCGACGTCGGGTGCGCCGTCGGCGGCCGTTCGGTCGACGGCGCCGGGCGCCGCGCTCGAGACGGCGTCGCTGGGGGACGTGGGCATGGTCAGCCTCCTGGGGAGTCGCATGGCGAGTCCGGGAACGCCGCACAAGGGGCGCGAACTCGTCGGTCACGGGGCTGACGGATCGCGGCGCGGAAGTGTGACCGGCAGCCGCTGGGCGGCGTCGTCGACCGGACGCCCGGCCGGCTAGGCGGCGCCGTCGACCGGGCGTTCGGCGGGCTCGTCGACAGCCTCCCCGTGCCGCGCGCCGCGGAACGGCGTGAGCGCGAGCCCGAGCGCCGCGACCACGAACCCGACGACGGCGATCCACAGCACCGGGACGAACCCGATGCGATCGGCGAGGAGTCCGCCGAGCGGCGCCCCGATCACGATGAACGCCCGGTTCATCGACCGCCTCGTCGCGTTCATCCGAGTCTGCATCGCGTCCGGCGTCATGGCCTGCCAGTAGCCCATCTCGTTGGCGCCCTCCGCGCCCATCGCCAGCCCGTAGAGCAGCTGGCCGAGGCCGACGTACACGAGCGTCGCGACGCCGTCGGCGCCCGTCAGCAGCGGGACCGCGGCGATCAGCGCCCAGCCGAGCGCCTCGACGAACCGCGCGCCGATGACCGCGCGCCCCGCGCCCCAGCGCAGGCCAAGACGCGTGGAGAGGGAGCTGCCGATGAGGCCGCCGACACCGGCGCACGCCAGCACCAGGCCGAGCTCGAACGCGCTGAAGCCGAGCTGCGTGAGCGCGAACGGCACGAACACGGTCCCGAGCACGCTGTTGAACAGGAACCAGCCGTGCGTGGCGTAGGCCAGTGGGGCGAGAGTGCGGTGCCGGTAGACCCACCGGAGTCCCTCGGCCATGTCGCGCCCGATGCGCGGGCGTGGTCCGGAGCTGCCCGCGGGCTCGGTGATGCGGATCCGGGCGACGACGACGGCGGAGACCAGGTAGGACACGGCGTCGGCGAGGACGGCGAGCGGTGCGCCGACGAGGCTGACGAGGCCACCGGCGACGACCGGACCGGAGGTCTGCGCGACGGCGCTGGACTGTTCGAGACGGGCGTTCGCCACCAGCAGCGCCGACCGCGGCACGAGTCGCGGCAGGAAGGACTGCGACGCGGAGTCGTTCGCGAGCGACAGCACGCCGAACAGCGCGACGACGACGGCGATCGTCGCGATGCTGAGCCGGTCGAGGGCCCACAGCAGCGGGATGAGTCCGAGCAGGACGGCGCGGCCGACGTCGGTCACGACCATCACCGGCTTGCGGCGCCACCGGTCGAGCAGCGCACCGGCCACCAGCCCGAGCAGGATGTAGGGCAGCCAGCGAGCGGCGTTGACGAGCCCGACGTCGGCAGCGGTCCCGGCGAGCGTGACGACGACGAGCACCTGGATCGCCATCGTCGTGATGTAGGTGCCGAACTCGGACACCGTCTCAGCAGCCCAGAACGGCAGGAAGCCGGGGACTCGGAACACGCGCTCGGCGGGCGGGGCGGCGTCGGGCACGGCGTCTCCTCCGGTAGGGGTTCCACTCTCCCAGACCCCGGACGCCGACCGTGCGTCCGGGGGCAGCCGTGGGACAGCCGGGTGCAGCCAGAGGCACGAGGCGCCGCTCAGGGCACCCAGCCTCGAACCGGCGTCAACCTATCGTTTGACACGCGATACGATCTCGATATATCGTTACCGCGTTCGCCGGTTCAGGCGGACCAGTACGGGCGACGACGTCGAGGCACCGCCTCCGCCGCCCCACCAACCACATCTGGAGACATCTCATGAATCACCGACACTTCACACGTCCCGACTCCCAGGCCCCCGAGGCCTCAGAGTTCGACACAGCGTTCGACGCCGGACGCCGCGGCCCACGGCCCGGCGGTCCGCGGCGGCGCCGGGGCGGCTTCGCCGGCCCGGAGGACTCGCCGGACGGCGGCCGTGGTCGCCGTCGAGGCGGTCGCGGACCCTTCGCCGAGGGCGACGTGCCCGAGGGTGGGCGTGGCCGCCGCGGCGGTCGCAGCCCGTTCGACGAGGGCTTCGGCGGCGCCGAGTTCCACCGCCACCCGCACGGCCCCGGGGGCCGCGGGCGCGGCCGGGGCGGACGAGCCGGCCGCGGCGACGTCCGCGCCGCCGTCCTCCTGCTCCTGCACGAGGAGCCGATGCACGGCTACCAGCTGATGCAGGAGATCGCGGAACGCAGCGGCGGGAGCTGGCGCCCGAGCCCGGGCGCGATCTATCCGGCACTCAACCTGCTCGCCGACGAAGGGCTCGTCGAGCTCAGCGCCGAGGGCGGACGCCGTCTGGCGTCGCTCACGGACGCGGGCCGCGCCCACGTCACGGAGCACGCCGACGCCCTCGGGAACCCGTGGGCGGACGGCGCCGGGCGCGGACCGTCCGCGCACCGCCAGCTGCGCGAGGCGATCGAGACGGTGGGCGTCGCCGCGCACCAGGTCGCCCGCACGGGCAGCCCGGATCAGGTCGCGGCCTCGCTCGCGGCCCTCGAGGCTGCGCGGCGCGAGCTGTACCTGATCCTCGCGGGCGAGGCGTCGAGCGCGTCAGCAGGCGAGGAGCCTGGTCACGCCGACGGGTCGGACGCCGCCCCGAGCGGGAGCTGACCTCGCGCCACCCCACAACGGGGAGGATCCGGGCCCTGGAGGGCTCGGATCCTCCCCGTCGTCGTGTTCGAGCACCCGATCCCCTGCGGGCGGGAGGGCGATCCCCCGCCCGGGTGAGGGCCGAGCGATGCGCCAGCCGCCAGCGTGGAGCCATGCCAGAACCCACGCTCACGCCCACCGCCCACGCCGCGACCCTCCCGGGGTCCGCTCACCCCACGAACGACGTCGCCCCCGGCACGCCAGCCAGGTCGCCACACCCCGGCCGCGGCCTCACGCGCGCGGCGGGCATCGCCCTCATCGTCATCGCCACCGCGCACGTCGTCGGCACCATGACGTCGGCGTGGTCCGGGTGGCTCGCGGGCAACCTCCGCGACGGCACCGCCGACCCGGAGTCCGTCGCGACGTTCTGGGCGCAACCGGGCGGGCTGGCGGTGCCGCTCGCCCTGGTCGGGCTGCTCGTGATCCGCATGGCCCGGCGGAGCGAGCGCGCGCCGACCTACCTCGGGTGGGTCCTTCTGGGCTGGATCGTCCTGTGCATGACGCTCATCGGTCCGGCGAGCGGGTTCACGTCCGGTCTCGTGCCGTCCGTGCTGCTCATCGCGGCCGACCTCCGCGCCCGGAGGAGTCCCGCGGCGCCCGTCGCACCCGCACCGGGCGGCAGGCCCTGACCCTCAGGTCTGCCCGAGGTCGCCGCGCCTCGCCGCGAGTCAGCCGACGGCGGCGAGGGCCTCGACGCGCCGGCTCCCCCAGGTCCCCAGCTCGCGGAGCGCCCCGTTGAGCGAGACGCCGTGCTCGGTGAGGGTGTACTCGACACGAGGCGGCACCTCGGGGAAGACCTCGCGAGACACGAGCCCGTCGGCCTCCATCTCGCGCAGCTGCTGCGTGAGCACCTTGTCGCTGACGCCGGGCAGCCCTCGGCGCAGCTCCGCGAACCGTCGGGTCCCGTGGGCGTCGAGCTCCCACAGGATCAACGACTTCCACTTCCCGCTCACCACGTCCATCGCGGCGTCGATCCCGCACACGTACGGGCCGCGTCGTTCCGTCCGCACCATCACCGTCGTCGTCATCCGTGTTCGCTCCCAGCAATAGCCGTACCGACCGTGGCGCCCTGACCTGCGCGCTTACCCAGAGGTGAGAACCCCACATCGAGGTGCGTTCTTCCCGAGCACCGGGCGGTCGCCGAGCCTGGGACGACGACGCGGGCACCCGGCCGGCGTCGTCGGACCTCCGGAGGACCCTTCCAGATGACGACCACCGCCCGCACGCCCGTCACAGTTCTCGGCCTCGGCGCCATGGGCCACGCGCTCGCGGCTGCCGTGACCGGCGCCGCCCACCCGACCACCGTGTGGAACCGCACCCCCGGTCGGGCCGGCGCGCTCGTCGACGCCGGGGCCACCGAAGCGCGCGACGTCCGCGCCGCGGTCACCGCCGCGCCGCTCGTCGTCGCGTGCCTGCTCGACCACGCCTCCGTGCACGAGGTGCTGGACCCCGTCGCGGACGCGCTGGCCGGCCGCACGCTCGTCAACGTCACGACGACGACGCCGGAGCAGTCGCGCGAGCTCGCCGCCTGGGCCGCCGGGCACGGCGTGACGTACCTCGACGGCGGCATCATGGCCACGCCGCCGATGATCGGGCAGCCGGGCTCGTCCGTGCTGTACAGCGGGTCGGCCGAGGCGTTCGAGGCGCACCGAGCCGTGCTCGACATCTGGGGCGAGAGCACGTACCTCGGCGACGACGCCGGCGTGGCCGCGCTGTACGACCTCGCGCTCCTGGCGGGCATGTACACGGTGTTCGCGGGTTTCCACCACGGCGCCGCGATGGTCGCCACGGCCGGCATCTCGGCGACCGAGTTCGCCGACCGTGCCGTGCCGTTCCTCTCGGCCATGATCGGCCACGTGCGCACGGATGCCGCGGCCATCGACGCAGGCGACTACGGCGGGCCGGAGCAGCAGAGCCTCGAGTTCTCCGACCTCGGCGACATGGTCCAGGCGAGCGTCGACGCGGGCGTCGCCACCGACGTCGTCGGAGCGGTCCAGGCACTCATCCGCCGCCAGATCGACGCCGGCCACGGCACGGACGGCTTCGCGCGCATCTACGAGAGCGTCCGGGCCGGAGGCACGCGATGAGCGGCGCCGCGAAGGCCCCGGTCACGCTCGTCGGACTCGGCCCGATGGGCCAGGCGATGGTGCGCGTGCTGCTCGCCGCGGGCCACCCGGTCACGGTGTGGAACCGGACGCCGTCACGCGCGGACGACCTGGTCGCGGAGGGCGCCGTCCTCGCGGCGACGCCCGCCGACGCCGTCGGCGCGAGCGAGCTCGTCATCCTCAGCCTCACGGACTACGGGGCGATGCACGACATCCTCGATCCGGCGGCCGGCGCACTGCGTGGGCGGACCATCGTCAACCTCAGCTCCGACACCCCTGACGTCTCGCGGGCGGCGTCGGCCTGGGCGGACGAGCACGGCGCCACCTTCCTCACCGGTGGCGCCATGGTGCCCCCGCCGATGATCGGCACGCCGGCGGCATACGTCTACTACAGCGGCCCGACGGCGACCTTCCGCACCTGGGAGGCCGTGCTCGCCGTCATCGGTGCGCCTCGCTACCTCGGTGAGGACCCGGGCCTGGCACAGCTGCTGTACCAGGCCCAGCTCGACGTCTTCCTCACCGCGCTGTCCGGTCTCGCGCACGCGACGGCGCTCACCGCCGCTGCGGGAGTTCCGGCCGCCGAGTTCCTCCCCGACGCGATGCGTACGCTCACCGAGATCCCGGCGATGGCGACGCCGGCGGAGCTCGCCCGGTCGTTCGACACCGGGGTGCATCCGGGCGACCTCGCCACCGCGACGATGATGGGCGCCACGGCCGCGCACATCCTCGCAGCCAGCGAGTCGGCCGGCATCGACCTGGAGCTCCCGCGGGCCGTCGCGTCGCACTACGAGCGAGCGATCGCGGCGGGTCACGGCCGCGACAGCTGGACCAGCATCCTCGAGGTGATCCGCGCCCGCTGAACCGCCCCCGCTCGCGTGTCACATCCTGGGGACCTGCGCCGTCCACCTGGCAGAGGGCGCCGAACGGCGCCCGAGGGAGGAACGACATGGACCCGATCCTGGTCACCGGCGGCACCGGCACGGCCGGCCGCCTCGTCGTGGCGCGACTGCGCGAGGCGGGTCGCGACGTGCGCGTGCTCACCCGTTCGGCAAGGCCCCGGGCCGACGGCGTCACGTACGTGACGGGCGACCTCACCACCGGCGACGGCGTGGCCGCAGCGCTCGACGGCGTCGGCTCCGTCATCAACTGCGCCGGTGCGAACGGCATCCACGAGCAGGTCGCACGCACGCTCGCCCGGTCCGCCGCGGCGGCGGGCGTGCGGCACCTCGTCCACCTGTCGGTCGTCGGCGCGGAACGGGTCCGGGTGCGCAGCCGGTTCGACCGCCAGTCGTTCGGCTACTTCGACGAGATGCGCCACGGCGAGCTCGCCGTCGAGGGGTCGGGAGCCGCCTGGACGACGCTTCGCGCCACCCAGTTCCACGACCTCATCGCCACGGCAGCGGGCTTCCTCGTGAAGTCGCCGGTCGTTCCGTCGCTCACCCGGATGCGGTTCCAGCCGGTCGAGGCCGACGACGTCGCGGCGCGCCTCGTCGCGTTGGTCGACGGCGAGCCGCACCGCGGCTACGTCGAGATCGGAGGACCCGAGGTGCTCCCGATGAAGGAGCTCCTGCGCCAGTACCTCGACGCTCGCGGACTGCGCCGCGTGCTGCTCCCCGTGCGGCTCCCGGGCGCCGCGGCGGCGTCGATCCGCGACGGGGCCAACCTCACGCCCGACCACGCGGACGGCACCCGCACCTGGGCGGACTTCCTCACGGGCGGGTCGCTGGCCGCGCGAGCCGCGGCCGCGCGCGGCTGAGGAGACCCCGCTACTCCCGCCGCTGCACCGCCCGGAGCTCCGTCTCGTGGACCTTCGCGGCGTCGTGCGGCGCGAGCTCAACCGGCTCCAGCTGGATGTCGACGCGGTCGATCGTCCCGGTGAACCGGAACGGCGGACGGTAGTCGGTCGTCACCGGCTGGCCGGTGTCCTCGCCGATGCCGAACGTGTCGACGCCGAACCGTGCGAACACCGTCCTCTCGGCGCGCCCGGATCCGACCGGTGCGCCGTCGACGGTGAGCGTGACGTCCGCCCCCTTGCCGATGCCGCCGCCGTCATAGGCGAACTCCACGCCGACTACGGCGTCACCGGCCGGCAGCGGTTGCGCCGCCCGCACCGTCGTGTGCTCGCCGTAGTAGTTGTAGTCGAAGATCGGTACGCCGTCCTTCAGGTACAGCGACATCCCGCCCGCGACGCCGCCGATCGCCATGATGACGCCGTTCGTCGCCGCGCCCTCCATCGTGACACGTGCGGCGAGCTTCCAGCTGCGGTTCTTCATCGACGGCGCCGCCGTCTCGGGCAGGCGCGTGGCGCCGGCGTAGAACGTGAAGTCGAGCGCCTCAGGGTCCGACCCGGGCGCCGTCGGCTTCGGGATCAGCGCGCGAGCGACTCCGCGATCGTCCAGCGGGTAGACGTGGTACTTCTCCGCGGCCTCGTCGAACCTGTGCTTCATCTCCTCGAGCTTCTCGGGCATCGCCTCGGCCAGGTCCTTCGCCTCCGAGAAGTCCTGCTCCAGGTGGTACAGCTCCCAGCGGTCCTGGTCCCAATTACCGGGTGCGATGTCCTGCCGCCACGGCAGCGTGTGCTGAGCGTTGGCCTTCCAGCCGTCGGAGTAGATCGATCGGTTGCTGAGGATCTCGAAGTACTGCTCGCCGCGGCCCTCGAATCCCGGGTCGGTCAGGCTCGGGAGGAACGACCGGCCCGCGAGGGGCATCTGCTCGATCCCGTTCACCGTGTCCGGCATCGTGACGCCGGCGGCCTCGTACAGCGTCGGCGCGACGTCGACGAGGTGCAGGAACGGGTCGCGGGGCACCGGGTCGTGGGACACCCGAGCGGGCCAGCTCACCACCATCGGGTTGCGCGAGCCGCCGAGGTGCGAGGCGACCTGCTTCACCCACTGGAACGGGGTGTTGCCCGCCCACGCCCAGCCGAGCGGGTAGTGCGGCTCCGTCTCGGGTCCGCCGAGCTTGTCGAGGTCCGCCAGGATCTCCTCGATCGACGGCAGGATCCCGCTCAGGTTCTTGATCTCGTCGAGGGTGCCATCGGGACCGCCCTCCGACGACGCCCCGTTGTCGCCCACGATGTAGAGCACGAGGGTGTTCTCGGCGTCGGGCAGCTCCTTGATCGCGTCGAGGAGCCGCCCCACCTCGTGGTCCGTGAACGCGAAGTACCCGGCATAGTTCTCGAACAGCGCGCAGTAGACCCTCTTCTGCTGCTCGCTGAGCGAGTCCCACTCCGCCACCCAGTCGGGACGCGGAGTCAGCTCGGCGTCGGGCGGGACGATGCCCATCCTCTTCTGGTTCGCGAACACCACGTCGCGGTACTTCTCCCACCCCATGTCGAACGCGCCCGTGAAGCGGTCGCGCCACTCCTTCGTGACGTGGTGCGGCGCGTGCATCGCACCCGGTGCGAAGTACATGAAGAACGGCTTGTCCGGCGCGACCGACGTCGCGTACCGCATGCGTGAGATCGCCCGGTCGGTCATGTCGGTCATGAAGTGGTAGCCCTCGTCGGGCCCCTTGTCCGGTTCCACCGGAGTCGTGTTCTCGAACAGCACCGGGTAGTACTGGTGGGTCTCGCCCGCGTTGAAGCCGTAGAAGTACTCGAAACCCATCCCCGTCGGCCACCGGTCGAACGGTCCGGCGACGCTCGTCTCCCAGTCAGGCGTGTTGTGGTTCTTCCCGAACCACCAGGTCGAGTAGCCGTTGTCCTTGAGGACCTCGGCCACCGTCGCGGTCGTCCTCGGGATCATGGTCGTGTAGCTCGGGAACCCCGTGGCCCACTCCATGAGGAACCCGTTGCCGGTGTCGTGGTGGTTGCGCCCGGTCAGCAGCGCGGCCCGTGACGGGCCGCAGATCGCCGTGGTGTGGAAGCGGTTGTAGCGCAGCCCCTCGCTCGCGAGCTTGTCCAGGTTCGGGGTCGGGATCAGCCCGCCGAACGTCGACGTCTGACCGAAGCCGACGTCGTCGAGCAGGATGACGACGATGTTCGGGGCGCCCTCGGGCGCCGTCGGGATCCGCGGCCAGGCGGCCTCGGACTCCACGTAGGTCCTGCCGATCGTGCCCTCGAACGGCGGAGGTGGCTGTGGGATCGCCGAGGGCGTCTCCGGCGATGGGCCGGACGAGGTGGCTGTCATGGCCACATCTCACACCATGGATCAACCTCCCGCGCGGCCTCGCCGTCGGGCGATCGCGGCGGCGAGCGTGCCGGCGACGAGCAGCGCGAGCGCGACCCCGGGCAGCGGCCCGACGTCGGATCCCGTACCCGGCAGCTCGCCGCCGGGTCCGGGCCCCGGGCCGGGATCTGTCGGCGAGGGCGTGGGGGCCGGCGTGGTGCTTGCCGTGTTCGTGACGACGACGGCGCCCGTCGCCCCGGCGCCGACCGTGAGCGTGTTCGTCAGCTCCCCGTCGACGGTGATCGCCGCGGTGCCCCAGGTGACGCCGGCGACGTCGGGGAGGGTGATCTCCTCGAACGTCACGACGGTGCCCTCCGGCAGGTCGTCCGGACCGATGACCGGCGTCCCGTCGGCCGGCACCTCGAGCTCGCCCGTGACGGGGCCGGCGCCCGCGTCGTAGGAGAAGCTGACGGTGAACGTCGTCCCCGGCGGCACGAGCGACGCGGCGTCACCGGCCACCACCTTCGCGACGGTGAAACCCCCGAGCGTGCTCACGTACGTGTTCGTGACGGTCACGGCCGTCGGGCTCGCCTCGTCCGCCCCGATCGTGACCCCGGCCGGACCGATGGTGACGCCGTCCCACCGGAACCCCTCGTCCGCGAAGTCGCCGTCCTCCTCGACCAGGTCCTCGCTGAGGTCGCACGTCGTTCCCACCGGGAACCACGCCTCGCCGCCCCCAGCAACGGGACCGCCGGTGACGCCGTCGGCGACGCCGATCGTGCCGTCGCTCACCGCGGGGTCCGCGGGATCGCCGTCCACGTAGGCGTCGGCGGAGCACGTCCAGTCGACGTCGAAGTCCCGGTCGCCCACGTAGCCGCCGTCCGGCCCGTCGACGACCTTCGTCACGTCGAACGTGCCGAGCAACGTGTTCGCGAGGTTCAGCTCGATGATCTGACCGGCGTCGGTGACGGTGAAGGTGCTGGTGACGACGCCGTCGACGGTGATCACCGGGTTCGCCCATTCCATCCCCGCCAGGTCGACCGGCAGAAGCTCGCCGTCGACCTCCTGGGTGACGGCGGCGAGGTTCTCGAAGATCTCGCACTCCGCGCCGATCGGCAGGCTCGAGTGCAGGTCGACCGCGCCCACGGTCACTCCCCACCTGGTCGTGAAGATCGCCCCGTCGGCAGTCACGCACCGGATCCCGCCGGTGAAGTGCAGGTTCTCGAACGGGGTGCCGTCCGCCACGTCCTTGGTGATCTCCACGGAGCCGAGCGGTGTGGCCCCGGGCGTCGGGTCGCACGGGAACGCGAAGTTCCACGGGAAGTTGTGGTGCTCGGTGCCCGTGCCGGCCATCGTGTAGTCGCCGCCGACGTAGACGCGCCCGTTCGTGCTGGTCTCCGTGGTGAGGTCGACATTCGGCCCGAGGATCGAGCCCATGAACTGGCTGGACCCGGCGATGTCGACGGTGGTCGTGCCCGTGAAGTTCCACAGCAGGCTCGAGGCGAAGTCGCCGAAGCCGGGGAAGCCGAACGCGTCCACGCGCACGCCGTCCTTGCGGATGTCCAACGGCGCGAAGCCGGTGACGGGGCCGCCCGTGACGTTGACGACGATCGAGGCGCCGTCGGGGAAGCCGTCGAACGCCAGGCCGGAGATGCCCGCGAGGTCGGCGGCATCGACCTCGAACACCTGCAGGGTCGCCGTCGGGTCGGTGGACGTGAACGTCAGAGTGGGCGCCGCGGCGACGGCGGTTCCGGTCACCGCCTCGGCGGCAAGCGTCGTCGACGCCGTGACCATGTCTGCGGGGAACGACGTCGGGTCGTACGGGAGGAGGGCGGCCGGGCCCATGTTCTGGGTCAGTCCGCCGCCGTTGGTGGTCAACCGTTCCTCGCCCGACACCGCACCGCCGACGTGCACCGCCCCACCGCCCGTGACCAGGGGGCCGACGTCGACGGAGGACTGCCCGCCCAGCGTCATGTCACCGCCGACCGCGAGCATCGTGGACCCGGGTTCGGGAACGATCCCCGAGCCGGCTCCGACCACGCCGATGTCGAACAGCCCGGGGCGGTCGAACGTCGCATCCCCGTGCACGACCATGAGCCCCTCGGACTCCGCGGCGTCGGGCACGGCGTGGAAGTCGCCCCCGACGTACACGGCCACCGCGTTGTCCGTGAAGATCGGGACGCTCCCGCCGTTCGGCATCTCGCCGTCGCCCGGGCACTCCGGTGCCGGGTCGGCGCTCGCCGGGGCCAGCGGGCTCAGGACGGCCGAGACCGGGACGTAGCCCGCGACCGCCAGGCATGCGCCCAGACCGAACGCTGCCCACGTCCGACGTCGGAGCGTGCGCTGCGCAGTGCGCGTTCGTGATCTCACGTGCGGAACCTCCCGAACGCCGAGTGTCCAGGAGCGCACCAACCGAGGCAACCGTGCCGGCCGGCGCGCGTCGCGCTCAGCGTGCCCGGGCGTGCGTGCCGCGTCGTCGGCCGGCGGCGACGAGAGCGCAGCCCGCCGCAGCCAGCAGCGCGGCCGTGAGAGCGAGCGCGTCGGCATCGGCCCCGGTCGCCGGCAGCCGGCCCGGCGGCGTGCCCGGCCCGGGCGAACCCGGGCCGGGATCACCCGGCGTCGGGGTCGGGGTCGGCGCCGTCACGGCCTGCAGCACGAAGTCGAGTCCGGCGACGGCGGTCTCCGCGACGTCGAACGTGAGCACCGGCTCGCCGTCGACCTCGTACCCCTCGGGCGGGGTGACCTCGGCCGTGTAGCCCGCGCCGGGCGGCAGCTCGAGCCCCCAGGTGCCGTCGTCACCGGTGGTCACCGTCCCGACGACGGCACCGCCCGAGTCCCGGACCGTGACCTCCGCGCCCGGCACCGGGTTGCCGTCGGTGTCCGTGACGGTGCCGCCCGCCGGGACCGTGAGCGGCGGCTCGTCGGCGGCCACGACGAAGTCCTGGTCGAGCCGACTCTCGCCGGCCGCCGTGATCGTGGTGGTGAGCTCCGTGACGTCGCCCGTGTACCCGTCCGGCACGGTGAGCGTGATCGTGTACTCGCCCTGCGGGAGCTGGTCGAGGAAGTAGCTGCCGGCGTCGTCGGTGGTCAGCGCGACGTCACCGTCCGGGCCGCTCACCGTGACGGTCGCGCCCGCGATCGGGTTGCCCTCGTCGTCGGTCACCGTCCCGCCGACGGCGCCCGGCTTCTGGACGGCGAAGTCGACGTCGGTCACATCCTCGGTCTCGACGGTGACCTGCTGCTCCGTGGGGCCGTCGGCCGTGTAGCCGAACGGCACCTCGAGCGTCACCGTGTAGTCGCCGGGCGGCAGGTCGCCGAAGGAGTACGTGCCGTCCGCGGCGGTCGGCGTCGTGAACGTGCCGCCCGGGCCGGTGATCGTCACGACGGCGCCCGGCACGCCGGAGCCGCCGGCCGTCACCGTGCCGGACACCGAGGCCGGCGCCTGGACCACGAAGTCGTTCCCCGTGCTCGGCTCCTCCTGACCGACCTCCACCGTGATGTTCGGCGGAGCGGAGACCTCGGTGAATCCCGGCGGCAGGTCACCGAGCGAGAACTCGTACTCCTGCGGCTGCCCACCCACGAGGTCCCACGGGACGTCGTCGACGACGTACCGCCCCTGCGAGTCCGTGACCGCCGTGAACGGGTCGCCCCCGCCGACCGGGGTGAGCGTCACCGTGACGCCCGGAACCGGCTCGCCGTCGGTCGTCAGGACCGCACCGCTGACGGCGATGGGCACGATGTCGCGGATGCCGAAGTCGATGCCTGTGGCATCCGTGGTCGACAGGTCCGCCGGCAGGATCGTGGGAGCCAAGGAGAAGTACCCGGGATGTCCAGGTGGTGCCGGCGGTGCGGTCACCTCGACGGTGTACCCGTCCGCCGCGGCGTAGCCGGGGAACGAGTAGGTGCCGTCGGCGGCCGACGTCGTGGTCGCGAGCTGCGTGCCGTCCGGGCCGAACAGCGTGAGCGTGGCGCCGCCCAGCGGCCCGTCGACGTCGTGCGTCACGGTCCCGGTGATGTCCCGCGCCAGCGAGGCGAACCACGTCTGGTAGACCGGGAAGCCCGACCGCTGGAAGAAGAAGACCGTCAGGCTCGTGATCGGCACGGTCGGGGAGAACCAGCCGGCGGCGCCGGACGTGTCGAGCCCGGCCGCGTTGCCGAGGACCTCGCCGGACACCGGGTCGAACGTGGCGACGTCGGCGGCGCTGCCCGTGCATGCCGGGCTCGGCGTGGTCGCGCAGTAGTTGAACCCGCCCTGCCAGCCCAGCTCGGCGCCGGTGAGGAGCTGTCCGTCCTCGCCGCGGGCGATGACCACCGCGCGGTCGGCGTCGATGTCGCCCAGCACGAACGACCACCCGCCGGCCGGCGTCGGCCGCTCGAAGGTGTAGGTGGTGGTCGACGGCGACGTCGCGTTGTCCGCGCGCGGCCGCAGGTTGAGATAGGACTGGTTCTGGCTCGAGCCGTACACGGCCCCCGGCGGCGTCGCGGCGCTCATCCAGATGCTCGCCCCGGACTGCACGCCGACCTGCCCGCCGCGCGAGTCCGTCGTGACGGTCGCCGCGGGGAAGCCGCCCGCGGGGAGCTGCATCGTCGTCGTGAACGCACCGGCCGACCCGGCGAGCGGCTGCCACGACGCCCAGCCCGCCGTCGTCGCGGCGACGGCCGCCGACGGCGCGAGGGCCAGCACCGCGGCGAGGAGCGTCACGAGCACGGCGGGGGCCGCTGCGCGGCGTCGGGTCGCACGGATCACGGAGGAAACGTATAAGACGGGCCTCTCAGGCGCCAGGCCTCGCACGTGAACGTTCAAGGACCGCCCGGTGGCGCCGTCGACGAGGCCGCCGTCCTACGTCGCTGCCTCCCCGAGGCCCGCGAGGTGCGCCACGAGGTACCGCCGCTCCGCAGCATTCGTCGCGTGCGACGCAGCGCTCCGGAACGCCTCCCGCGCCTCCGTGACGCGGCCCGCACGTTCGAGCAGATGCCCGCGGACGACGTCGTAGCGGGCCAGCTGGGCGACGGCCGGTGCGGCGGCGTCGAGCACCGCCAGGCCCGCGGCGGGGCCGTGAGCCATCGCAGCGGCGACGGCGCGGTTGAGGGTCACGACGCCGCTGCCGGTCATCTCCTCGAGCGCCTCGTAGACGTCGAGGATCCGAGGCCAGTCGGTGTCCTCGGGGCGGGCGGCCCGGGCGTGGATCGCGGCGATCTCGGCCTGCAGCTCGTACTCCCCCGGTGGCCCCGGCTCGGCGGCCGCCCGCTCCAGGAGAGCCAGTCCCTCGGCGATGCGGGAGTGGTTCCACCGCCGGCGGTCCTGCTGGGCCATCGGCACGATGTCGCCGGCGTCGTCGGTGCGGGCGGGTCGCCGCGCATCGGTCAGGAGCATGAGCGCGAGCAACGCCCCGACCTCCCGCTGGTCGGCGTCGCCGTCGCCGGCCGCGAGCGCCAGCCGGGTGAGCCGGATCGCTTCCTCCGACAGCTCCACGCGGTTGAGCTCCCCGCCGCCGGCGCTCGTGTGCCCCTCGGTGAACATGAGGTAGAGCACGTGCAGCACGGCCCGCTGCCGTTCGGTGCGCTCGGCGGGTTCCGGCATGGTGAAGCCCACGCCCGACGCCGCGATCCGCGCCTTCGCGCGGCTGATGCGTTGCGCCATCGTGGCCTCGGGCACGAAGAACGCGGCGGCGATCTCCGCCGTCGACAACCCGCCGACGGCGCGCAGCGTGAGCGCGATCGCCGATGCCGGCGTGAGCGCCGGGTGAGCGCACAGGTAGAGGAGGACGAGCGAGTCGTCGGCACTCGGGGCGGTGCCGCCGACCGGTTCGGCCATGAGGGCGGCGAGCTCGCGGCGTCGTCGTGACGACTCGCTCCTCCAGGCGTCGACCATCCGCCGGGTCGCCGTCCGCACGAGCCACGCCCGGGGGTGCTCCGGCACGCCGTCCTCGGGCCACCGCTGCGCCGCCACCAGGAGCGCCTCCTGCACGGCGTCCTCGGCGGCGTCGAAGTCGCCGTACCGACGCGTGAGCGCGCCGACGACCTGCGGCGCGAGCTCGCGCAGCAGGTCGTCGACGACGGCGTCGGGCGTCAGCGCGGTTCGCCGGTGGTCGCGTAGTGGGTCATCTCGTCCGCGTCCGACGGGCCGTCGTCCATGATCCGCCGCACGTGGACGGGCTGCTGCGTCGCGATCCCGCCGCGGCCGGGAACCGCCGACACCTTCGCCGCGATCTCGATCGCGCGCTCCTCGGACTCCACGTCCACGATCTGGTACCCGGCGAGCCACTCCTTGAACTCGCCGAACGGGCCGTCCGTCACCACGGGTGCCGCTACGCCGTCCGACCGGACCGTGCGCGCCAGGTCGGGCCCGGTGAGCAGGGTGCCGCTGACGAGCTCACCGCTCGCGACGAGCTCCTCCGTCAGGGTCCCGTAGTAGTCCAGGTGGGCCTGGATCTCCTCGGGGGTCCACTCCTCCATCGGCGTGGTGTCGGGGCCGGACTCGAACGTCACACCCAGCAGGTACTTCGTCATGGTCTTCCTCGCTTCTTCACGGGGTGCCCTGTGCGGCACCGTCGAGAGTAGAACGGAGCCGCCGCGGCGTCCTCGACATCACCGCCGAAGTTCGTCGAATCTCATCGGCGCGGCCGCGTCCGGTCGGTCCTCTCCCGCCGAGTGCCTGATCCCTCGCGCTCTCACCGGCGGGTCGCGGGCACAGATCCCGCACTCGACGGCGAGGACGCGCCTCAGAGTTCCGCTCAGTCGTCCGAGGCTGCGGCTCCCGCCGCCGCCGACGCGGCCGCGTCGTCGTCGTCGAGCTCGCGGCCCCTCAGGATCTTCGACTCGCGCCACAGCAGGTGCGCGCCGGTCCACACCAGCATCGCGGCGACGATGCAGATGCACGGGAAGAGCACGATGAAGTCGAGTGCGGTCCCGATCGGTGGCGCCCCGGGCATCGCCGATCGCAGGGCCGGGAAGGACAGCATCGTGGCCGAGAGCCAGATGACGTTCGAGAACTCGAGCTTCTTCTTCAGCAGCGCGCTCCCGATCGTCACCACGGCCATGAGCGTCGTCAGCAGGATCGCCAGCAGGTAGAACACCACCAGGGTCACGCTGAGCGCGTCGCGGTTGCCGTCCAGAGTCACCGGCAGCGTGTCGATCCCGTTCTCCGTGGTGACCTCGCCCAGCGTCGCGCTCATCACCCACGGACGGGCCGAGTTCTCGATCGTCAGCTCGAACGGCACGTTCTCGCCCGTCTCGTCGTCCTGCACGCTGACCCGGAAGTCGGAGAAGGGTCGGTCCCAGGGGTAGAACGTGTCCCCGCGGTCCAGCACCAGCGTGACCGTCGTCGGGTCGACGATCGACTCGCCCGGGTAGGTGACCACCGACGTCGTCATCCCGCCGGAGACGATCTCGATGCGGAGGTTCTCGGACATCTCGCCGGCGCGGTCGCCCACGAAGTCGCCGTGCGGGATGGGCAGGATGTTGGCGCTCAGGACCCGGTTCGTGAGGTCGACGTCCTCCGTCTTCATCTGGAGCGTCAGGTAGTCCTCGCCCGTCACCGGCTGCTCACCCTGGATGGGCACCTCCGTCGTCACGTTGAGCGCACCCGAGAACGCGACGACCGCGTAGTAGACCACCAGGAGAGCCCCGACGACGGCGAGGATGCGCGGGGCCGGGTTCTTGCGACGCCGACGACGCTCCGCGGCCACGACGTCGTCGGGCACCATCTCGTCCACCTGCTGGGTCATCGTGTCTCCCTCGGTTCTGACGTTCCGGACTCGCGCTTCTCGGCGACCGTGGCCGCGAGCGCGTACAGCAGCAGGACGAGCAGCAGGAGGTACGGCCCGGGCGTCGACGTGATCGCCGCCGCGAACGCCTCCGTGTCGGTGACGTGCTCGACGTCGGCAGTCACGGTGGTCGACGTGTCCATGGACGGGTCGCTCGAGGAGACGCTGAGCTGCTGCCGTGCCTGGTTCGGGGCGTTCAGCTCGTCCGCGAGCAGCCGGATCGTCACCTGCGCCGTCGCACCGGGATCGAGGGTGATGACGCACGCGAACTCCGTGGTGCGCACCGCACACTCGGCCTCCGGGTCGACCTGCACGGACCGGTAGATGAAGCCCTTGTTGACGCTCCCGCTGAGGGTCAGCGTGACCGGGCCGGACGACGGGTTCGGGCCGAGCGTGGTGTCGAAGCGCCCCACCTGCCCGCGCTGGAGCTCGCCCGCCCGCATCTGCACGTTCATCGTGAGCGGGCGACCCGCCGGGTCGGGGTCGGCCGGCTCCGGCTCCGGTTCCTCCGGCTCGTCGGGTTCAGCCGGCTCGACGACGGGCGGGGGCGACGGCGACGGCGTCACCTCCGGTTCGGTCGTCGGGCGCGGACGAGGCACGGGCGGCACTGCCGGCGCCGGGGCGGGAGGCGCGGACGGGGTCACCGGCGGGGGCGGCGCGGGCGGGGGCGGCGGCGGCTCGACGATCGTGACGGTGTACGTCGGACCTGAGACCGCGTTGTCGTAGGCGTCCGTGGCCGTCGGGATCAGCGGGTTCCCACCGAGCGCCAGTGGGCTCGTCGGCGTGCACGACCACGAGCCGGAGCTCGGCACGGTGACCGGGCCGCACACCACCGTGCCGGCCGTGGTGCGCACCGTGACGCTGCTGCCGGCCTCGCCGGTGCCGCTGACGGCGGTGCTCGTGTTCGTCGACGTCGCCGGGCCGGTGATGGCCGGCGCGGCAGGCGGGGTGACGTCGACGACGTACGTGACCGTCTCGCTCGCGGGGTAGACGTCGGCGAAGTCGTTGGTCTGCGTGGCGACGAGCGGGTGCGAGCCCTCGGCGAGCGGCGTCGTCGGCGTGCACGTCCACGTGCCGTCGGCCGCGGCCACGGCGGTGCACACCGTCGGCCCTCCGGCGCCGTCGGTGACGGTGACGGTGTTCCCCGGCCCCGCCGTGCCGGTGATCGTCGGCGACTGCTCGCTCGACGTCGTCCCGTCGGCCGGTGCCGTGATGACCGGGGCCGGCATCACCCACTGCAGGACGAGGAAGCCGGCGCCGCCGGCCTGGCCGAGGGCGTTCGTCATGCCACCGATCCCGACGTTCGCGGCGTAGCCGTACACCGGGTCGCCCATCCCTCCGGGCTGCGCGTTCACGCCGGGAGCGGCGCCGCTCGCTCCGGCCTCGGAACGGGGCGCCGTCACCGTCGGCGCGATGTAGGACGACCCGCCGCCGCCCGTCCCGTTGGACGCGCCACAGCCACCGCCTCCGCCGCCGAACCTCCCGGCACCTCCGCCACCGCCAGCCTGGTACTCGCCACCGCCGGCGCCGCTGCCGCCGGCGTAGGCGGATCCCGCCGTCGCCACGACGGCGCAGCCCGGCGACGGCGCGCCCGCACCGCCCTCCGACGGGCTGCCTCCGCCGGCGTTTCCAACGCCGCCCTGGCCCGGCTGACCGCTGGCGCCGGCCGCGCCGCCGCCCCCACCACCGCCCGTCGACCCGCTGGCCGCACCCCCGCCTGCGCCGGCCACCAGCAGCGGCTCGGACGCGAACGGTTCGCCGGTCCACAGCGCCCCGAGTCCGCCACCTGTAGAACCGTGCGGGATGCCGCCGAGGACCGCGCCGCCCACGCCGCCGTTCCCGAACGGCGACAGGTCCGGGTTGGTGTTGTATCCACCCCATCCGATCGTGATGTTCCACGTCTCCCCGCCCGTGGCCGGGGCCACGCCGGCGACGAACGCTCCAGCACCGCCTCCCGGCGTCGCGGCGTCGTGCGTGCTCGCAGCACCGCCGCCGCCCGCTCCCCACAGCCGAGCGTCGACCTCCGTCACCCCAGGAGGGACACGGAAGGTCTGGTTCGCGCCGGGGTTCGTGAACGTGAACATGCGACAGTTCGTGAACCCGGCGAGCGGCGTGCAGTCGGCCGGGTCCGCGGCCGCAGGCTGTGCGCCCGGGCCGGCGACGGTGCCGGCGACCAGGAGGATGGCCGCGAGACCCGCCACGAGCCACGCCGCCGGCGCACGGCGAAGTCCGCGTCCCGTCCGGACGAACGATCGGCGCACGTGCGCTCCCCTGGCGGCTCTCCCGCGTGCCGCTCCGTGCCGACGCGACTCGCTCACCGAGAGACGTCTATCTCACTTCATCGGCGCGCGCACGCCGAGCGGCGTTCGCTCACGCCGGCCCGATGGGCGATCATCGTCGGGACGTCGGGCGCGGAGGGTGCGCCCGGCGCCCTGGCTCAGGAGCTGCCGGGCAGGTCCGCCGCGAGGATCACGTGCGGGTCGCCGTCGAACGGCTGCAGCGCACCCGGTGCGGGGAACGGCAGCTCGTACGTCTCCTGCTTCGCGCCGACGTCGCCGAAGTCGTCCCGCTTCACGACGACGCGGTCCGGCCCGACCTCGACGATGCGGACCCGCAGCGGCGCGGAGCCCGGTCGCTCGAGCTGCCACAGGTCGGCGAGCCAGTGCAGGCCGCGCTCGTCGAGGGCGTCCTCGGCCTCGTCCCAGGGCACGACGCCGGTGATCTCGCGGCCGAGGCGGTCGATCGCGACGAACCCGTCGCCGTCGAGCCGCATCCAGCCGAGAAGCTCGCGGTCGCCCGCGCGGCGGTGCTCGATCCAGTCCTGGGGCATCCGGCGATGGTACGGAGCCGGGCGCACAGGAGCCACGGGTATTCGCCGGCGCCCCTCAGCGCCGCGGGCGCACCGTGAGCAGCACGGTGACGACGTCGCCGTCGTCCACATCCTCCGCCCGCCGCACGGCGTCCTTGATCGGCACCACGTAGCCGCCGTCGCGCGGGAACAGCGACGTGGTGAAGGCGGTGTCGCCGATGCGACCGTCGACGGGGATCGCGCCCCACCCGTACGTGACCTCGCGTGCGATCGCGTGGATCTCCGCGCTCTCCGCCTCGGGCACCGTCACGAAGTGGAACGGCGACGGCCCGCGCCAGTAGAAGATCTCCCCGATGAACTCGAGCTCCATGGCGGACAGCATCCCGCACCGCACCGACGTCCGGCGCGGTACGGGTGGCCGTCAGTGCCGGAGGCTCAACCGATCGTGACGGTGGTGGTCAGCGGGGAGCGGTTGCCGGCCGGGTCGACGGCGCGCACCGCCGACGCGAACGCGCCCTGATAGGTCGTTCCGGCGATGCCGTACGCGGCGGTGAAGTAGTCGCCTGCCCAGAGCTGCAGGATGTCGTAGCGCAGGGCCGACGGCGGATCGACGGGGTCGGTCGAGGCCGTCCAGGTGGTCGTGAACTCGTACGACTCCTCGTCCAGCAGCACCGTCGCGTTCGTGGGTGCGCTCGGCGCGGTCCGGTCGGTGCCGCGGGGCGGGACCGTCACGGTGACCGTGTTGCTCGCGGCCGTCACGCTGCCCGAGACGTGGAAGCCGCGGACGGTGAACGTGTGGACGCCCGGCGCCAGGCCGCGCAGCGTCATGCGCTCGTACTTCGTGAGCGCCTCGCCGTCGCCGGCGTCGTAGACGAGGAAGCGGTACGGGTCCATGGCGGAGTACCTGTCCCAGGCCAGGTCGACGGTGCCGCCCGACGTGGAGGTCACGCGCAGGCCGGTCACGGCCGGCCAGGTCGGCGTGGTGAACGTGACGGGAGCGCTCGGCGCCGACACGTTGCCGGCGCGGTCCACCGCCCGGACCGTGAGCGAGTACGTGGTGCCGGACTGCAGGCCACCGAACTCGGTGCGGCTCGGCGACGTCGTCGCCTGCGACCTCGAGCCGTTGTGCACGGTGTACCACTTGAGGCCCCCGGCGTCGGTCGACCCGGTGAACGCGATCGTCACCATGTCCGGATCGACGTCCAGGATCCTCACGTTCGACGGTGCCGTGGGCGGCGTCGTGTCAGCGGCGACGGCGGCGGGTGCCGTCAGGCAGAGCGCGATCGTTGCGGCCCCGACGGCGGCAGCGATGCGCGCGCGGTTCCTCATGGCTGTTCCCTTCTGGGCAGGTCACCCCTGCACGGGAAGCACGAGGCCGAGGCTCGCCGGGTTCAGCGGAGGGCTCAGAGCCCGACCATCGCCATCCCGGCGTCGTTGTACCGGTTACCCGCGACGCCGACGCGTGAGGCGAGGGAGTCGAGGTCGGCGACGTCGTCAGCGGACAGCCCGACCGCCGCCGCCCCGGTGTTCTCCTCCACCCGCTCGATCCGTCGCGTCCCGGGGATCGGCACGATCCAGGGCTGCTGCGCGAGCAGCCACGCGAGCGCCACCTGGCCCGGCGTCGCGCCCCTGGCCTCGGCGAGCAGGCGGACGTGCGCCACGATCGCCTCGTTGGCGGCGAGGTTGTCCGCCTCGAAGCGGGGCACGCGACGCCGGACGTCGCCGTCGCTGAAGCTCGTCGAGGTGTCGACGGTGCCGGTGAGGAAGCCTTTGCCGAGCGGGCTGAACGGCACGAGGCCGATGCCGAGCTCGGCCAGGGTCGGCAGGACCTCGGGCTCCGGGTCACGGGTCCAGAGCGAGTACTCGCTCTGGACCGCCGTCACGGGATGGACGGCGTGGGCGCGGCGGATCGTGCCCGCTCCGGCCTCGGACAGCCCGAGGTGGCGCACCTTGCCCGCGGCCACGAGCTCCCCGACGGTGCCGGCGACGTCCTCGATCGGGACGTCCGGGTCCACGCGGTGCTGGTAGAAGAGGTCGATGACGTCGGTGCGGAGCCGCCGCAGCGACTCGTCGGCGACCTTCCGGATCTGGTCCGGCCGGCTGTCGGTCCCCGCCATCCGGCCGTCCACGATGTGCCAGCCGAACTTCGTGGCGATCACGACGTCGTCGCGCACCGGCTCGAGAGCCTCGCCGACGAGCTCCTCGTTGACGTACGGGCCGTACACCTCGGCGGTGTCGAAGAACGTCACACCGCGTTCGACGGCGCCGCGCAGGACGCCGATCATGGCCGCCCGATCGCCGGGGTTGGGTCCGTAGCTCTGGGACATGCCCATGCAGCCGAGGCCGATCGCCGAGACCTGGAGGCCCTGGCCGAGGGTGCGTACGTGCATCAGGACTCCTGCTCGTCGGTCCGCGCGGGACGGCGGTACTCGTCGTCGGTCACGTGCTCGAGCCACGTGGTGGTCGCGGCCGGATCCTCGGCCAGGTCGAGCATCGCGAGGTGCTCCATGAAGTCGTCGGGCGTGGCGCCGTGCCAGTGCTCCTCCCCCGGCGGGGTGTAGACGGTCTGGCCTGCGGCGACCTCGATCACCTCGCCGCCGCGCGACTGCACGAGCGCGACGCCTTGGGTGACGTGCAGGGTCTGCCCGTGCGCATGCGAGTGCCAGGCCGTCCGCGCGCCAGGGGCGAACCTGACTGTCGCGACCGTCATCCGCTGGCCCGGCTCGCGTGGGCCCGCGATGGGGTCGAGCCAGACGTCGCCGGTGAAACGCTCCGGCGGGTTCTTGGCCGTGGCGGGCTTCGGGAGCTTCTCCATCAGTCGTCCTCTCGGGTGCCGCGCGACGCCTGGCCGATCGGTGCCGCGCCGCGCTCCGCGGGCGGGGCGAGCGTGGTCGCGGCCCAGGACGCGAGCAGCTTGAGGCCGTCCTCGGACGCCGATCCCGGCGCCGCCGTGTACACGTTCATCTGCAGGCCGGTGTCCGCCGGCAATTCGAGCGCCTCGTAGTCGAGCTCCAGCCGCCCGACGGCGGGATGGTGGAAGACCTTGGTGCCCGTGCGGTGGTACCTCACGTCGTGCGAGGCCCACATGGTGCGGAAGTCCTCGCTGCGCGTGGAGAGCTCGCCCACCAGGCTGGTCAGTCCCTTGTCGTACGGGTTCCTGCCGGCCTCGGCGCGGAGGATCGCGACGGCGTCGTGAGCGATCCGCCTCGAGCGATCCCCCCAGAACCGCTCGGCTGCCTCGGGGTCGAGGAAATGGAAGCGCGCGGTGTTCATGGGCTGGCCACCGGCCTGCGCGGGCGAGGAGTACATCGGCGCGTACAACGCCCGGCCCAGGAGGTTGGCGCCGAGGACGTCGAGCCGCCCGTTGCGCACGAACGCCGGCACGCCCTCCATCGCGTCGAGGATGCGCTGCACGGCCGGACGCAGCGTGCCCGACGGCGTCCGGCGCGCCCGGGAGCGGGCGGCCCCGGAGGTGTTCGCCGCCCGTGCGAGGTCGAACAGGTGGCCGCGTTCGGCATCGTCGAGCTGGAGCGCCTCCGCCAACGCCTCGAGCACGGACTCCGAGACGCCGCCGAGGTTCCCTCTCTCGAGACGCGTGTAGTAGTCGACGCTCACGCCGGCGAGCATCGCCACCTCCTCGCGCCGCAGCCCCGGCACGCGCCGGTTGCCGCCGTAGGCGGGGAGACCGGCCCGGTCAGGGGTGAGCCGCGCACGCCGGGAGGCGAGGAACTCGCGGGTCGCCGCTTTCAGGTCCATGCCTCGACGGTACGTCCGCATCCGCCGGGCCGGCAGGTACTGGCAGTACCCGGAACGGCAGGGACTCCCTCGGGCCGAGGAGGCACGGTGGACTGGGTCGCAGCGGCCCGACGGCGCCCAGGCGCACCAGGTGCGACCACCACCTCTCGCTGTGAAGGGACACCACCATGCGAGCCACCTACATGTACGGCGCCGGCGACGTGCGCGTGATCGACGTGCCGGACCCGATCGTCCAGCAGCCGACCGACGCCGTCGTGCGGGTCGTCCTGGCCTGCGTCTGCGGGTCGGACCTGCATCCGTACCACTCCATGCCCGCCACGCCGGAGGGCCATTCGATGGGGCACGAGTTCCTCGGCGTCGTCGAGGACGTCGGCTCCGACGTGACGACGGTCGCCGTCGGGGACCTGGTCATCGCGCCGTTCGCGTGGTCGGACAACACGTGCGACTTCTGCCGCGAGGGCCTGCACACCTCGTGCCGGCACGGCGGGTTCTGGAACGCCAACGGCGTCGGGGGCGGGCAGGCCGAGGCGGTACGGGTGCCGCTCGCCGACGGCACCCTCGTCGCGGCGCCCGTCGGTGAGGACTCGCCGCTCCTGCCGTCGCTCCTCACGCTCTCCGACGTGTACGGCACCGGCTTCCACGCCGCTCTCCGCGCGGGCGTGAACCAGCGGACCACCGTCACGGTGATCGGCGACGGCGCCGTCGGGCTCATGGCCGTGCTCTCCGCCCGGCAGCTCGGCGCCGAGCAGATCATCCTCATGGGCCGGCACCCTGCCCGCACCGATCTGGGCGTCGAGCTGGGCGCCACCGACGTGGTCGCCGAGCGCGGCGCGGAGGGCATCGCGAGGGTGCGCGAGCTCACCGGCGGCGACGGCGCCCACGCGGTGCTCGAGGCCGTGGGGCACATGCCGGCCTACGAGCAGGCGGTCGGCGTCGTGCGCCCCGGCGGCGTCATCAGCCGCGTGGGCGTGCCGCAGTACTCCTCGGCGCCGGTCGGGTTCGGGAGCCTGTTCGGCCCGAACGTCACGCTGACCGGCGGACCCGCCCCGGCCCGGGCGTACATCGAGCGCCTCATGCCCGCCGTCCTCGACGGCACCGTCGACCCGGGCCGGGTGTTCGACAGCACCGTCGCCCTCGACGACGTGGCCGACGGCTACCGGGCGATGGACGCCCGCACCTCGCTCAAGGTGCTCGTCCGCCCCTGACCCGCCCGACGCCGTCGTCCGCCAACGATCCCTGGAGAGACACGATGACCGATCCCACGCAGCAGAGCGCAGCCCAGCGACTCGTCGGCGACATCGCCCCGAAGCTGGCCGCCCTGACCGACGACGTGCTGTTCGGCGAGGTGTGGTCGCGGCCGGAGCTCGCCCGCCGCGACCGCAGCCTCGTGACCGTCGCCGCCCTCGTCACCAACGGCAGCACCGAGCAGCTCCGGAGCCACCTCGCGCTGGCGCGGGAGAACGGGCTGACTGAAGGCGAGCTCATCGAGGCGATCACCCACCTCGCGTTCTACGCCGGGTGGCCGCGGGCGATGTCCGCCGTCGGCGTCGCGCGGGAGGTCTTCGCCGCCTGACCTCTCGTGCCCGGGGTGGGGCGACTCTTCGTCGGTTGTCCCCAGATCACGCTTTTCCGTGAATTGGGCGCATTGTCCACAGAATGCGCGGGCTAGATCTTCTCGTTTGCAGCCTGCTCTTGTGTACATGTGTTCGACATGAGATGCTGGGGCATGACCTCAGGCGCCGCGTTCGAGCCGCCGGACGAAGCCGCGTCCATGGCGCGCGGGGCCACCGGTGCGGTGCGGGAGGTCTCTGCGGAAACGACCGCCCTGATCTCGCGAGTGCGAGGAATGGCGGGCTCGTTCGATGCCGACCGGAACGGGTGGGACGTCGAGACGGCGTTGGATGCCGCGGCTGTGGTCGAGGATCTCGCCCGGACGGTGTCGCATCTGCAGCTCGTCGCGGCTCATGCGGTGGCGACGTCGCACGAGCGCCCGGCGGCGGATCCCGGAGCGTGCCGACTGGATGGCAACGACGGCGCGCCGCTCTCGTTCGGCGCCTCGGCCCACCTGTCGCTCGTCCGTCCGAGCGACGACGCCACCGGCGCCGCGGGCCCCGCGCGGGAGACGCCGGCGCGGCGTCAGCGGTCGCCCTACCGGCGGGCGGCCGACGGGTTGCGGGTGCGGTTGCGTCTGTCGCAGGCGGAGGCGCGGCGGCGGGTCGTCACGGCGCGGGATGTCCTCGGGTCCCGGACGATGTCGGGGGTGCCGTTGGCACCGGAGTTCCCGCTCGTCGGCGAGCTGCTCGCCGACGGCGCCGGAGACCGGGACGCCGTCCGGCACATCCTGCACGGCATGCACGACATCGGCCGGGCGGTCCGCCACCGGCACCGGACCGACGTCCACCGCGCGTCCGCGGACGCCGACCAGCCCGGCAACGACGGCTCATCCGAGGCCCTGGCCCGTCGTGAACAGGCCGACGCGACAGCTGCCGAGGAGGTCACCGAGGCCGAGCGCATCCTGACCACCGCCGCCCGCGAGGTGGACGCCGACAGCGTCCGCCGCCTCGTCGACCGTGTCGTGCACCTCGTCGACCAGGACGGCGCACCGCCGAGCGAGGCCGAGCTGTCCGCCCTCCAGGGCGTGTTCTGGATGGGCCGCCGCCACGGCCTGCACCAGGTGCGGCTCTGCGTCGACGACGTCGGGCGCGAGATGCTCGAGACCATCTTCGCCACCGCCACCAACCCCCGCACCTACGCCAACCACGGCTGCGACAACACGACCGACGCCGACCCGGGCGCCGAACGCGGGGCCGTAGTGCCCACGCCCGGCTCGGCATCCGCAGCCGACGTGACGCCGGTGGAGCGGCGCCCCGTCGCTCGCCTCCGGCTCGACGCACTCCTCGCCGCATGCGGCGCCGCGCTGCGCGCCAGGGCCCTGCCCGACACCGGCGGACTCCCCACCCAGGTCATGGTCACCATCGCCCTGAACGACCTCCGCGCCGGCATCGGCTCCGCCGAGCTCCCCTACACCGGCCCGGTCCCAGCACGCGACGCCCGCCGCCTCGCCTGCGACGCCGACGTCATCCCCATCGTGCTCGGCAGCGCCGGACAGATCCTCGACGTCGGACGCTCGAAACGGCTCTTCCCCGCCCACCACCGCAAAGCCCTCACCGCCCGCGACGGCGGCTGCGCGTTCCCCGGCTGCCACATCCCCGCCCCCTGGTGCGAGGGGCACCACGTCACCCCCTGGTGGAAGGGCGGAACCACCCGCATCGACCACGCCACCCTGCTCTGCGCCTACCACCACCACCTCATCCACGCCGGCCGCTGGACCGTGCAGATGCGCAACGGCACACCGCACTTCTACGGTCCCGGGCAGGCGACGAACGGCCCCGGGATGCGCAACACCTACCACCGGCTCGCCGTACCCAGGCGGCGCCGGCAATAGCTGGACTGCGCGCCGAGCACGCGACCCCGGGAAAGGCGGCGAGCCCGCAGCAGCCGGATCGCCGCGGCGCGCTCAGACGGCGTAGCGCAGCAGGGAGACGCCGCTCGGGAAGCCGCGCGCCTCGACGAGCCGCAGCCGCGGGACCTCGTGCCCGTCGGGGAAGAGCCGCCTCCCCCGTCCCTGGACCACGGGGTAGACGAACAGGCGGTACTCGTCCACCAGACCGGACTCGATCAGGGCGTGCGTCAGCGTGATGCTGCCCGTCACCACGATGTCGCGGCCCTCCTGCTCCTTCAGGACGCGCACCTGGGCGATCCAGTCGCCGGCGAGCACGCTCGAGTTCTGCCACTCAGGGTCGGTCATGGTCGAGGAGACGACGTACTTCTGGACCTCGTTCAGCTCCTGCGTGATCCCGGTCTGGTCGTCGGTCTGCAGGGGCCAGTACCCGCGGAAGTCCTCGAACGTCTGGCGCCCCAGCAGCAGCGCGTCCTCCTGCTCCGACTGCAGGCGCATCGACTCCAGCAGCTCCGCATCCTGCTCCGCGGGGTCGAACCAGTCGCCGAGCATCTCGATCGAGCCGTCGAGGGAGATGTTCTGCGTGATCGCGAGTGTCCTCATGCCACACGACACTGCCACGGCGGCGCCCGCCCCACGAGGGGGAACGCCGTCAGGCCTCGCGCGGCAGGAGGCGGATCGTCGTGAGCTCCTGCCCGGCGCCGACCACGGTGTTCACGATCCGCGGCCCGTACCTGTCGTACTTCGCGTGATATGCGGCGTCGACGGCGTCCGCCACCTCCGCTCCGACCTGCTCGAACGTCACGTCCTTCTCCACGCCACCGGCGCGGATGCGCCCCTGCCCGCTCGCCAGGGCACGCCGGAACCACCCGTTCTCCGGCCCGTACGCCGACCGGATGTAGAGGTCGTCGCCGGCACGGACCACCCAGATCGTCACGAACGGACGCAGGCTCCCGTCGGCGCGCGACGACGCGACCCGCAGCTCATCCGCCTGACCCACGTCGGCGAGCTCCGCCGTCGTCCACTCCGCCATGGTGCTCACGCCTCCGGGATGATGCGGCCGGCGGTCTCGAGCGTGAGCGACGCCGGCTCCGGGCCACGCCGCACGCCCTGGTCGAGCCCGTCGATCTGCGCCAGCTCCTCGGCCGAGAGCTCGACGTCGAAGACGTCGAAGTTCTCCGCGATCCGGTGCGGCTTCACCGACTTCGGGATGGCCGAGCGGCCCTCCTGCGTGTGCCAGCGCAGCATCACCTGCGCGGGCGTCTTCCCGTGCCGGGCGGCGATCGCGCCGATCGTCGGGTCGTCGAGCGTGCTGCCGCCCTGGCCCTCGTAGTAGAACGTGATGCCGCCGATCGGCGACCACGCCTGGCTGAGGATCCCGTGCGAGGCGTCGAGAGCGAGCAGCTCCTTCTGCTGGAAGTACGGATGGAGCTCGATCTGGTTGACGGCGGGCACCACGTCGACGGCGTCGAGCAGCTGCGTGAGGTGCTCCGGCATGAAGTTGCTGACGCCGATCGCGCGCACCCTGCCGTCGGCATACAGCCGCTCGAGCGCGCGGTACGCGCCCAATGTGCGGTCCCAGGCCGTGGGCAGCGGCTGGTGGAGGATGAACAGGTCGAGCTGGTCGACGCCGAGCTTGCCGGCCGACTTCTCGAACGCGTGCAGCGTCTCGTCGTAGCCGTAGTCGCTGATCCACACCTTCGTCTCGACGAAGAGCTCGGCCCGCGGGATCCCCGAGCTGCGGATCGCCTGGCCGACCTCGCGCTCGTTGCCGTAGGCGGCGGCCGTGTCGATGTGGCGGTAGCCGACGCGCAGCGCCTCCTCGACGGCGGCCACGGTCTCGTCGGGCGGGGTCTGGAACACGCCGAATCCCAGCGCGGGGATCTCGACGCCGTTGTTCAGGGTGAGAGTGGGAACGCTCATGCCAGCACGCTACGGCCGGGCGACGGCTGGCGGGAGGCCCTGTCAGTACCCGGCACGTCAGCTGCCGGCGCCGGTGCCGGTGCCGGTGCCGGTGTCGGTGCCCGTGCCGGTGCCGCGGCCCTCGCCCGGCGAGCCGGCCCGGCCGTCGGCTCGCGCCGCCCGCGCCAGCAGGTAGTCCCGCTCGACGTCGTTCTGCGTGAGCCCGGCCGCCGCCCGGAAGGTCGCCGCGGCGTCGTCGCTGCGCCCGAGCTCGTCGAGCAGGTGGGCCCGGACCGCCCGCGCGCGCCCGCGCGTCAGCGGGTCCTCGCTCAGACCGTGCTCACGGTCCAGGGCATCGAGGAGATCGAGACCGCGGGTGGCACCGAACGCGCGCGCGACGGCGACGACGCGAGAGAGGCGCACGGGCCCGGTCGGCGTGAGGCGCTCGAGCCAGAGGTAGAGCGCGGCGATCTGGGGCCAGTCGGTGTCGGCCTCGCTCGCGGCGTCGGCGTGCACCGCCGCTATCGCCGCCTGGAGCTGGTACGCGCCGACCTCGCGCCGCACCCAGACGGCTTCGAGGATGCCGCGAGCCTCGTCGATCATGCCGGCGTCCCACAGCCGGCGATCCTGCTCCTCGAGCGGCACGAGCCGATGGCGCGCGTCGGTCCGTGCGGCCCGCCGCGCCTCCGTGAGGAGCATGAGCGCGAGGAGCCCGGCGATCTCGGCGTCCTCGGGCGCGAGGTCCCGGGCCATACGGGTGAGGCGGATGGCCTCGCGAGCGAGGTCGACCCGCCCCAGCGAGCTCCCCGCCGTCGCCGTGTAGCCCTCGTTGAAGACGAGGTACAGCACCGTGAGCACGGCCCGGAGCCGCTCGTCCCGGTCCTGTGGCGTCGGGGCCACGAACCGCGCGCCGGCCTTCGCGAGCTGCTGCTTGGCCCGGCTGATGCGGGTGCCCATCGTGGTCTCGGCCATGCCGTACGCGTGCGCGATCTCGCCGGTGGACAGGCCACCGACGGCGCGCAACGTCAGCGCGACCTGCGACGTCGGGCTGAGCGCCGGGTGGCAGCAGAGCAAGAGCACGGTGAGGCTGTCGTCGTCCGACACGGGGCGCGCGCGACGAGCCGGCTCCGCCATCGCGAGGTCGCCCACCCCGACCACCCGCTCCCGGCGGTGCCGGGCCTGCTCGGAGCGGAGAAGGTCCACCATCCGGCGGTAGCCGACGCGGATCAGCCAGCTCCGCGGGTCGCTCGGGACGCCGTCGACCGGCCACTGTTGCGCCGCGGCGAGCAGAGCCTCCTGGACGGCGTCCTCCGCGACGTCGAACCGGCTGAACCGGCGCACGAGCGCGCCGAGCACCTGCGGCGTCTCGCGGCGCAGCAGGTGCTCGACGGCGGGTTCGAGGGGCGCGGCGGCGGGCATCAAGCGGCGAAGTCGTCGCCCATGATCGGGCGGATCTCCATGGGTTCGCCCATGAGGTCGACCATCCGGCTGACGATCTCGACGGCGCGCTCCTGGCTCTCGCAGTCGATGACGGCGAAGCTGGCCAGCACCTCCTTGAGCTCGACGAACGGTCCGTCCGTGGCGACCACGCCGGCGTCGCTCCGGCGGACGGTCGTCGTCACGGCCGGGTGGCCGAGTCCCTCGCTCGAGACGAACTCGCCCGTCTCGCGCAGCTCCGCCTCGAACCGCTGGTAGGCGGCGAAGGCGGCGAGCGCCTCCTCGGACGGCGTCTCCGCCGTCGCGGCGTCCCAGGCGTCGGCGGGCGTGTATCCCAGCAGCAGGAACTTCATCGTGCCTCTCCTCGATCGTGGGTCTGCTGTCCGGTCGCGACGCGCCGGCGCAGACGGAGAGCGTAGGCCGTGGTCCACGCGAAGGCGACGACGCCGGTCGCGGCGACCTGCAGGCTGGCACTCGTGGGTGAGACCGGGGCGAGCAGCACGAGCGCCACGAGCCCGTGGCCGAACGCCGCTGTCACCTGCCGCTCGCGCACGGCGCGGACGGTGAGCACGACATACGCGACGGCGAGCGCCGTGAACGCGAGGACGGCAGCGCTCGAGTGGACGACGGCGTGCCAGGACGTCGCGGGCGCCGGTCCGTCCGGCGTGCCGAGCGGGAACCCGTGCTGCGGATCCATGACGAACAGTCCGGCGAGGACGAACCCGAGGCCCGCGATGGCCAGGAGCACGGGGACGGCACGCCGCCCCACGCCGTCGGGCACCACGCGACGGTGCGCCACGGCAAGGGCGATCACGCCCAGGCCGGTGAGCGCGAACGTCGCCGTCTGGATCCAGCCGAGGTCCCCGGTGGCCAGCTGACTGATCGGGTGCACACGGAGGTCGAACCCGTCGCGGACGAGCATCTGCACCGAGGCGGAGGCGTAGAAGAACGGACCGGCCGCGGCGCCCGCGGTCAGCAGTCGGAGGGTGGACGACGGCGTCCCGTGAGTCGGGCGGATCGGTGCCGTCGTGGAGGTGCTGAGCGTGGTCATCGACGTGCTCCTCGTTGCGAAGGGATCTGACGCCGCTACCTCGGAGCCGCCGCCAGGAGCTCGACATGGGGCGGGTGTGATCCAGATCACATCGACAGGGTCCGAGACGACGTCGAGATCGGCTGCTCCGTCACGAGGTAGCGGCGACTGCACCCGGAGAGGCGCAGCACGACACCGAGGAGAAGGAACCATGACCGAGCAGCACATCCCCACCGACGTGACCGCGGACCAGATCGATGCCTCAGGTCAGGAGCAGCTGGCGCCGCCGAGCGCGGGCCTCGCCGCGTTGGACCGGCTCGTCGGCAGCTGGACCGTCACCGGCGGCGCCGAGGGCACCGTCACGTACGAGTGGATGACGGGCGGCTACTTCCTGCTGCAGCGCGTCGAGCTGCAGCAGTTCGGGCAGCCGGTGACGGGGCTCGAAGTGATCGGCAACCTGCACCCGTTCGGCGAGCCGGTCGGCGAGGACGTGGTCTCGCGGTTCTACGACTCGATGGGGAACACGCTCGACTACGTCTACGAGCTCACCGGCGACACCCTGATGATCTGGGGCGGCGCCAAGGGCAGCCCCGCGTACTTCGAGGGCAGGTTCTCCGACGGCGACAGCACCATGGCGGGCGAGTGGGTCTACCCGGGCGGGGGAGGCTATGCGTCCACGATGACGCGGCTCTGAGCTCCGCAGCGCGACGCCTGGCGTGGTCGACCGCACCGCCCTGGCGGCCGACCACGCCAGACGTCACGTCCGGATCAGGCGAGGGCCTTCGCCTTGAGCGTCGCGAACTCGCGCTCGTCGATCGCTCCGGCGTCGAGCAACGCCTTGGCCTCGGTGATCTGCGCCGTGGGCGACGGCCCGGAGCCCACCGCCACGTCGCGGACGTAGGCGTCGGTGTCGGCCTTCGCCTGCGAGACCTGAGCCAGCTGCCGCTCCGCCATCCCGCGTCCGCGTGCGATGAGGTAGATCAGCGCGGACAGGAACGGCACGGCGACCAGCGCGAGCACCCACACCGCCTTCCACCAGCCGCTCAGCTCCCGGTCGCGGAACAGGTCGCCGAAGATCTGGAACAGCAGGACCAGGTACATCACGAACGCGAACCACCACACCATGAGCCAGAACCAGTCCATGAACGTGTTCATCGAAGTGCTCCCGTCGGTCGGCGCCGGACTCGCCAGAGCCGTGCGCTGCCTCAGCGTCGGGCCGCTGGGGCGGCGAGTCGTCATGCAGAACGCGTGATTCCGAGTTCATGCGATCGGTGTGATGCCGACCCGGCGGTCTCCGTGGCTCACTGGGTCGCACGCCGACCCCTCCATCCGACGAAGAGGCGAGCTCGTGGACTACACCGACCGGCTGCGCAGGTTCGCGATCAACGACCCGCGGCTCGAGGAGGAGGTGGAGCTCGACGCCGCCGCCCTCGACCCCAGAGCGCTCGCGCTGGTCCGGCTCGCCGCCCTCGTCGCGGTCGGCGGTGCGGAGCCGACGTACGGCACCGAGGTCGACGACGCCGTGACGGCCGGGGCGTCGACTGCCGAGATCGTCGACGTGCTGGCCGCCGTCATCCCGATCGTCGGGCTGCCCAGCGTCGTCGCCGCCGCGCCGAAGCTGGCCCTGGCTCTCGGCGTCGACCCGTTCGAGTCGGACACGCCGGCCTGACCCCTCACTCGCCGAGCAGACCCATCGTGACCGCCTGACGGACGGCCTCGCTGCGCGACGAGGCGCCGAGCTTGCGGTAGATCGACCCGATCTCCGAGCTGGCCGTGTTGCGGGAGACGAAGAGGCGCTCGCCGATCTCGCGGATCGTGAGATGCGTCTGCAGGTACGGCAGGAGCCGGAGCTCGGCGGGCGAGAGCGGTGGCACCGAGGTGGCCATGCTCGCGGCGCGGGAGCCGGCGCCGAACTCCTGGCGCAGGTCGGCGACCTCGTCGACGAGCACGCCGAGGTTCGGTCGGTGGAGCAGGACGTCGTCGATCTCGCGCAGCAGGTGACGGACGGCGGCGACGTCCCCCGCCGCCCAGCTCGTCCTGGCCAGATGCATGCGGGCGCGCACGGCCAGGGTCGGGAACGCGTACGTGCAGAACGTCCGCACCCGCATCCCACGGGTGAGGAGCCGACGCGTCTCCGCGAGGTCGCCGTCGTGCAGCGCGAGACGCGCGGCCGCCGCGAACGCCGGCGCGCTCGTCGGGTAGTCGTACATGCGGTGCTCCTCGATGGCGTCCAGCGCGTGCCGAATGCGCTCCCGCCCGCGTTCCCACTGGCCGTGGTCCATGTCGCGCTGGGCGAGCTGCGCCTCGCAGAAGACGAGCGTGTCCGCGTTGCCGACGGCGGCGGCCGCCGCGACCGTCCTCTCGAACTCCCGAGCGGCGCCGTCGACGTCCCCGACGAGCAGGCGAGCCAGGCCGCTCGCCGTGAGCGCCGTGTCACGCCACACGCTCCACTCCGGCTCGCTCGCGACGGCGAGGGCGGCGTCGTCGAGCAGCGCCTGGGGGCCCTGCGGGCACCGGAGGGCGCGATACATCGCGCGAGCGGAGTCGAACGACGCCGATCCGTCCACCATCTCTCCGTCGAAGGCCGCGGCGTCGACGACGGCGCCCCACCGCTCCGCCTCGCCGGCGCGTCCCTCGTACGCGGCGACGTAGCCCGCCAGCACCGCGAGCGGAGGGTAGGCGACGACGGCGTCGTCGCCGAGGGCGCGCAGCCACTTGCCGACGGTCGAGAGCTGGCCCGCCTGGAAGAGGGTCATCACGAGGCGTGTGACGAGCCGGACGCAGCGCTCCCGGTCCGACGTCTGGAGAAGCTGTTCGACGGCGCGTTCGGGCGACCCGTGCGCCTCGTACCAGTCGGCGGCCCGCCGCCGGAGCCCGTCGACGAGCTGCGCCTCGACCGTCGTGAGCTCGCCGAGGAGGAACTCGCGGAACAGCGCGTGGTACCGGAACCACCACCGGCGCCGGTCCAACGGCACCAGGAAGAGGCTCGACGCCTCGAGCCGCCGGAGCATCTCCCGCGAACCCGGCTCGCCTGTGACCTCGTCGCACAGGGGCCCGCACAGGTTGTCGAGCACGGCCGTGCGCCGCAGGAACGTGCGCATGTCCTCGGGGAGACGGCGGTACGACTCGCGCTGGAGGTAGTCAGCGACGTAGGGGTCCTCACCCGTGACGGCGACGGCGTCGCCGCCGCTGTGCCGCGCGATCAGCGAGGCGAGGTAGATCCCGACCGGCCACCCTTCGGTCCGCTCCGTCACGGCGGCAGCGGCCTCGGGCGAGACGGGGACGTGCGAGGCGGCGAAGACCTGCAACGTTCCGGCGACGTCGAGCACGAGATCGCTCGCCACGATCTCCACGATCTCGCCCGCCGCGCGGAGCCGGGGCAGATGGGGCTGCTCCGTGCGGCTGGCCGCGACCAGCTGCGAGCCCGCCGGGATCCCGGCGACCACCACCCCCAGCACGTCGTGGCACGCGGGCGACTGCAGCTCGTGGAGGTCGTCGAGCACGAGGACGAACGGCGTCGGGCTCCGCCGCAGGGCCGACGCCAGGCGAGGAGCCGCGCGCCCGAGCACCGAGGCGTCCGGCCCCACCATGTCCGCTACGAGGCCCTCCGGCCCGTCCGAGACCCGTGCGAACGCCGAGGCGAGGACGACGAGCAGGCTCGACGGGTCGTCGTCGAGGGTGTCGAGCGAGACCCAGGCCACGGGGCGATCCTCGAGTGCCGCCCACTCGGCGAGCATCGTGGACTTCCCGTAGCCGGCGGGTGCGGTGACGCCGACCACGCGCCGCCCGCTCGACCGCGCGCCCTGGATCAGGTCGGCGCGACTGACGGCCGCCGTTCGTCGCGCCGGCACGGCAAGCTTGGCGTCGAGGAGCAAGCCGTCCAGCTCCGCGGCAGCCGGCACGGGGCCCGGCGCGTCGCCCACGGCCAGACGATAGTGCGCGGCGTCTCGGCCCGCGCGGCGCGAGGGAGGCCCCGGTTCTCACGCAGTCTGCGTGATGAGCCGCGCTGCCTCCGTCCTTAGCGTGGCACGCGTCCGAGTCCTGCCCACCCGAGCGGAGAGACCCATGCGTCCCGACCGGCACGCCCGCACGATGCTCCCGATCCCCGACCGACCGGCGGCGGGACTCACGACCTACGACGCCAAGGACCCGGACACGTCCTACCCGCCGATCGAGCCGCTCCTCCCGCCCGACGGCGCCCCGAACGTGCTCGTGATCCTCATCGACGACGTGGGCTTCGGTGCGTCGAGCGCGTTCGGCGGGCCGTGCCGCACGCCGACGGCGGAGCGGCTCGCCGCGGGTGGGCTGCGGTACAACCGGTTCCACACCACCGCGCTCTGCGCACCGACCCGGCAGGCGCTGCTGACCGGCCGGAACCACCACTCGGTCGGCATGGGCAGCATCACGGAGACGGCGACGTCGGCGCCCGGGAACAGCTCGCTGCGGCCGAACACGAAGGCGCCGCTCGCGCTGACCCTGCGGCTCAACGGGTACTCGACGGCGCAGTTCGGCAAGTGCCACGAGGTTCCCGTCTGGCAGACCTCACCGATGGGCCCGTTCGACGCGTGGCCCACGGGCGGCGGTGGCTTCGAGACCTTCTACGGCTTCATCGGCGGCGAGAACAACCAGTGGGACCCAGCACTGTACGAGGGCACGACGCCGATCGAACCGCCGGCCACGGCCGAGGAGGGCTACCACCTCACCGAAGACCTCATCGACCACGCCTGCGCCTGGGTGCGGCAGCAGAAGGCGCTCATGCCGGACAAGCCGTTCTTCGTGTACGTCGCCCCCGGTGCCACGCACGCGCCGCACCACGTGCCGGCGGAGTGGATCGAGAAGTACCGGGGAGCGTTCGACGACGGCTGGGACGTGCAGCGGGAGCGCACGTTCGCCCGGCAGAAGGAGCTCGGCGTGATCCCGGCCGACGCCGAGCTGACGGTGCGCCACGACGAGATCCCCGCGTGGGACGACATGCCCGACGACCTCAAGCCCGTGCTGTCGCGGCAGATGGAGGTGTACGCCGCGTTCCTGGAGCACACCGACCACCATGTCGGCCGGCTCATCGACGCGCTCGAGGATCTCGAGGTGCTCGGCGACACGCTCGTCTACTACATCATCGGCGACAACGGCGCGTCGGCCGAGGGCACCGTCAACGGCGCCTTCAACGAGATGGCCAACTTCAACGGCATGGCGGCGCTCGAGACGCCGGACTTCATGCGGAGCAAGATGGACGAGTTCGGCTCGCCGACCTCCTACAACCACTACGCGGTGGGCTGGGCGTGGGCGATGGACACCCCGTTCCAGTGGACGAAGCAGGTCGCCTCCCACTGGGGCGGCACCCGGAACGGAACGATCGTGCACTGGCCGAGCACCATCGCCGACCGCGGCGGCCTGCGTACTCAGTTCACCCATGTCATCGACGTCGCCCCGACCGTGCTCGAGGCCGCGGGCCTCCCGGAGCCGGCCATGGTGAACGGCGTCCTGCAGGCGCCCATCGAGGGCACGAGCATGCTGTACACGTTCGACGGCGCGGACATCCCGGAGCGGCACGACCTGCAGTACTTCGAGATGTTCGCCAACCGCGGGGTCTACCACCGCGGGTGGAGCGCCGTCACCAAGCACCGCACGCCCTGGGTCATGGTCGGCGGCGAGCTGCCGGCGTTCGACGACGACCTGTGGGAGCTCTACGACGGGTCCTCCGACTACAGCCAGGCGCACGACCTCGCCGCCGAGCGGCCGGACATGCTCGCGAAGCTCCAGCGCCTGTGGCTCATCGAGGCCACGAAGTACAACGTGCTGCCGCTGGACGACCGCACCGGTGAGCGGCTCGAGCCGACGATGGCCGGGCGCCCCACGCTCATCCGCGGCGACTCCCAGCTGTTCTTCCCTGGCATGGGGCGCCTCTCGGAGAACAGCGTCGTCACCGTGAAGAACCGGTCGTTCTCCGTCACCGCTGAGGTCGAGGTGCCCGACGGCGGAGCGTCCGGCGTGCTCATCGCGCAGGGTGGGCGGTTCGGCGGCTGGAGCGTCTACCTCCGCGACGGCCGGATGACGTTCTGCTACAACGTGCTCGGCATCCAGAGCTTCGTGGTGTCGTCGGAGGAGCCGGTGCCGGCGGGCACCCATCAGGCGCGGATGGAGTTCGCGTACGACGGCGGCGGGCTCGGCAAGGGGGGCGACGTCACGCTGTACGTCGACGGCGGTCCTGTCGGCACGGGCCGGGTCGACGCCACTCAGGCGATGGTGTTCTCCGCCGACGAGACGACCGACATCGGGTACGAGTCCGGCACCACCGTCTCGCCGGACTACACGGCCCGCGACAGCCGGTTCACCGGCAAGCTGCTCTGGGTCCAGCTCGACGTCGGGACCGACGACCACGACCACGTCATCAGCCCCGAGGAGCGCCTGCGGGTGGCCATGGCCCGGCAGTAGCCGATCGCCCCGCGGGAGGGAGCCGAGCGTGCCGACCGACGCCGGTCAGCACCACCATCACGTCGGTGCGTACGACGCCGACGCCGATCCGTTCGTGCGCCGTTCCGCGTACCTGTACGGCCTGATCATCACCGGGTCGGTCCTCGCTGCCGCGCCGGAGGACCTCGGCCTCGTGCGCGTCGCCGCCCTGCTCGGCGGCACGCTCGTCGTCTACTGGTCGGCCGAGACGTACGCCGACTGCATCGCGGCGCGGACAGTCCTCGGCCGCCCGCTCGACGCGCACGAGCGCCGCCGCGTGCTCACCGACGGGTTCCCGCTCGTGGCGGCGTGCGCCGTGCCGGGCGTCGTGCTGCTCGCGGAGGCGGTGCTGCGGGTCGAGCCGGCGCTCGCCGTCGACGTCGCCCTGCTCGTCAACGTCGTGCTGCTCATGGTCGTCGGATGGCGGATGGGCACCGCCGGCGGGCTGACCGGCGGCAAGCGCGCGCTGACGACGGCGGCAGCCGGGCTGCTGGGGGTCGCGATGATCGGGCTCAAGCTGGTGCTGCACCACTGACCCGGAACCGGGCGGCGATCGTCCGGAATCGCCTCTACGGTGCCGCCATGAGCGACCCCGAGTACTGGCGGGAACCACCCCTCGCGGGCACCGAGACCGAGCACCTCCTCGGCGCGCTCGACCGCCTGCGCGCCACGTTCCGGTGGAAGGCCGACGGGCTCGACGCCGTCGGCCTCCAGACCCGGATCGGCGCCTCGACCCTGACGCTCGGCGGCCTCCTCAAGCACCTCGCCCGGGCCGAGAACCAGATGTTCACGACCAAGCTCGACGGCACGCCGATGGGGCCGCCGTGGGACACCGCGCCGTGGGACGAGGACGACGACTGGGACTTCACGTCCGCGGCGACGGACAGCCCCGACCAGCTGTACGCCGTCTGGGACCGCCAGGTCGAGCAGTCCCGCGCGCGGCTCGGCGCCGCGCTCGCCGACGGCGGACTCGACCAGCTCGTGCACCTGGAGTGGCCGGGCCGGGGACACCTCAGCCTGCGCCGGCTGCTGTGCGACCTCCTCGAGGAGTACGGGCGCCACACCGGTCACGCGGACCTGCTCCGGGAGGCGGTCGACGGCCGGGTGGGCGAGGACCCGCCCGCCGACTGGCGGCCCGAGTCGGGAGGCTGAGGCACAGCCACGCAGGACATCAGCCGTCGGCGCGCCACGTCTGCCGCGGCCGGTAGCCCGTGCGGCGGAGCCAGTGCTCGGTATAGAGGATGCGCGACGGCGTGATGACCGTCAGCGGGTCGGCGGGCGGCTCGTCGATCGATCGGCCACGTTCGACGTGGTCGGACTGCCACCGGAACGCCTCCCAGTACGGCTCCGACGCCGGGTCGTCGCGCTCGAGGGTGCGAGCGGTGCCGAAGAGCTGGGCGCCGCGGCTGCTCGCCTGGCCGACGAGGGGCGCGACGATCCCGGCCGAGACGCGCGGGTCGCGCCGCAGGTTCCGCGACTTCCTCGAGCCGTTCCAGCTCGAGTAGAAGATCTCGAACCCGAGGCTGGAGTAACGCACGGGCGTGGCCGTCGGCGCCCCGTCCGCGTCGACGGTCGCGATCACCGCGAGGTTGTGGGTCGAGAGCAGGTTGAGGATCCGCTCCTCGAGCTGGTCCCGCGGAAGGTCGACGTCGGGAGCGGGCCCGCTGAGCCAAGGGTTCGTGAGCGGCATGCCGCCATCGTCGCAGCACGGGGGCGCGGGTACTCAGTCGGCGGGACGCTCGGGCAGTCGGTACACGGACACGTGCGACGGCGAGTCGCTCGTGAACGGGGCGCCGGCGAAGTCCGCGTGCCGCGACTCCAACTCCATGCCGGCCAGGCGCGCCATGAGGTCGAGCTCTCCCGGCCAGATGAACCGGTGCGGTGAGAACCACACGCGCGCGGCGCCGTCGTCGTCGAAATGGATGTGATGGGAGACGACGCGCTGGTGCGCCATGTCGAGGACGTCGACGCCGAGGTAGCCGTCCTCCGCGGTGAAGACCTGGGCGTGGCGTCCGCCGGTGACGGGCTGCGGGCGCGGCACCCACAGCTCGACGAGGAATCGCCCGCCGGGCGCGAGGTGGGCGGCCGCGTTGCGGAAGCACGCCACCTGCGCCTCCTGCGTGTAGAGGTTCGAGATCGTGTTGAACACGAGGTAGACGAGGCTGAAGTCGCCGGGCACGCGTGCGGTCGCCATGTCGCCGACGACGACGGGGAGCTCCTCCTCGGTCGCCTTCGTGCGCAGGACGTCGACCATCGCCTCGGACAGCTCGATGCCGCTGACGTCGGCGCCGCGCTCCCGCAACGGGACGCCGACCCGGCCCGTGCCGATCGCGAGTTCGAGCACGCGGCCGCCCTCGCTGAGGGCGTGCAGACGATCGAGCGTGGGCCCGAGGACGTCGGGGGCGAACATGCCCTCGCCCGGGGTGTCGTAGCTCGCTGCGGCGTCCGCGCCCCAGAGGTCGCGCTGATCGAGGTTCCAGATCGACATGACGCCACCGTGGACCGGTCCGCCCGACGCGTCCAGGCCTTAAGCGCCGCTCAACCTGCGCCGGCGTCGAACACGAGCCAGCGGCCGTCCTCGTCCGTGAGCAGGAAGCCCCAGGTGAGGCGCTCGCCGTCGGACATCGAGGCGTCCGTCTGCTCCGGCACGAACGAGACCGTCACGCCGACGGCGTCCGGGTCCTGGCAGCGCCGATGACCGCACCTCCTCGGGCGCGGAGGCTCATGTGGTCAGGCCGAAGTAGCGGACCACCGACCTCCAGGACCGACGTCTTGCCCGTGCCGTACCCACCATTGACGAAGACGACGTACTCGGGCGCGCTCATCCCACCAGATCGTAGGCGGTCTCCCGCGCTGGTGGACTGTCGAGGACCCGTTCGGATCCAGGGTCGTCAGGTCTCCGCGGCGCGTGCGCTGGCGTGGACGTGCGCCTCGATGCCGGTGAGGAGGTACCCCAGCCCCCTCATGAAGTCACCGGACCAGTCGTCGTTGTCGAGGTAGCGGTGCTCCGCGAGGGTCGGGTAGCGGTCGGACCGGTCCTCCAGGAGCGCCTGCCCGCGGGTGCGATCCTCCTCGCCGATCGTCAGCGTGGCCTCGGTCGAGGCGGAGCCGACGATCTGGTTGTAGATCGTCCAGGTCGCCGCGGACAGGTCCGGGCCCTCCAGCCCGGCCTGCCGGAGCGTCGACTGCAGGGCCTCCAGCTGATCGAGGAAGTTCGGCCCGAGGCTCGGGCGCTGCGCGGCCACAGGTGGCACCCAGGGATGTCTGACGAGCACTGATCGCCAGGCGACGGCGAGGCGTTCGACACATCGTCGCCACGGCTGACCGGGCGACGAGGCGTGTGTCCCGGCCTCGCCGAAGACGTGGTCGACGGCGAGGTCGAGAACGTCGTCCTTCGTCCGCACGTGCCAGTACAGCGACGGCGCGACGACGCCCAGTCTCTCGGCGAGTCTGCGCATGCTGAGCGCGTCGAGCCCTGCGTCGTCCAGCAGCTCGACGGCCGCCTCGACGATGCGGCCGCGGGTCAGCGGGGGGTCGTCACGTTCGGGTCGCTGGGGTCGCAGCCACACGCTCGACGCCGCCGCCCGGTCCTCCGGCGCTCGCCTCGTCGGCATCGGCCCGCCCTCGTCTGATCGTCTACCGGCTGCTCCACTCTAGTACGCTCGTAGGCGCCCCTAACGCTGTTAGGGACTCCGGAACGATGTAAGGGACGGGCGGATGAAGAAACACGCAGGTGGCTCTGGAGCTGGGCGCTGGGGAGTGCTGTGGGCGGTGGCCGCGGCGCAGCTGCTCGTGGTGCTGGACGGCACGATCGTCAACATCGCCTTGCCGTCGGCGGATGCGCAGCTCGGGCTGGGAGAGGACACGCGCCACTGGGTCATCAGCGCCTACCTGCTGGCTTTCGGCGGGTTGCTGCTGATCGGTGGCCGGGTCAGCGGGGCGATCGGTCATCGACGGGCGTTCGTGATCGGTCTGCTGGGCTTCGCGGTGGCCTCGTTCCTCGCGGGGCTCGCCTGGAACCCGGCGGCACTGATCGGCGCCCGCGCGCTCCAGGGGGTTTTCGCGGCTCTGCTGGCGCCGGCGGCACTGTCGGTGCTGTCGCTGTCGTTCCCGGACCCCCGTGAGCGTGGCCGCGCGTTCGGGGTGTTCGCCGCGGTCGGCGCGACGGGGTCGGCGATCGGCCTGGTCCTCGGTGGCCTGCTCACTGAGTTCGCGAGCTGGCGGTGGTGCCTGTACATCAACGTCCCGATCGCCGTCGGAGCCGCCGTCGGCGCCGTCCTGATCCCGAGGCTCGCCCCGGTGCCGCGCACCGGGCGCGTCGACGTCCTCGGTGGCGTCCTCAGTGCTGCCGGGATCGCGGCCATCGTCCTGGGTATCAGCCGGATCGAGACCAGGGCCGGAGTGTCGCCGCTCGTGCTCGGCCTGCTGGTCGGCGGGATCGTCCTGCTGACAGCGTTCGTGCTCGTCGAGCGACGCGCCGCCCAGCCCGTTCTCCCGCTCAGCGTGCTGACGGATCGGGCCCGAGCGGGATCCTTCATCGCGATCGCTCTGATGTTCCTCGCGATGTTCGGCTTCTACCTGTTCATGAGCTACTACACGCAGTCCCAGCTCAGCTACTCCCCGATCGGGGCGGGCGGCGTCCTGCTCATCCACGCTCTCGTCGCCCTGGTGGGGTCCGTCTGGATCGCAGGCAAGCTCATGGGTCGCGTCCCTGCGCGCGTTCTCGTCGTCAGCGGACTGCTCGCGGCGGCCGCCGGGCTGCTCGTCCTGACCTTCCTCGAGGCGGACTCCTCCCACGTGTTCGCCGTCTACCTGCTGCCCGCGATGGTGCTCACCGGGCTCGGCATGGGCTTGGTGATCACGCCTACGGCCAGCACCGCCACCCAAGGAGTCAAGGGACACGATATCGGCGCGGCGTCGGCAACCTTCAACGCCGCGCAGCAGCTCGGCGCGGCCATCGGGGTCGCCCTGCTGAACACCGTCGCCGTCCTGTCGAGCACCAGCTACCTGTCCGACCAGAGCGCGACGCAGACCGAGGCCGCGATCCACGGCTACACCACCGCCCTGGCGGTCGGGGCGGGCACCCTGCTCGCCGCCGCCGTCGTCAGCGCCGTGATGATTCGGAGCCGGCGGCCCGACGACGTCTCCCGGACAGAGCGTGTCCGGGTCGCGAGCTAGCGTCGAGACCATGACGGAGACGACGACAGCACGCGACTTCTTCGACACCTACACCCGGGCCTTGCTCGACCGCGACGCCACGGCGATCGCCGACCTCTACGCCGTCCCGGCACTCATCGAGTTCCCGGGCCAGGCCGTAGCCGTCTCGGACCGTGCCCAGACGGAGGCCTTCTTCGCCGCGGCCGTCGGTCAGTACGCGGGCGTGAACGAAGCACGGGCCGAGATCGACGTGATCGCCGAGACCGGGCACAGCCGGTGGGTCGACGTGCGGTGGCTCCACGACGGCGAGCCGGCCGAGCGCTTCGTCTACCAGCTCGTCCTCACCGAGGGCCGCTGGGAGATCGCGGTCCTGACCCCGATGGACACCTGATCCGCGGCGCGTCACGGCTCCGCGGGGTGCGAGCCGCCTCGAGACACCGGCGGGTGCAGCACGAGAACGACGACGATCGCGATCATGAGCACCGCCGTCAGTGTCACCGGGATCGGGATGATCGGATCGAACAGCACCAGCACCGCGCCGAGCGGTACGACGACGTTGACCACGCGATCCGCGTTCTCCCGGATCGCGATCCACCAGATGCCGAGCACGAAGACGGCGATCGGCACCGTCACGGTGAAGGAGGCGGCGACGTCGTCGAGCACGCTGTGGCCCGTGAGCACGTCGATCTCGACCTCGATCCCGGCCGAGAAGGCGCCCGCCGCGGCGAACACGAAGAAGTGCACGTAGCCGTACCGGATCGACCGCCCGAGGCTCCCGATCGCCGTGTGGTGCGGGGGCCAGAAGTAGATCCACCACAGTGCTGCCGTGACCACGATCGTCAGTACGGCGATCGAGATCAGGGGGCCGAGCTCGGTGTCGTCGTGCAAGGCTCCGATGATCGCGTTCGACGACGCGAGCAAGCTCTCGCCGAGCAGGATCAGGGTGAACAGGCCGTAGCGCTCGGTGATGTGGTGCGGGTGCCACGGCGTCGGGCCGGTGCGTTCCGCGAGGACGGGGATGGCCAGCTCGAGGACGACGCCCACCAGGAAGCCGGCGATGATCGCCCCACCGGTCGGGAGGAGCAGCAGGAGGAGCCAGTACACCTGCACCGCGGCGATGCCGGCCGCGTAGATGCGCGTGGCCCTCCGGGCCGCCCCCGCCGACCTCGACGCCCGCAACCACTGCGTCACCATCGCGGCGCGCATGACGACGTAGCCGATCACCGGGATCGTGAAGTCCAGCTCGGTGAACGCCGACTCGATCCCCGCGGCGAGCACGAGCACGCCCGCCATCTGGACGATCGTCAGCACGCGGTAGAGCCAGTCGTCGGTGGCGAACGACGTCGCGAACCACGTGAAGTTCATCCACGCCCACCAGATGGCGAAGAACACGAGGCCGTAGGAGACCAGCCCGTCGAGGACGTGCCCCTCGGTGAGCGCGTGGTGGAGGTTGACCGCCGCGATGCTCACGGCCACCACGAAGACGAGGTCGAAGAACAGCTCGAGCGTGCTCGCCGTCCGGAACGGCTCGCCGGGGTCGCGCGGGCGCATCGAGACGAGGCGGGACCGCGACGACGACGGCGCGGGCTCGCTCATCGGGTCCCTCCCGTCCGCCGCACGGTGACGACCGCCCGGACGGGGGGCGGTCCGACGGCGCGGCGCCCGCTCGCTGCCGTCCGCACGACGGGGCGCTGTGTCGTCATGAACGCGCATGCTGCCACTCCGTGTCCGGGCGCGCTCGGATGAGCGACCGCGGAGCGCCTCCGCGACGGCATGGCAGGATCGCGCCCGTGGGGACGCCGCTGCCACAGGTGCGACTGCTGCCGCCCGCACCGGGCGTCTACCGGTTCCGAGACGCCCGGGGCCGTGTGCTGTACGTCGGGCGGGCCTCCGAGCTGCGGCGGCGCGTCACGTCCTACTGGGGAGACCTGCGCGGGCGTGGGCATCTCCGCCGGATGGTCCCGCAGATCGCGCGGGTCGAGGCGGTGGTCTGCGACAGCGAGCACGAGGCCGCCTTCTTGGAACGGAACCTCCTCGAGGCGTCGAGGCCCCGGTGGAACCGGACAGAGGGCGTCGAGTCGATCGTCTATATCAGGCTGGAACGGCGCGCGGTCCTGCGACACGATCCGGGCGGAGCGGCCCCCGTCTTCGGCCCCTACCTCGGTGGGGAGAAGGTGCGCCTCGCGGCCTCGGCGCTCAATCGCGCGCTGTCCCTCGCGTACGCGGGAGAGCGACTGGGCGGGTTCGACCGGGACATGGCCCGGGTGCGGGGCGTGGCGCCCGGTGACCGGGCGGAACGGGAGGCCGCCTTCGCGGCAGTGCTCCGCCGCGAGGCCCCGGCGCTCGCTGCCGTGCGGTCGGAGCTGCTCGCCCGGCGTGAGGCCGCCGCCGCCGCGCTCGGGTTCGAGCTGGCCGCACGGATCCAGGCGGAGATCGAGGCGATCGAGTGGGTGACGGCCGAGCAGAAGGTCAGCGGCTGGGCCGCCGAGGGGGACGCCGACGCCCACGGCTGGTGCGGCGGAGTGCTGGCGAGCTTCGAGATCCGCGACGGGAGGGTGCGGGCGTGGCGGCAGCGTGCGTGCAGCGAGAGTGCCGCCGTCGCCCGCCTCGCGGTGACACCCCAGCGCTGGCGCACGTTCGCGGATCGCGCCGCGACGCTGGCCTCGACCCTCGCCGCGGCCGGGGACGGTACGGGTCCGCCGCAGGGCTAGGACGCCCCCACGCGGCCGCCCACCCGCTCACCCGGCCCGGGGTTCCGTGCGGGCCACGGCCTGCAGCCGGAACAGCCGCACCACGCGACCGGAGTCCCGCTCGTACGCGCGGTACCCCGGCCACTGGGCCTCGATGCGTGCCCACGCGGCGTCGCGCTCGCCGTCGTCGGTGATGCGCGACGCCCGGACGGGGATCGGCCGGCCGCGCACGCTGATGCTCGCGTCCGGGTGCGCGAGCAGGTTGTACGTCCACGCGGGATGCCGGTCGCGGGCGAACGACGTCCCGGCGACGATCGCGCGGCCCGGGCCGTCGGGTGTGTACATGAGGTAGGTGTCGCGCGGCTCGCCCGACCTCGCGCCGGTCGAGTGCAGCACGAGCGACGGCACGAGCAGGGCGCTGAGCTGGACGCGGCCGCGGGTGAGGGCGGCGAGGAGCCGCTCGGCGGGTGGGAGCAGGACGGGACCGACGGCGCGGAACGCCCGCGTCCGCGTGAGCGGTGCGATCGCGGAGCGCAGGAGCTGGACGGGGCCGGACACCCGGCCATTCTGTCGCTGCGCGGCCGACGCCGTCCGGTCCGCGGCTGATGCCTCACCGGGGAGGATCCGTGCGCCGCTCGCGAACGAAGGTCGTCCCATCGGTCCGCACGACGTGCTGCTCGCCGGGCACGCGCGCTCGCTGGGCCTCGTGATGGTCACGAACAACACGAGAGAGCTCACGCGCGTCCCCGGTCTCGAGATCGAGGACTGGTTCGCCGAGGCGTGAGGCGCGCCGGATAGGCTGCTCGGGATGACGATCCGCCATGTCCTGTTCGACGCCGACGGCGTCCTGCAGCTCGTTCCCGGCGGCTGGATCGCCGCCATGGAGCCGCACCTCGGCGACCGCACGGAGGAGTTCTTCAGGCGCACGTGGAGCGAGGAGCTGCCGATGCTCGCCGGCCGCGGCGACTACCTCCCGCTCCTCGCCGCGGCCCTGGAGGAGTTCGGCGTGACCACTCCGGTCGAGGACGTCTACGCCGACGTGTGGCACCGCATCGAGCTGGTCGAGGAGTCGATCGCGCTGGTCCGGGCGGTCCGCGCCGCCGGCCTCGGCGTGCACCTCGGCACGAACCAGGAGTCGTACCGGGCGGCGTTCATGCGGGCCGACCTCGGCTACGACGCCCTGTTCGACACGAGCAGCTACTCGTGCGAGCTCGGCGTCGCGAAGCCCGACCCGGAGTTCTTCCTACGGGCGGCGCGCCTCATCGGGGACGAGCCCGCGAGCGTCCTGTTCATCGACGACAACCCGCCCAACGTGGACGGCGCGCGGGCCGCGGGGCTGGCGGCGGTGCACTGGCACGTCGAGCACGGGCACGACGCGCTCACCGCGCTCCTGGCGCAGCACGGTGTGCAGGTCTCGTCCGTTCAGGACGACGACGGCGGCCGTCCCGTCGCGCCGTCGCCGGCGGTCTGAGCGAGCCCGACCGGCCCCGGCTCGGGCTCCCACCCGCAGTCGTCCAGCGCGCGGGCCAGCACGCGCCTCGTCAGCCCAGCACCTCCGGGCCGAACCGACCCCACGCCACGAACACGAGAAGCGCGAGGTACGCGACGTTCAGGAGCGCGTGCGCGTACTCGCGGCGTCGGATCTCCACGACGGCCGCACCCACCATGACGATCGCCAGCCCGGACGCCGCGACCGGCGTCAGGAACGGCGCGACGCCGAGGGCAGCTGGCAGGACGAGACCGACTCCCCCGGCGATCTCCAACGCGCCCAGGACCTTGACGAACGAGGCGCTGAAGCCGCCCACCCAGCCGCCCCCGGGAGCCTCGGCGAGCGTCGATCGCGGGATGAACAGCTTCGTCGAGCCGGCCACCAGGAAGACCGCCGCCATCAGCCCGGCGACGATCCAGAGTGCGAGATTCATGGGGAGGTGCTCCGTCGTTGTGACCTTCGCCCGTCCGGGCCCGTCATCACCCATGACGCACCGTGGGAGAGGAAGGTAACGGCATGACCGAGCCCGGTTCCGGGGAGCACGTCGCCGAGGCGTTCGAGGCGCAGCGCCCACGCCTGGTCGCCGTCGCCTACCGCATGCTCGGGTCGCGGGCCGACGCTGAGGACGCCGTGCAGGAGGCGTGGCTCCGCCTCGCGCGGCAGGACGAGGCGGCGATCGACAACCTCGCCGGCTGGCTCACCACGGTCGTCGGCCGGGTCTGCCTGGACGTGCTGCGCTCGCGCCGCTCGAGACGCGAGACCCCCGTCGGGGGCGACCTGCCCGAGCTCGTCGTCACCGAGGACGACGGCGATCCCGCGAGCGAGGCGGAGCTGGCGGACTCCGTCGGGCTGGCGCTCCTGGTCGTGCTCGACACGCTCGGCCCCGCGGAGCGCCTCGCGTTCGTGCTGCACGACATGTTCGCGATGCCGTTCGAGGAGATCGCCACCGTCCTCGGCAGGTCCACGGCCGCCACGAAGATGCTCGCCAGCAGGGCGCGACGAAAGCTGCAGGGCTCCCCATCCCCGGCCGACGACCGACGCCGGCAGCGCGCCGTCGTCGACGCGTTCCTCGCGGCCGCACGGGACGGGGACTTCGACGGCCTGGTGCGGGTGCTCCACCCGGACGTGGTCTGGCGCACCCACGCCCCGAGCGGGGAGGTCGTGGTCCGGCGGGGATCGGCGGCACTCGCCCGCGCTGTCAGCCGCGGAGCGGGCCTGGGCGTGACGGCGCGGCGCGTCCTCGTGAACGGGGAGCTCGGGGTCATGGCCTGGGATGCGGCCGGCCAGCCGCTCGGCGTGATGGCGTGCACGGTGGCGGGCGGTCGGATCGTCGAGGTCCTCGCCGTGTCTGGCCGCCGACGGCTCGAGGCGCTGGACGTTCCCCGGCCCTGACGCGCGCTCAGACGGGCCGGGTCGGCGTCCTCTCCCCGGCCGTGACGGCGAACGGCAGCACGTTCTCCGGCGGCGGGAGCGGGCAGGTGCCGTAGTCGCTGAACGCGCACGGCGGGTTGGTGGCCCGGTTGAAGTCGAGCACGACGGCGCCGTCGTCGTCCGGGGTGACGGTCAAGAAGCGCAGCAGTCCGAACGTCTCCCGACCGCTCGTCGCGTCACGGAACGCGATCGAACCGCCGGCGCCGACGGCGAGGCTGTGGTGGGCGCCGTCGTACGTGAACCTCACGTGCCCGATGATCTGGGCGACGTGCTGCACGCGCTCGGCGGAGGACCCCACCGCCACGCGCTCGGCGTCGGCCAGCGGCGTCAGCACGGCGTCGAGGCGCCACGCGGGGTCGGGCGTGAACGTCGGGACGCCGTCGAACCCGGTGCGCCCGGGCGCCTCCGGGTCGCGCACCCGAACACCCCTGTTGCCCGCGCCACGGCCGAGGATCTCGAGCACGCGGTCACCGACGACGACGGCGCCGACGCCCGCTCCGGAGGCGTCGCCGACCCGGGTGCGCCCGGTGAGCGCGACGCCGTCGAGGAGCACCGCCCCGCCGTCTGACGACGATGCGGCGTCGGGCTCGACCCAGGTCCCCTCGTCGTCGTACCACCAACGACCGGGCAGGTCGTCGAGCGTCGTCGGCTCCGTGCCCAGCCAGTGCAGCGCCGTGAGGCTGAGCCAGCCGTGCGGCCGGCGCAGCTCCGCCTCGCGGGCCGCGTGCCACGCCTCCCAGTCGGCCAGGAACGACGTGCCGACGTCGTTCGTCGCGGTGCTCATGCGTCACCCTCCCGCGAGGCCTCGAAGTCTGCGGCGATCGCGGCCCGGAGCTCGGCGTCGCCGAGGACGTCGAGCACCGTCGTCGCCAGGCCGAACGCGGCGTCGAGCACGCCCTGCGTCGCGAGCGGCTGCAGCGTCGTCGCGGCGAACGCCGCGGTGTGCGCGCCGATCCCCTCGGGCGCCGTCGCGATGTTCGGGTGGATCGCGGGCACCACGTGGCTGACGTTGCCCAGGTCCGTGGATCCGCCGCCGGTGGCCGCTGGCGACGGCGGCGGGAACTCCCGGCGGCCGCGCAGGTTCGCGGCGAAGCGGTCCGCCAGCGCCTGGTTCACGTTCACCGGGAGGTAGGCAGGCAGGCGGTCCCACACGATCTCGGCCTCGGTGCCCGTCGAGATCGCGGCGCCCCGCAGCGCGGCGTCCACCCGCTCCGACAGCGCCTCGAGTCCGTCGATCGTCGCGGAGCGCACGAAGAAGTGAGCGGCCGCGCGCCCGGGAACGATGTTCGGCGCCTGGCCGCCGTCGGTGATGATCCCGTGCACGCGGTCCGTCGGGAGGATGTGCTGGCGCACCTGCGCCACCGACTGGTACGCCGTCACCACGGCGTCGAGCGCGTTGTAGCCGCGCTCCGGCGCCGCCGACGCGTGCGCCTCGACGCCGCGGTACGTCACCTCGACGTGCCGCATGCCGAGACCCGAGCCGTACGCGCGGTCGCGGTTGCCGGGATGCACCATGACGGCGGCAGCGACGCCCTCGAACCCGCCGGCGTCGATGATCCGCTGCTTGCCGCCACCGCCCTCCTCCGCCGGGGAGCCGATGAGCTCGACGGTGCCGCCGGCGTGCTCCAGCAGCTCGCGCACGGCGAGGAAGGCGCCCACGGCGGTGGCAGCGATGAGGTTGTGCCCGCACGCGTGCCCGATGTCCGGGAGCGCGTCGTACTCCGCGAGGATCGCGACGCGCGGACCGCCGTCGCCGGCGTTGGCGTGCAGCGCCGTCGGCAGCCCGAACGCCCCGACCTGCGCCGCCACCCCGTGGCGCTCGAGGAGCGCCGCGACGCGCGCGGCGGACCGGTGCTCCTCGTACGCGGTCTCGGGGTCGTCGTGCAGCTCGTCGGCGAGCTGCCGCAGGTCGGGCAGCAGCCCGGTGAGAACCTCGTCGACGCGCGCGGCGAGCGGGTGCGCCTCGCGCTCGGGTGGGGCGACGGCGTCGTGGTCCAGGGCGGTGGTCATGGGTGCGATCGTCGCAGCGCCCGGGGGATCGCGGCCCGCGCCGTGCGGATGTGTCCGCATCGCGGTCGGTCGGCCGGGCGAGCTGCGCGCGTGGCACGGCCGCGTCCCCGCGGCTGAGCGGCCGGTCCGCCGTCAGCCGTGCGCGACGGCGGCAGGCGCCCCGGCCCCGTCCACCACCACCCGAGCCATCCGGCGGAAGGCCTCGCGCTCCTCGGGACCGAGCGTGCCGAGCATCGCGTCGAGCGCGTCCGCCACGTCGGCGTGGAAGGAGGTCATCGCCGTGGCTCCTCGCGAGGTGAGGGACACGTGCGTCGCCCGCCGATCCCCTGGCACCGCGCGGCGCTCGACGAGCGCTCGGCGCTCGGCGCGGTCGACGAGGCCGGTCAGCGCCGCCTTCTCCACACCCAGTCGCTGCGCCAGGTCCGCCATCCGGAGCGGCCCGTGCTCGAGCAGGCAGAGCAGCCGCCCCTGCGTGGCCGTGAGCTCGTGGCGCTCGGCTACCCCGCCGACGGTCGCCCGGATCAGCAGGGACAGGTCCACGAGCGCGGGAAGTCCCGTGGTACCGCCGAGAGGGCACGACGGCGCGTGGTCAGCTGGCTCGCTCACGCAGACGATCGTACATGCACGCGATAGTCCATGGTGTGTACTATCCGAGGAGGAAGCCACCACAGGAGGACGTCATGAGCTTCAGTCACACCACGGGTACGCGCGGTGCCCGCCAGCCCGGTGGCCGCCTGGTCGCCTGGGTGAACCGGCGGACCGTGAAGAAGATCCGCACCAAGGGCGGGAAGGTCATGGGCATGAACGCGCTCGTGCTCACCACCATCGGCCGCAAGAGCGGTCAGGAGCGTGCGACGCCGGTCGGGTGGTTCCCGGGACCCGACGGCACGTGGATCATCGTGGCCTCGGCCGCCGGCGCCGCGTCGAACCCCGCCTGGTACCTCAACCTCGCGGCCCACCCGGACGAGGTGACGATCGAGCTCGACGGGCAGAAGATCCCGGTCAGCGCGCAGGAGCTCCACGGCGACGAGCGCGACGCCGCATGGGCGCAGATCACAGCTGCGGCACCGAACTTCGCGAAGTACGAGGTCAGGACGGACCGCGTGCTTCCGGTCCTCCGCCTCACGCGCCGGAGCTGACGCGGGCTAGACGAAGCGGTAGTCGACGCCGACGGCGCTTCGATGAGGGGCGGGAGGTCACCCACGGGCACGAGGCGAGGCAGGCCGCCGGCCAGGGTCAGTCGCTCGTGAGGATGACGAGCTCCCCCGTCGCCCGGGTCATCGCGACGTACCGGTCGACGGCGCCCTCGATGCCCTGCCCGAACGCCTCGGGGTCGACGAGGACGACCAGGTCGAACTCGAGACCCTTCGCCAGCACCGGCGTCAACGACTGCACCCGGGCTGTGTCCGCGACCACGACGTCACCGGCCGCGCTGATGACGCACGCGACGCCGTCGTCGTGGGTCGCGAGCCACTCCTCGAGGATCGTGCCGAGGTCCGACGCCGGTCCGTGAGCCACGGGGACCCCGGTGCTGCGGATGGACGTGGGCACGTTCGCGTCGGGGAGCGCCGCCCGGATGACGGGCTCGGCCGCTGCCATGACCTCCTCCGGGGTGCGGTAGTTGATGCTCAGCGACGCCAACCTCACCCGGCCGAGGCCGACCCGCTCGAGCCGCTCCTGCCACGACTCCGCGAAGCCGTGCCGCGCCTGGGCGCGGTCGCCGACGACGGTGAGGCTCCGCGACGGGCACCGCGCCAGCAGCATCTGCCACTCGGCGTCGGTCAGCTCCTGCGCCTCGTCCACGACGACGTGCGCGAACGGACCCGCGAGCAGGTCCGGGTCGGCGGTGGGCAGCCCCGAGGAGTCCACGAGGGCGCTGCGCAGGTCCTGGCCGCGGAGCATCGACATCACGTGCATGTCGGACGTGTCCGTCTCGATCAGATGGTCGACGACGTCGTCCACGCGTGCGCGCTCGGCGTCGAGCACCGCCTGCTGCCGGCGACTGCGGCGGGACGCCTCCGGGTCGCCGAGCCGCAGCCGCGCGGCGTCGAGGAGCGGCAGGTCGGAGACCGTCCACGCGCGGGCGTCCGCGCGCTGGAGGCTCGCGACCTCGTCGCGCTCCAGCCAGGGGGCGCACAGGCGCAGGTAGGCGGGAACCTCCCACAGGTCGCCGACGACGTCGGCCGCCTCCAGGATCGGCCACGCCCGACCGAACGCCTGGACCAGCTCGTCGTTCGTGCCGAGCGCTCGCCGGACCTCCGCCGTCGGGTCCTCGCGGCGCAACCCGTACGCGTCGAACTCCTCCTCGGCGCCCGGGTCGCCGTCGTCGTCCCCGGAGTCGTGGAGCTTGTCGACCAGGATCGCGAGCAGCGCCTCCCAGATCACCTCGCGCGCCTCGTTGTGCGGGGTGCCGGGCTCGACGGCGTCGTACGCCTCGGCCCAGTCCGCGGTGCTGACCCAGGCGTCACCCCACGGCGTCTCGACCTCCATGCCCTCCGTCGGCGGCTTCTCGTGGAACCGCACGGCCGGCTCGATCGCCGCCACCATCCGCGCGTCCGCCTTCAGGCGAGCCACGGCCGGGTCGACCTCGGGCCGGGCGGCGGCGCCCTCGGGAACCAGGTCGGCGAGCGTGGCCGTCTGCACTCCCTCCTCACCGAGGCTCGGCAGGACGTCGGAGACGTACGCGAGGTAGGGCTGGTGGGGGCCGACGAACAGCACCCCGCCGCGCCGGTGCCCGAGGCGCGGGTCGGAGTAGAGCAGGTAGGCGGTGCGGTGCAGGGCGACGACGGTCTTGCCGGTCCCCGGTCCGCCGTCGACGACGAGCGCACCCTCGGATCCCGCGCGGATGATCGCGTCCTGGTCGGCCTGGATGGTGCCGAGCACGTCGCGCATCCGGGCCGACCGGGTGCTGCCGAGGCTGGCGATGAAGGCGGACTGGTCGTCGAGGGCAGCGCGCTCGGCGTCGTCGGACAGGCCCTCCGCGGTGAACACCTCGTCCCAGTAGTCGCTGATCCGGCCGGCGGTCCAGCGGTACCGACGGCGGCTCGCGAGGCCCATGGGGTTCCCGTGGGTGGCACCGAAGAACGGCTCCGCCACGGGCGAGCGCCAGTCGACCAGGAGTCGCTTGCCGGCGGCGTCGGTGAGTCCCAGCCGACCCACGTACACCGGTTCCGGCGCGTCGGTCTGCACCATGCGGCCGAGGCACAGGTCCAGCCCGAAGCGGCGCAGCGTGCGCAGGCGCGCGGTGAGGCGGTGGATCTCCTGGTCCCGCTCCAGCGCCGCCGTGCCGCTGCCGCCGGGCGCCTTCCGTTCGGCGTCCAGCCGGTCGGACAGGTCGGCGATCTGCTGCTCGAGGCTCTCGGCGATGGCGGCGAAATGCTCCTCGTCGCGATCGATCAGCGACGGGTCGGACTTGGCGGCGAGGCGGTCGGGGAGGTCGAAGGCGCTGGTGGACAGAGAAGACACAGATCGGCTCCGAGGTTCGGTGTGGCGGCCGGAGACGGGCGGCGAGCGGAGGTGTTCGCACAGGTCCGGACGAAGATTGTGCGACGTGACGGGGGCCTTGCCGCAAGCCCCCCGGTGCGCTATACCTTGGAAAGGGCGAGCAGAGGATGCTCGCCCTTTCTCGTGCCCGACGGCGTCCCGCACCCCGTGCGTGACGCCCGCCGTCCGCGGGTGAGAATGGATGATGGCCCGCACCCCGGAGATCCCGCCGGACGTCATCGAGTCGTTCCGTCGCGTCCGTGAGGACTTCACGCGGTTCATGCTCTCGTACCGCTTCGGGATGGAGGAGGTGACGACGAAGCTCGAGATCCTCCGCGAGGAGTTCGCACAGCTCCACAGCTACAACCCGATCGAGCACGTCTCGACCCGCCTCAAGAGCCCGGAGAGCGTCGTCGACAAGGCGACCCGCCGGGGCGTCGAACCCTCGCTCGACGGGATTCGCTCCAGCATCACGGACATCGCCGGCGTCCGGGTGACGTGTTCGTTCGTGTCGGACGCCTACCGGGTCTTCGACGCGCTGGTCGACCAGCCCGACGTCGTCGTCCGCACGGTCAAGGACTACATCGCCGAGCCCAAGCCGAACGGGTACCGGTCGCTGCACGCGATCGTCGAGATCCCGGTGTTCCTGTCGTCGGGCCCGGTGCACGTGCCTGTCGAGGTGCAGTTCCGGACCGTCGCGATGGACTTCTGGGCAACCCTGGAGCACAAGATCTTCTACAAGTTCGACGGCGCGGTCCCGCCGGAGGTGGTGGCTCAGCTCCGGGAGTCGGCGTCGACGGCGGCACGCCTCGACGAGGAGATGGAGCGGCTGCACGACGCGGTGCACGGCCCTCGCGAGCCCACGGCGCCGGGCGCGGCGGACGCGGCCGTGTCGGACGAGGTCGTGCGGCGGATGCTCCGCCTGCTCGGGGGTGCGGACGCCAGCGAGGCGTGAGCCTGCGCCCATCGCCCGGAAACCCGGGCCGTGCGCCCTGGTGCCCGGGACGCGGCCCACCCGAGCGTTGACCTCGGCTGCCCGTCGACCGGCGGGCCGACCCGAGGAGAACCGCATGTCCATCCGGACCGACCCCGCCGGCGTCCCGACGCCGTCCCCCACCCTCCGCCCCACGCGACCGCCGCGCGCCTGGGCCTGGACCGGAGTTGCCGCCGGCGTGCTCGGCATCGCCACCATCCAGGCCTCGATGGCGACGTCCGTCGACTGGGAGGCCACCGCCGGCGACGCGGAGGCGATGCTCGCCGACGCCGCCACCAAGCAGGGCGCCTTCCTGGCCTTCCACCTCCTGGCCTGCCTCACGATGCTCGCGCTGCCGATCTTCGGAGCCGGCCTGAAGCGGCGCCTCGACCAGCAGGGACCGGCCGGTGCGCTGCACGGGCAGGTCGGCCTCGCCGGGCTCCTCCTGACCGCGGCGGCACTGCTGCTCGGCAGCGGCCTGGACACGCAGTTCGCGCTCGGGTTCTCCGAGCCGGAGCTGTTCGTGCCGGAGTCGGCGGCGTTCTACACCGACTGGGTCGCCACGATCCCGTGGCTCTGGGTGGGTGCCGGGCTCACCGCCCTCGCCCTCTCCGCGGCGTCGCTGCGCCACGGAGCCGCGCCGCGCTGGATCGGCGTCGTCTCCCTGGTGCTCGGCGCGCTGACGGTCGTGGCCGGGATCTCCCCACTGCAGTACATGGCGGGGTTCGTGGGCCCGATCTGGCTGCTCGTTGTCTCGCTCGGGTTCGCCCTCGGCGACCGGCGCTGAGTGCACGGCTCAACGCCCGGAGCGCCCCGGCGGCCGCGTGCCGCCGGGGCGCTAGCGTGCGCTCCATGAGCACGACGCCGCCGGCGCGCTACCCCGGCCGGCCGCGCGCCGCCGTCGCCGTCGTCGTGGCCGCCGCGCTCCCGGCGATCGCGGGCGCGGTGCTGCTCGTCGCGAGCGGTGCGCCGATCACGCCCGACGTGCTGTTCCTCGTGGTCGACGTCACGGTGGGGCTCGTCTACGGCACGGTTGCGGCCGTCATCCTGTCCCGGCGCAGCCACGCGGTCGCCTGGCTGCTGGCGCTCGCCGCCGTCGGTGGGGGTCTGTCCGCGCTGGGCGGCGGCTGGATGACGTACGCCGTCGAGCACCCGGCGGTCCCCGGATTCGACCTTGCCGCGACGATCTTCGGCTCAGCCTGGGTGCCGGGCACGCTCGCGCTGTTCCTCGTGGTGCCCTGGTTGGTCCGCGAGGAGCCGTTGGACCGCTGGTCCTGGGCGGGCGTCGCGATCGGCGCGCTCACCACGCTCGCGTTCACCGTGCAGCGGCTGGCGTTCCCGGCCTCCGACAACGCGTGGCTCCTCGTCGCCGTCGTGGTCGTCGGGCTCGGCACGGCCGCGGCCGTGGCGTGGCGACGCCGGCACGGCCCTCCGCGCGAGCGAGCCGGCCTCGGGCTCCTCGCGGCGGGCACCGCGGTGATGGCGCTCTCGTTCTTGCCGCTGCTGCTGGTGCCCTACACGAGCGCGGAGGTGCTGCTGCTCGTGCCGGCCTCCCACCTCGCGTGCCAGGCGCTCTTCCCCGGCGCGCTCCTGGTGACGATGCTGCGGAACCGGCTGTGGGGCATCGATCTGGCCGTGAGCCGGGCCGTGCTGGCCGGACTGCTCGCCCTCGGCCTGGCGATCGTCTACGCCGGGCTGGTGTGGACGGCGTCGGCTCTCGTCGACAGCTCGACGGTCGCGCAGGTCGTCGCGGCCGTCGGGGTCGCGGTGGCCGTCCAACCCGTGCGACGGCGTCTGGATGACCGGGTGCGCCGCCTGGTCTGGGGTGAGGCGGCCTCGCCGGGTCGCGCCGCGCTGCGCATCGGCGCCTCCCTCTCGGCGGGCTCCGGTTCCGCCGAGCTGCTCGACCGCCTCGCCGCCGCGGTGGGAGAGGCGCTGCTCCTGGAGTCGGTCACGCTCACGACGTCCGACGACGACGGGGTCGGACGGTGGGGCGACCCGACGAGCGTCGTCGTCGAGCGCCCGATCGACCGGGAGGGCGCCACCGTCGGCACGATCGCCGTGACGCCGCGGCCCGGTGAGCAGCTCGACCGGCGCACGCTCGACGCGCTCGACCGTCTCCAGCCGGTGCTCGCCGTCGGGCTCGGGCTCGTCCGCGCGACCGCCGACGTGGTACGGGCCCGCGACGCTGCCACCCGGGCTCGGCTCGCCGAGCGCAAGCTCATCCGGCGCGAGCTGCACGACGGGATCGGACCGTGGCTGTCTGGTCTCCGGCTCGGCCTGCAGGGCGCTCGCAACGTGCTGCGCAGCGACCCCGACGCCGCGGACTCCGTGCTCGCCGCGCTGCAGGAGGAGGTCGGGCAGCGGGTGGAGGACGTGCGCCTGCTGTCGCGCAGCCTCCTGCCGCCGGTCCTCGAGGAGCGCGGGCTCGCCGCGGCGCTGGCGGAGCTGGTGGCGCGCTACGCCGAGACGGGGTTCGCCGTCGTCGGCGCTCCGACCGAGGACGTGACCGACCCCCTGCGCTCGCTGGACCCCCGCATCGCCGCCGCCGCGTACGCCGTCGTCTCCGAGTCGGTGCTGAACGCGTCCCGGCACTCCGGTGCGCGCCGCTGCACCATCGACGTCGCTCTCGCCGACGACGCCGATGGTCCGGCGCTCGTCGTCACGTGCCTCGACGAGGGGATGGGCCGGGCGCGGGAGGCGGGCGACGGCGTCGGGTCCCGATCGATGCGGGAGCGCGCCGAGGAGCTGGGTGGATCAGTGGTCATGGGTCCCGGGCCGGACGGCGTGGGCACGCTCGTGCGGGCACGGTTGCCGCTGGCGCCGACGGCGGTGCCGGCGTGAGCAGCGATGGCTCGACGATGCTGCGGGTCACCCTCGTGGACGACCACCCGGTCTTCCGGATCGGCATGGCCGCGCTGCTCGACTCGCTGCCGGGCGTCACGGTGGTCGGGCAGGCCGACGGCGCCGCTGCGGCCCGCGACCTGTTCGGCGGCGGGCACGAGACCGACGTCGTCCTCATGGATCTCGACCTCGGCGACGGCTCCGGCGTCGACGTGACCCGCGACCTGCTGCTGCTCCGACCGGACCTGCGCGTGCTCGTCGTGACGATGCACGAGGACGACGACGCCGTCGTCGCCTCTGTCCGCGCCGGGGCGCGGGGGTTCCTGGTGAAGTCGTCGCCGCCGGACGCCGTCGAGCGGGCCGTGCGGGCCGTGGCGGCCGGCGAGATGATCCTGTCGCCGGCGGTCGCGGAGCGGGCGATGTCGTACGTGCTGGGTGGGCAGCGCGCGGCCCGCCTCCCCTTCCCGCAGCTGACGGACCGCGAGCGCGAGGTGCTGGATCTGGTGGCCCACGGCCTGGACAACACCGCGATCGCCCGCCGGCTCTCGCTGAGCCCGAAGACGGTACGCAACACCGTGGCGACGGTGCTGGCGAAGCTGTCGCTGCGGGACCGGTCGGCGGCCATCGTGCGGGCGCGGGCCGAAGGCCTCGGCGCGGGTCCCGCCTAGCGGAACGGCGGGCTGACAAGGCGAGTACTCACTGGGTGCATACACTGGGTGTATAGTTCCGCGCCATGAGCGTTCCGATGGCGGTCCTCGGCCTTCTGCAACCCGGTCCGGCGCACGGCTTCGCGATCAAGCGGCGCTACGACGAGCTGATCGGTCGAGACCGTGAGCTCAAGTACGGGCAGGTGTACTCGACGCTGGCACGCCTCGAGCGCGACGGGCTGGCGAGCGGGGTCGGTGTGCAGCCCGGCGGCGGCGGGGATCGCAAGGTCTACGCGATCACCGACGCTGGCGTGACGGAGCTCGAGACGTGGCTCATGACGCCGCAGCTCCCCCAGGCGCGACCGGCCGAGCTCGTGACACGAGTCGTGCTGGCGCTCGTGGCCGGCCGGCCCGCTGAGCCGATCCTCGACGGCCAACGTCGCGTGTACCTGGCACGGATGCGTGAGCTGACGGCGGCGCGGAAGGGAGCCGACGCCGTCGCGCGGGCGCTGGCCGACTTCGAGCAGGCGCACCTCGAGGCGGACCTGCGCTGGATCGAGCTCGCGGCTGCTCGCCTCGGCCCGATGCGGGAGGCCCTGAACACGGGCGAGGAGGCCACTGATGGCTGAGATCGTCCTGGAGACGCGGTCCGTCAGCCGCTCGTTCGGTGCGATGCCCGCCGTCGACGGCGTGGACCTCACCGTGCGCGCCGGTGAGGTCGTCGCGGTGATGGGACCGTCGGGGTCTGGAAAGTCGACGCTGCTTCACCTCGTCGCCGGACTGCTCCGCCCTGACTCCGGTGAGGTGTGGTTCGACGGCACGCGTCTGGACAACCAGCCTGAGCACGCACGAGCGAGGACGCGCCTGCGACACATGGGCTTCGTCTTCCAGTTCGGCGACCTCGTACCGGAACTCACCGTCGTCGAGAACGTCGAGCTGCCGCTCCGCCTCCTCGGCACAGCTCGCGCGAGCGCACGAGCTCGTGCGCTGGAGATGCTCGACCGCTTCGGGATCGCCGAGCAGGCGGACCGGCGCCTCTCCGAGGTGTCGGGCGGGCAGGCCCAGCGCGCCGCAGTCGCCCGTGCGCTCGTCCACCAGCCGGCCGTCGTGCTGGCCGATGAACCGACCGGTTCGCTGGACACGCTGACGGGCGAGCTCGTGCTCGAGGAGCTCGTGGGAGCTGCCGCGGAACGTGGCACGGCCGTCGTTCTCGTGACGCACGAGCTCCGGGTCGCGTCCTATGCCGACCGCGACGTCCTGGTCCGGGACGGCCGCATCGTCGCGGATCCGGTCGGCGCGGTCCCGTCATGAGCCCGCATCTTCTCCTCGGGTGGCGGCTCGTCCGCGCCGGCGGATGGACACGCGCTCTGAGCGTCGCGATCGGAGCACTCGTCGCCACCGTCTTCGCGATGGTCGCGCTCGCGATCCCGACGGCGGTGTACCCGCCCGATGCCGGCATCCTCGACATTTGGCAGGCGAACGTCACGGCCGCGCTCCTCTTCGCTCTCGCGCCCGCCGCCGTCCTGCTCGTCACGACAACTCGGATCTCGTCCGCGATTCGGGACCGCCGGCTCGAGTCCCTGCGACTCATCGGGCTCTCCCGTGGCGGTGCCACCACGGTCGCTGCTACGGAGTCGGGAACGCTGGCGGGTGCGGGCGCGGTGGCCGGATCGGTGATGTTCGTGGCACTCGGTCCCGTTGCCGATCGGATCGTCGCCGCAGGTCCCGCGTGGTTCGCCGCGCCGCTTCACCTCGACACCGTCGTCCTGCTGGCGGCCGTGCTCGGCGTCGTCGCCGTGTCCGCCGCGATCGGTGCCGCTCCGATGATGCGAAGCCACAGCCCGCTCCAGGGCCGCTCCCCCGCGACGAGGCGCCGGCCCACTCGGTGGCGGCTCGCAGTTCCGGGCGTCGCTACCGCCATGCTCGGCACCCTGGTGGTGCGAGGTGAGGCGATCATCGCTGCGCAGCCCGACGCGGGCATCACGTTGCTCGTTGGTGGTGCCGTGCTCGCTGCCGTCGGTGTGGCCGTGGCCACCCCCGTGCTCGCGGACTGGTCGACCGCGCTCCTCGTCCGCTCGGGCTCCGTCCCAGCCGTTCTCGCCGGTCGCGGGATCCAGGCAGAGCCGCTCGCGACGACGAGAATCGTCGCGGGTCTCGCCGTTGCCCTGCTCCTCGTGCTGGGCGGGAACGCGGTCCTGCTCGCGTTCGAGTCCACGCCGCAGTACCGCTCCGCGCTGCAGGCGCTCACCACCGGACCGCAGTCGATCCGCCTGCACCCCGAGGATCCTCGGACGACACCGCTCCTCTCGCTCGACGACGTCGCCGCGATCCAAGGCTCCCTCGACGGAGTTCCTGGTGTGGAGCAGGTCTTCCCCTCGTACGACGTCGAGGCCGTCGGGTGCGACCCGATGGACGGGTGCTTCACGAGACCGTTCGTGGGGACCTGCGATCAGCTCGCCGCGGTGATGGCGGTGACCGGATGCGTCGATGGGCAAGCGGGGTACATCGGCGCTGCGAACGTGCCCGACGACTGGGGGTCGCTCCCCGAGCGCGGGGCCAGCGATCGCCTGGAGCTCCGCTTCGCCGGTGTCCCGCCGGTCAGCGTCCCGCTCGGGCCGGACCTCACCCAGGACTGGGCCGCCACCGAGGAGCGCTGGGTCTACCCGGCCGGGCACGACTACGTCATCCCGCCGGACGTCGCCGCACAGGCCGGCGCCGGCGCCCTCTTCGTCACGGTCATCGCCGAGGGTGGAACCGAGGTTCGCGACCGGGTCGCCGCCGCGTTGCCCTCGCTGGCCCAGCCCGAGGAGTACTGGAACGACTCGGAGGTCGCCGCCGTCGGTCGCGTCCGCCTCGTGATCTACACGCTGTCCTCGATGGCGATCGGCACCGCGCTGCTCGGCCTGGCGCTGACGGCCTTCGACCACGCTCGCGAGCGACGACGCACCGTTGCTCGTCAGGTAGCGGCCGGCGTTCCGCCTCGGACGCTCTACGCCGGCCAGGTCCTCCAGGTCTTCACGCCGCTGCTCGCGGCCGTGGCTCTCTCGACGGCGCTGGGCTGGCTCCTCGTCCGTGCGTGGAGCGCGGCCAGCGGATGGCCGGCTCTCACCGACGGCTCGACGCTTGCCCTCGCTGCGACGGTGACGATCGTGGGCGGCGCCCTTGTCGCCCTCCTCACCATTCCGGCGGTGCGAACGCGACTCACTCCTGAGCTCCTCCGCCGCGAGTAGGCGGGACACGGGTTCCTTCCACGCGCGGCTCATCGCTCACGGGCGGAGCAACGAGCGCACCCGCGCAACCTCGCCCGACGACAGCCCGAGCCCCCTCAGGTACGCGCTCGACGACCCGTCGTGCTGCTGCAGGTGGTCGAGCATCGCGCCGATGTCACTCGCCCGGGCCACGCCGGGTTCGGCCCGGCAGTAGTCCGCCACGATCTCGGAGCGTGTGACGTCGGCGAGGTCGAGGAGGATCGCCGCGACCATCCCCGTGCGGTCCTTTCCCGCCGCACACCCGAACAGCACCGGCCCCGGTCCGGCCGAGGCCAGCGTCGAGAACACGGCCGCGAGGGTCGCCGCGTTCCGGTGCAGGCTTGCGCAATAGACCTCCCCCACGCTGCGCTCCGCGGCCGGATCGCGCCGTCGTTCAGCGTCCGGATCGATGAGCGGACGACGGCGGTAGGCCGCGTGCGCTGCGAACGGATGGGGACGCGCGTCGACCTCGTCCGCCGATCGCAGGTCGAGGACCAGCGACACGCCCGCCCCCTCGAGAGCCGCACGTTGACCCGACACCAGACGCGACGGCGTCGCCGACCTGATGACACGACCGCTCGGGGTGTGCGTGCCGTCCCGGCGTCGGAGACCTCCGAGGTCGCGGGCTCGCGGCAGGCCGAGCCACCACGCGCTCGCCGCTACCGACACCTGCGCCACCGTATCCGCTGGCGCACCGTTGGATGTCGCGGACGGCGTCGAGGTCACCGCAGCTGGCGGCATGTCGAGAACGCTCGGGCGGCTCCGTTCTCCCTATGACGGCGCCAGGCGGGCGCCCCGACGGAACGAGGCGAGAACGATGGACCGACGTGACGTAGCCGAAGCCTTGGCGAAGCCGATCGCGCAGGAGCTCCTGGGATCCTCGATCCCGGCACGACTGGCCTATGTGGGTGCCGACGGCGGTCCCCGCGTGATCCCGATCGGTTGCTGGTGGACGGGTGCGGCTCTCGTCATGGCGACCACGCCGAACGCACCCAAGGTCCCGGCGCTGCGCGCCCGCCCGAACGTGGCGATCACGATCGACAGGCTGGACCCGTGGCCACCGCGCATGCTCCTGATCCGCGGTGCGGCACGGCTCGAGGAGGTCGACGGCGTCCCGGACGAGTACATCGAAGGGGGACGCAAGGTCACTCCCGCCGATCTCTTCGAGGACTGGGAGCGTGGCGTGCGGGAGCTGTACGAGCGGATGGTGCTCGTCAGCGTCGAGCCCACATGGGCAAAGCTGATCGACTTCGAGACGACCCTGCCGTCGCCGGTGGAAGAGCTGATGCGTGCCCGGGCGAGCGGCGAAGGGCGCCTGGCGGGTGGGTGAGGGCGGGACTTGACGCGTAGGATTATTCCTACGTATCGTGCCGACATGGCCATCAACTCCGTGAAGACCGTGACCGTGTTCGTTGCCGACCAGGACCGTGCCCGCGACTTCTACGTCGATGGCCTTGGCATGGAAGTAAAGGTCGACCAGACATTCGGCGAGAACCGTTGGCTCGAGGTGGGTGCGCCTGAGGGCACCGCGCTCGTCCTGCACAAGCCTTTCCCCGGTATGAGCGCCGGCGGCGGGCAGGGCACCCTGCTCGCCAGCGATGACCTCGACGCTGACGTCGCACGCCTGCAGGCGGCTGGGGTCGTCGTGGACGGCCCGAATGACATGCCGTGGGGCAAGCAGGCAACCTTCACCGACCCGGATGGCAACGGCTACGCCCTGCAGGGCTGAGGAGACCCCAGTTGCCTCGACGTCTCAAGAGCGGGCCCCTTGACGAGGTGTTCGGCGCGCTGGCCAACCCCACCCGCCGCGACATCCTTGACGAGCTCCTCGGTGGTGAGCACACCGCGGGGGAGCTCGCCGCGAAGTTCGACATGGCCCGTCCCAGCGTCTCCGAACACCTCCGCGGGCTGCGGGAGAGCGGCCTGGTCGAGGAACGCCAGGTTGGCCGCCGCCGCTTCTACCGTGTCACGGGGGAACCGATGGGCGAGCTGATCGACTGGCTGACCCCGTACGAGCGGTTCTGGCGTGACCGGATGACCGCGCTCGGCGGTGTCCTCGACCGGATGGGTGACGATGACGAAGAGTGACGATCTCACCACGATCGAGGTCGATCAGTACTTCCCTCACGCGCCGGCGAAGCTGTGGCGCGCGCTGACGACGCCGGAGCTGATGGCGCAATGGCTGATGCCAAACGACTTCCAACCCGTCGTCGGGCACCGGTTCACCTTCCGTGGGCGCCCAGTGGCGCAGACCGGGTTCTCGGGGCAGATCGCCTGCCAGGTGCTGGAACTGATCCCTTCGAAGCGACTGCGGATCAGCTGGGCCGATGCCGATACCACCGACGTGATGGCGACCGAGGTCGCCTGGACCCTCCAACCCGAGGGCAAGGGCACCCGACTGTTCCTCGAACACTCCGGCTTCGACCCCGACGACCCCGTCCAGCAGCTCGCGCGCCGTTTCATGAACGGCGGCTGGCGCAGCCACGTGCTGCGCCGACTGGGCGACCTGCTTCAGCGCCTCACCTGACCACACCAAAAGGACCCCACCATGCCTCGCACCATCGCAGAGAAGCTGCAGATCAGGCCGAACACCGAAGTGCTGTTCGGCCCCTCCACCCCGGAGCAGCGTGCATTGCTGGATCCCCTGCCCGAGGGGGTCATCCTCGTCGACGGCATCGACCGGGATACTTCGGATGTCGCGGTGATGTTCGCGCGGAACCGAGACGAGCTCGACGCTCTGCTCATAGGCACGTTCCCGTTGTTCACCACGCCGAAGGCGATCTGGATCGGCTACCCCAAGGGCAACAAGGCCGACATCAACCGCGACAGCATCTGGGAGCGCGCCGAGGAGGTCGGATGGACCCTCAACGGCAACGTCTCCCTGTCCGACACCTGGTCCAGCGTCCGCCTCAAGCGCCAGGACTGAACCTGAGGATTGGCGTTCCTGCCCGCTGAACCCGGATGCTGGCGGCGAGCATGCGGCGCGACCCGATCGCGACACGTCACACTCGGAGGGCCCGTTTCGTCGTCATGTCATGACCACTCGCACGGGAAGGACGAGTCACATGACCACTCTCGAGCAGCACGAGGCGGACGAAGCGGCGATCCGGCAGCACGTCGACGGCATCATCGCGAGCCTGCGCACCAAGGACCTCGAGGCGATGCGCCGGCTGTACGCGCCCGACGTCGTCTCGTTCGACATCGAACCCCCGCTGCAGCACGTGGGCATCGAGGCGAAGCTCGCGAACTGGGCCCGGGTGTTCGAGATCTTCCAGCAGGTGGACTACGAGGTGCGCGATCTCACGCTCGCCGTCGACGATCACGTCGCCTTCGGGCACGGCTTCGGCCGGCTCAGCGGCACGCTCGCGGACGGCGCGACCACGCCCGGGATGTGGGTCCGGGCGACGTACGGCTTCCGCAAGGTTGACGGCGGATGGGTGATCGCCCACGACCAGGTGTCGGTGCCGTTCGACGTGCGGACGGGTCGCGGGGTGGCCGACCTCGAGCCGTGACGGTTCGCGGGACGTCTGCCGTGGCAGTCTGGGGCGATGGCACGAGCCAAGCAGGTCGAGCTGCGCGACGGCGTCGAGCTCACCAACCTCGACCAGCCGCTGTTCTCCGGGGCTGACGCGACGAAGCGGGATCTCGTCGACTACCTCGACGCCGTCGCGGGGCCGTTGCTGCGCGAGCTCGCCGGTCGTCCGCTCTCGGTGGTGCGCGTGCGCCCGGGAGCGCCGCCGTTCATGCAGAAGAACCTCCCCGACTACGCGCCGGACTTCGTCCGCTCCGTGACCGTCTGGTCGGACGCCGGGCACCGCGAGATCCACTACCCGATCTGCGAGGACCGGCGCACGCTGCTGTGGCTCGCGAACCAGCGTGCGGTCGAGTACCACCCGACGCTGATGCTGCCGGCTACGCCGTCGGCCTCGCAGGAACGCGTCGAGATCCTGGCGGGTGCGGTCACGCACCTGGTGCTCGACATCGATCCACCCGAGGGCAGCGGCTTCGACGTCGTCGTCGCGACGGCGCGGCTGGTCCAGGCGGCGCTCACGGACGCCGGGCTGCGCGGCGCCGTCAAGACGTCGGGGTCCAAGGGCGTCCACGTGATCGTGCCGGTCACCGGCATCGAGCTGCCGGACGCCGCGGCGGCCACCCGGGCCCTGGCGGCCAGGGCGGAACGGCTGGACCCCTCCGTGGCGACCACCGCGTACATCAAGGCCGATCGGGGCGGGAAGGTGTTCCTCGACGCCACCCGCTCGGGCGGCGCGTCCCTGGCCTGCTGCTACAGCCCGAGGGTGCGGCCGGGCGTCCCGGTCTCCTACCCGGTGCCGTGGGAGGACCTCGAGGAGGTCACGCCAGCCGCGTTCACGATCCGGTCCGTACCGGCCATGCTCGACGGCGACCCGTGGGCGGCGTCGCTGCCGTCACCGCAGACCGTGCCGGCAGACGTGATCGCCGAGGGTCACACGATCCCCGTCGCACGCGTGGCGGCCATGCACGAGGGCAAGAGGCGCAAGCGTGCTGCGGAGCGCGACGCGGCTGGGTGAGCGCCACTGACGTCACGGCCGGACCGGGCGGCGTCAGCTCGCGAAGCGGGCGCAGCCGCAGGACGGTTTCGGCGCCGGTCGCGCTGGCCATGTGGAACATCGGTTGCGCCTCCGGCAACTGATGCTCCGCGGGCCGCCCGGTACCGCCGCACCGCCGCAGCCCTCGCGTGCCGCCCTCCCGCTATCGTGGCCACGGTGACCGGCCTGCCTCCGCCTACACCGCAGCCCTTGTCGGCGTGGCCGCTCCCTCCCGCGGAGTTCGAGCGGTGGTACGGCGGCTGGGATCCGATCAGCCTCGCCGACGTTGCACGGTTCATGGCCGGGTTCGACAGCCCGTGGTGGGTCGTCGGGGGCTGGGCGCTGGAAAAGTTCACGCCGCTCGACCGCGCCCATGACGACCTCGACATCTCCGTCGCATCCCACGACGCTGACCACCTTCGACGATTCCTCCGCGATCGTGGCTGGACGACGTGGAACATGGACTCGGGCTGGCTGCGCCCCTACGACGAGCGCTTCCGCGAGATTCGTCCCTCCAGCAGCATCTGGGTGCGTGCCGACGCCGGGTCGCCCTGGGTGCTCGACGTTCCTCTGACGCCGTTCCGGGACGGACAGTGGACGAACAAGAAGCTCCCGGACCAGGCCATGTCTCTGGACGACGCGACGTGGGTGTCCGACGATGGCCTGCGTTACCTCAACCCCGAGATCGTGCTCTTCATGAAGGCCGCTCAGGCGCGGGACAAGGACACCGCTGACGCGGAGGCGGTGCTCCCGCTCCTGGACGACCGGCGACGCGCCTGGCTGCGGTCGAGCATCGCGAGCACGGCGCCTCACCACCCGTGGGCATCACTGGGCTGAGGTCGCCGGGCCTGATGCCGTCACGGCGTCAGCCGGTGCAGGTCACGCGGGAAGAGCGTGACCTCCCGGACGTTGGCCGCACCGACCAACCGCGAGACCCACCGCTCGAGCCCGATCGCGAAGCCGCCGTGCGGCGGCATGCCGTGCTCGAACGCGGAGAGGTAGTGCCGGTACTCGGACGGCTCCTCCCCGCGCGCTCGGATCGCCGTCAGGTAGTCCGCGTGGCGGTGCAGCCGCTGTCCCCCGGTCACCAGCTCGACGCCCCGGAAGATGAGGTCGAAGCTGTTGCTCCAGGGGCCACCAGGCTCGGCCCCCGTCCAGGGATGTGTGTAGAAGGGCCGCTTGCGCATCGGGTAGCCCTCGACGGCGAGGACGTCGCTGCCGAGCTCGTCGCGCGCCCACTCGCCCAGTGCCCGCTCGTGCTCGGGCGCGAGGTCGGGCTCGTCCGGTGCCGCGCCCACGCGCGCCAGCGCCTCGGCGAAGTGGATGACCGGCACCTCGGCGGGGATGGCGGGGAGCGTGAGGCCGAGGAGCTCGACGGCGTCGGAAGCCGTACTCCGTACGGCGTCGACCATGCTGGCGAGCGCCCCGCGCAGCACCGCCAGGACGTCACGGTGACCCTCGATGAAGCCGAGCTCGACGTCGAGCGACGTGTACTCCGCAAGATGCCGCACGGTGTCGTGCGGCTCGGCCCGGAACACCGGTCCGACCTCGTACACCCTCTCGAACACGCCCACGAGCTGCTGCTTGTAGAACTGCGGGCTCTGCGCGAGGTACGCGGGGCGGCCGAAGTAGTCGACGCCGAACACGTTCGCCCCGGACTCCGTGGCCGTGGCGACGAGCTTGGGGCTGCGGACCTCCGTGAAGGCGCGCGCGTCGAGGTACGACCGGAAGCCCTTCAGGGACGCCGCCGCGATCTCCCACCGAGCGCGCATCACCGGGTGCCGCCACGCCACCGCCGCGTTCTCGAGCAGCACGGGCAGCGACGCGTCGAGCTTCGGCCGCCACAGCTCCACGGGCGGCGTGGCCGCGGCGTCGCTCAGCGCGGTGATGGTCGGCGTCGTGATCTCGACGCCGCCCGGAGCCTGCGCGTTCGCCGTCGCCACCCCCGTCACCTCCACCGGTGTCTCCTCCGGCGGAACCGCCGGGACGCCGTCGTCGGGACGGATGACCACCTGGGCGAGGCCGGACCGGTCGCGGACGACCAGGAACGTCACGCGGGCGAGCTCCCGCCGTCGGTGGACGTGCCCTCGGAGCGTCACGACGCCGCCGGGCGAGGCTGCGGCCAGCTCGGCGGCGAGCGTGCGCCGGCTCGGGGATACGGGTGGTCTCATGTCTCCTCCAGGTGTCGAACGCCCTGGAGGTGTGGGCGGGGGCTAGGTCGCGGTGCCACCACACCTTCGCCGGCTGACGCCGGCCTCTCGTCGGTCCGCCGATCCGCGCGGGCACCCGTTCCGTGCTCGGACGAGGGTCGTCACTCCTCCGGGTGCCGAGCCCAGGCTACCCAACGCCCGGGCCGGTCACGTGCCTCCGGGCCGGACCCAGTCGCGGTTCTCGCGCAGGAGCGTGAACCCGGCCGACCGGTAGAGCGCCACGGCAGGAGCGAGCGAGGAGGGGGTCACGACGGCGACGGCGCTCGCGCCCCGGTCGACGAGGGCCGCGCAGGCGCCGAGGACGGCGTGGCGACCGTAGCCGTGCCCGCGATGGTCGGCATGCGTGCCGACGGGTTCGAGCAGCCCGCACCTGCCGACGCCCGCGAACCAGCCCGTCGCAGTCGCTGCGGGCTCGCCCGCCGGCGTGCGCACGAGCGTCTCCACGGCCAGGGCGCCGGCCGGTGAGCCCTTCATCGCGTGCCAACGATCAAGGGTGAACGTCGATCCGGGCCACGCGGACCGATGCACCATGACCCGGTCGGCGGCATTGGCCTCAGTCACCTGCACAGCCCGGCTCGACACCTCCCGCGGCGTCCACGACAACACCGTCCAGGAGTCCTCCGCGCGATCCCACCCCGGCACCGGCAGGCCGTCGGAGGAGTCGTTGCCGTCCACCAGGAGCGCCTCGGCGTCCTCTGCAAGCGCTGCGAGGTCGGCGCCGGGCGCCGTGGTCACGCGCAGCACCGGACCATCGAGGAAGCCGACCGCCGCCGGCGTCCCGCCGTCGGTCCAGAGGTGGACGGCGGCGTCGTCGAGCCGGAGGTACCACCCCACGTCGCCCGGGTGGAGGCCGCCGACCGGGGCATCGGGCGGCGTCCACTCGCAGAGCGCGCGCAGCGCCGGGCCGGTCTCGGCGGCGGTCAAGCGGAATCGCGCGAGGGACGTCATGGGCCGAATCATGGGCCGACGGCGCAGCGTGGCTCCATCGCTTTTCGGCCGCCGCCTCCCGATGCCCCCGCCGTGGCGGCTTCCGTTGCCGCTACGACAACGCATCCTCCACGTGCCGGCGCGTTCCGCTGCGGGTCGACACTCAGGCCGACGACGGCGTCGCCCCCACCACCGAGAGGAGCTGGAGCTTCTCGTAGCTCTCGCTCCCCGGCGTGGCCGTGTAGACGAGGAGGGAGTGGGACTGCTCCGGGTCGTGGAGGATCTGGCAGCTCACCTCGAGCAGCCCGACGGTGGGGTGCTGGAACCGCTTCACCTCGTTCGGCGTGATGCCGACCTCGTGCTTCTTCCACACGATGCGGAACTCCTCGCTCTGGGCCGTGAGCAGCTCCGCGAGGTGCGCGGCCCTGGAGTCCGGCCCGCGCAGGGCGAGCACACCGCGGAGCCCTGAGGCGTACATCCGCGTATAGAACGCGTGATCCTCGGCCGGGTAGAGGTCCCGAACGGTCGGGTCCGTGAACCAGCGGTATCCGATGCTCCGCGCCGGCCCGGTGAACCGGGTCAGGTCACCGACGAGCGCGACGCCGAGCGGCGTCTGCCGGAGCGTCTCGCCGAGCTCGGTGACGATCTCGGCCGGGGTGTCGGCGAGCCGGTCGAAGATCCGCAGCATCCCGGGGCTCACGTGGTGACTCCCCGAGTTTCGGGCTGGGGCCTGGTGTCCGGCGAGGCGGAAGAGGTGGTCATGCTCGTCGCGGGAGAGGTGCAGCCCCTGCGCGATCGACGCGATCATCTGCTCCGACGGCTGCGGGCCGCGCTCCCGTTCCAGCCGCGAGTAGTAGTCGGTCGACATGTGGCACAGCAGCGCGACCTCCTCCCGCCGCAACCCGCGGGTCCGACGACGTTGCCCACGCGGGAGTCCGACGTCCTCCGGCTGCAGCACCCCCCGGCGGCCGCGGAGGAACTCCGCCAGCCCTGCGCGATCGATCATGCGTGCCATCCTCCCCCGCACCGGACCGGCACCACATCGCTGAGCCTGGGATCGGCAGGCCGTGGATAACGCCCGTGGCGCCGGGCACGCTCGTGGTCAGGCGCCGAACGGGTGCCCGTCGCGACACAGGAGACACACATGACCCGCAGGCAGGACGACATTTCGGTTCCCGACCTCTCGGGAAGGCGAGCGGTGGTCACGGGCGCGAGCGACGGCGTCGGGCTGGCCATCGCGACCAGGCTCGCCGGCGCGGGTGCCGAGGTGGTCATGCCGGTCCGGAACGCACGCAAGGGTGAGGCGGCGCTCACGAGGATCCGCGAGCGGCACCCGGCGGCGAAGCTCGTGCTGCGGGAGCTGGACCTGTCCTCGCTGGCCTCGGTCGCCGCACTCGGCGAGACGCTGCGCGCCGACGGGGCTCCGATCCACCTCCTCGTCAACAACGCGGGTGTCATGACTCCGCCTGAGCGGCAGACCACCGCCGACGGGTTCGAGCTGCAGTTCGGCACGAACCATCTGGGTCATGTGGCGCTGACGGCCCATCTGCTGCCGCTGCTGAAGGCGGGACGCGCCCGGGTGACTTCGCAGGCGAGCATCGCGGCGCGTCGTGGCGCGATCAACTGGGACGACCTGAACTGGGAGCGCTCCTACGACGGCATGCGCTCGTACCGGCAGTCGAAGATCGCGGTCGGGCTGTTCGGCCTCGAGCTCAGCCGCCGCAGTCGGGCCGCTGGGTGGGGGATCACCAGCAACATCTCCCACCCCGGCGTCGCTCCGACCAGCTTGCTCGCGGCGCGCCCCGAGGTGGGCCGCGGGCAGGACACGCGCGACGTGCGGTTGATCCGCTGGCTCTCGGCACGCGGCCTGATCGTGGGCACCGTGGAGAGTGCGAAGCTCCCGGCGCTCTTGGCGGCGACCTCGCCGGAGGCGAAGGACGGCGGGTTCTACGGGCCGCAGTGGCCGGGGAACATGGGAGGTCCGCCTGGGTCGCAGCGCTTGTGGGCGCCCTTGCGCCGGGACGCGGACGCCGCGCGCCTGTGGTCGGTGTCCGAGGAGCTGACGGGCGTCACCTTCGCGTAGGTCGCGGCCGTGGCCGGTTGCAACGGCGTGACCGCTGCGTCGAGCTCGGACAGCCAGCAGCGGTACGAGCGGTCAGCCCGGTGACAGCAGCCGCGGTGACGTCTCCGTCCGCCCTACCAGGCCCCACCGGCGCTGGACTCCTGCGCCATGTCGACGAACCTCGCGTAGTGCCCCTGGAAGGCCACGACGATGGTGTCCGTGGGGCCGTTGCGGTGCTTCGCCACGATGACGTCTGCCTCGCCCGCGCGCGGAGACTCCTTCTCGTACGCGTCGTCGCGGTGCAGCAGGATCACCATGTCCGCGTCCTGCTCGATGCTGCCCGATTCGCGGAGGTCGCTCATCTGCGGCCGCTTGTCGGTCCGCTGCTCGGCACCACGGTTCAGCTGCGAGACCGCGATCACCGGCACCTCGAGCTCCTTCGCGAGGAGCTTGAGCGCCCGGGAGAACTCCGACACCTCCTGCTGCCTCGACTCCACCCGCTTGCCCGAGCTCATGAGCTGCAGGTAGTCGATGATCACGAGCCGCAGCCCGTGCCTCTGCTTGAGCCGCCGCGCCTTCGCCCGGATCTCCATCAGCGACATGTTCGGCGAGTCGTCGATGAACAGCGGCGCATCGGACACCGCGCTCATCGTGGACGCGAGCCGCGTCCAGTCGCGGTCCTCCATCGGACCCTTGCGCAGCTTCTGCAGCGGCACCCCAGCCTCCGCGGCGAGCAGGCGCATGACGATCTCGTTGCTGCTCATCTCCAGGGAGAAGATCGCGCTAGCCATGCCGTGCTTCACCGACGCCGCCCGGGCGATGTCCAGCGACAGCGTCGACTTGCCCATCGCGGGCCGTGCCGCGACGACGATCATCTGACCCGGGTGCAGCCCGTTCGTGAGCCGGTCGAGCTCGGCGAACCCCGTGGGCACTCCCACGAGCCCGCCGCTGCGGTTCACGGCGTGCTCGATCTCGTCCATCGTGCCGTTGATGATGTCCCGCAGCGGCCGGTAGTCCTCGCTCGTGCGGCGCTCCGTGACGGCGTAGATCTCGGCCTGGGCGGTGTTGACCAGCTCGTCGACGTCGCCGCCGTCGGTGGCGTACCCGAGCTGCACGATCCGCGTGCCCGCCTCGACCAGCTTGCGGAGCACGCTCCGCTCCCGCACGATCCGCGCGTAGTACCCGGCGTTCGCGGCCGTCGGCACCGCCGAGATCAGCGTGTGCAGGTAGGCCGACCCGCCGACCCGGGCCAGTAGGCCCCTCTTCGTCAGCTCATCCGAGACCGTGATGGCGTCGGTCGGCTGACCGCGCCCGTACAGGTCGAGGATCGCCTCGTAGACCATCTCGTGCGCCGGGCGGTAGAAGTCCTGCGCGCGCAGCACCTCGACGACGTCGGCGATCGCGTCCTTCGACAGCAGCATGCCGCCCAGCGCACTCTGCTCAGCCGCCACGTCCTGCGGCGGGGTGCGATCGAAGTCTGACCTCGGTTCGGCGTCGACGGCGGTCATGAAGCCCCTCTCTCCTCGAACACCAGTTGTACCCGAGGGCACCCACAACGACCCTGACGCCTCTCCGGCAGATCACGCTTCCACCGGGACCGGGCCACGCTAGGGCCCCGCCGGCACGGCGCGCGAGTCGGGTGGTGCACCGACCCTGTGGACGAGCCGCCCTGCCCTGTGGGCGCGCTGTGGACGACGACGCAACCGCGCTGTGGACGACACTCCGCGTCCGTCCACACCTGTGTGGATCCCCTGTGGACGACGCGCCGCGAGCCCCGCAAGCACGCGGATCCGCGCACGCCGACACCCTGTGGATCCCGCGTCCACGAGAAGAGCCGCCGCGACACGCCGACGGCGCCGAATGCCACTCTGGGGGCGTGCGCGGACGAGACAGGACCCGGGAGGGCGACGCCTCGCCGTCGGGCACCGGCCTCGCGCCCGGCGAACGACGGCGGCTCGACCGCCAGATCCTCGCCCTCGCCGTCCCCGCGCTCGGCGCGCTCGTCGCCGAGCCGCTGTTCGTGCTCGTCGACTCCGCGATCGTCGGCCACCTCGGCACCGCGCAGCTCGCCGGGCTCTCGCTCGCGTCCACTCTGCTCGTCACGATCGTCGGACTCGCGGTGTTCCTGGCGTACGCGACGACGGCGGCCGTGGCCCGGCGCGTCGGCGCCGGCCAGGTGCGGGAGGCGATGCAGTCCGGCGTCGACGGCATGTGGCTCGCCACCGGCCTCGGCGTGGTCCTCGCCGGCGTGCTGCTCGTCGTCGCCCCGTGGGCGGTCGGCGCGATGGGCGGGGCCGACGACGTCGCTCGCCACGCCGTCGTCTACCTGCGCTGGTCCTCGCTCGGCCTGCCAGGGATGCTGATCGTCCTCGCCTCGACCGGGGTGCTGCGCGGCCTGCAGGACACCCGCACACCGCTGTGGGTCGCGGCGGGCGGCGCCGCCCTCAACGCCGTCCTCAACGTGGTGCTCGTGTACGGCGCCGGGCTCGGCATCGCGGGCTCCGGCATCGGCACGGCGATCGCGCAGACGGCGATGGGTGCGGTGCTCGCCGTGGTCGTGGTGCGGGGCGCCCGGCGACACGGCGCCTCGTTGCGCCCCGCCGCCGGCGGCATCTGGGCCAACGCCCGCGCGGGCGCACCGCTGTTCGTCCGGACGCTCTCGCTGCGCCTGGCGATCCTGGTCACGGTGTTCGTCGCCACCGGGCTGGGCGAGGTGACGCTCGCGGGGTACCAGGTCGTCAACGCCGTGTGGCTGCTCGCGGCCTTCGCCCTCGACGCCCTCGCGATCGCCGCCCAGGCACTCGTCGGGCACGGTCTCGGCGCCGGCGACGTCCCGCGCGTCCGCGCCCTCCTGCGCCGCTCCCTGCAGTGGGGGGTGGGCGCGGGCGCAGTGCTCGGCGTCGTCATGGCGGCCGGCGGCTGGTGGTTCGCGCTGCTGTTCACGACCGACCCGCAGGTGCGGACCGCCGTCGCCCTCGGGATGGCCGTGTGCGGGCTGCTGCTCCCGATGGCGGGCTGGGTGTTCGTGCTCGACGGCGTCCTCATCGGCGCCGGCGACGGCCGCTACCTCGCGTGGGCCGGCATGCTCACGCTCGTCGCGTACGTGCCGTTCGCGCTCGCCGTCCGGGCGTGGGCTCCCGACGGCGCCGCCGGACTCGCGTGGCTGTGGCTCGCCTTCGCCGGGGTCTTCATGGCGGCCCGGGCGCTCACCACCGGGCTGCGCGCGCGGGGGTCCCGCTGGATGGTCACCGGGGTCTGAGGCCGGGCATCAGATGCGCGGGCGCGGGCGAATCACGGGGAGCCGGTCGGCCGCTCTGAACACGAGCGCGAGCACCGCCGCCAGCACGAGCACGCCCGCGGTGTTCCGCAGCGCCACGCCGAGGCCCAGCTCGGCGGCGTTCAGGAACGGGTACGGGTACCAGTCGGTGGCGGCACCGCGCACGAACGTGAACACGATCCAGGCCACCGGCCACGCGAAGGCCCATCCGATCGTCGCCAAGTCGATCCGCGGCCGCGGCCCGAACAGGAACCAGCCCACGATCGTCCACACCGGCGAGAACGCGTGGAGAGCGAAGGAGACCCACAGCGCGAGTCCGCTCAGCTGGACCATCGGCAGGAGCACGAACGTGAAGACCAGGCCGGTGATCGCGATCGCGAGGAGCGAGTCGACCCGGAGCACCCGCCACACGCGACCGTCCCGGTGCGGCCGCAGCACCAGCCCGATCGCCGCGGCGAGGACCACGATGTTGCTCTGGATCGTGAAGTAGCTGAACAGCCGCGCCAGGCGCACGCCGGCGCCGAGCTCGTCCTCGGTCTGCCCGCTGTTCGCGTCCTGCCCACCCGTGAAGAGCAGCACGATCTGCGCGATCAGGGCCGCCGCGACGACGACGGCGAGCACCCCGTGCCACGCACGGATCGCCGTCGCCGACCCGGCGCGCTCGGTCACGGTCCGTCCCGCTGGAGGCATGTCCGAGAGCGTAGCGACGACCCCGGACGACCCTACGTCGCCGCACGGGACGCACCGCCGGCATGACGACGGCGGCCGGCTCCCTGCGAAAGGGAACCGGCCGCCGTCGTCGTCCGCCGCGGGCGACGGACAGGGTGGAGCTCAGGCCGAGGGAACGACCTCGACGTCGAGGTCCGCCGAGACGTCCGCGTGGAGCCGGACGTGCACGCGGAACGAGCCGAGCGTCTTGATCGGCGCCGGGACCTCGATCTTGCGGCGGTCGAGCGTCGGGCCGCCGGCGGACGAGACCGCCGCGGCGATGTCCGACGTCGTCACCGCACCGAACAGCCGGCCGCTCTCGCCCGCACGGGCGGAGATGCGGACGGTCGTGGCCTCGAGCTTGTCGCGCACCGCGGCAGCGTCGGCGGCGGTCGCGATCGCGCGCTTCGAGCGAGCGCCACGGATCGCCGCGACCTGCTTCTCGGCGCCCTTGGTCCACGTGGTCGCGAGACCGCGCGGCACGAGGTAGTTCCGGGCGTACCCGTCCTTGACCTCGATGACGTCGCCGGGCTCACCGAGACCGGTGACCTCGTGCGTGAGGATGAGCTTCGTGGTCATGATCGCTCCCCTCAGCGAGCCGAGCTCGAGTACGGCAGGAGCGCCATCTCGCGGGCGTTCTTGACGGCCTTCGCGATGGCGCGCTGCTCCTGCACGGACACGCCGGTCACGCGGCGAGCGCGGATCTTGCCGCGGTCGGAGATGAACTTCCGCAGCAGGACGGTGTCCTTGTAGTCGATCGCCTCGATCTTGGCCGACTTCAGCGGGTTCGACTTCTTCTTGGGCTTGCGAAGAACGGGCTTCGCCATGATGTGTCTCCTCGTGTGTCCCGCGGGCCGGCGTGTGCTGGTGCACACGGGGCCCGGTCGTTGTGTCTAGAAGGGGGGCTCGTCGCCGAACGAGCTCGAGCCGCCCGCGGCCCACGGGTCCTCGCCCTGGGCCTGGTTCCCACCCTGACCGCCGCCCTGGTTGCCGCCGTAGCCGCCACCCTGACCGCCGCCGTAGCCGCCACCCTGGCCGCCGCCACCGCCACCGCCGAAGCCGCCGCCTCCGCCACCGCGCGAGGCGCGGGTGACCTTGGCCGTGGCGTACCGGAGCGAGGGGCCGACCTCGTCGACCTGGAGCTCCACGACGGTCCGCTTCTCGCCCTCGCGGGTCTCGTACGAGCGCTGCACCAGGCGGCCCTGCGCGATGACGCGCATGCCCTTGGTCAGGGACTCCGCCACGTTCTCCGCGGCCTCGCGCCAGATCGAGCAGCGCAGGAACAGCGTGTCGCCGTCCTTCCACTCGTTGGTCTGCCGGTCGAAGGTGCGCGGGGTGGACGCCACCGTGAAGTTGGCGACGGCGGCTCCGGACGGCGTGAAACGCAGCTCGGGGTCGGCCGTGAGGTTGCCGATCACGGTGATGACGGTGTCGCCTGCCATGGGTGCTCCTCGGTGTCGGTTGCCGGGGTCAGCGGGTCGGAGCCGCTGTCAGTGAGCGTCGGGGCGGATGAGCTTCGTGCGCAGGACAGCCTCGTTGAGGCCGAGCTGGCGGTCGAGCTCCTTCGCGAGGTCCGGCGTCGCCGTCAAGTTGACGACGGCGTAGATGCCCTCGGCGCGCTTGTTGATCTCGTAGGCCAGGCGGCGCTTGCCCCAGATGTCGACGTTGTCGACGGACCCGCCACCGGTCTTGATCACGGACAGGAACTTGTCGAGCGACGGAGCGACGGTGCGCTCGTCGACCTCGGGATCGAGGATGATCATCAGTTCGTAGTTACGCATACTCAGGACCCACCTCCTCTGGACTGGACGGTCACGGGCCTTCCGTGACAGGAGGGTGATGCGTGGACCGCCGCCGTTCGCGGGCGCAGGGGCACGCGGACGGACGATGCGGTCGGTGGAGTCTACCGTGCCCAGCCCGGCCCGCGGCACGCGGGCGTCGTCGACGTCGGCGACTGCGGGGCGAGCGTCCGAGTGCGGTGCGTGCCGGTCCGCACTCGGACGCACGCCCCGCACCCGGGTACGACGGAGGCGTCGCCGTCAGCCGCCGTCGGGAGGACCGGTGGAGACGACGATCGTGATCGTCGAGCCGCGCGGTGCCGTGCCGCCGGCCGGGTCCTGCCGGACCACGAAGCCCGCAGGCTGCTGGTCGGACGCCTCGTCGGCACGGACGACGGTGAACCCGGCCAGGCTCAGCTGCACCTGAGCGGCGGTCGCCTCCATCCCGGTGGTGTCCGGGACCGGCACGCCCTCGTCGGACGGCTCCTCCGTCGGATCCTCGGTGGGATCTTCCGTGGGTTCCTCGGTCGGTTCGGGTGGCCCGGACGAGACGACGAGCGTCACCGTGGATCCGACCACGACCTCCGTCCCCGCTCCCGGGTCCGTGTGCACGACCGTGCCGGCCGGCTGCGTGGACGGCTCCTGCGACACGCTGGCGACCAGCCCGACCTCGCCGATCTGCGCCGTCGCCGTCGCCTCGTCCAGCCCGACGACGTCCGGCACGGCCACCATCTCGGGCGGCGGCGGGGGAGGTGGCGTCGACCGCTCCGGGAACTCCTGGACCTCCATGCCCTGCGTCGCCGTCTGCATGTACTGCGTCCACAGGTCCGCGGGCACGGTGCCGCCCGCCACCGGGTCGTAGCCTCCGAACGGGGTGATCGTCTGGATCTCGCCGTCCGCGCCGGGCTGGTACAGCGCGACGACCGTCGCGAGCTGCGGGACGTACCCGGCGAACGACGCCGCCGTGTAGTCGTTGGACGAGCCCGTCTTCCCGGCGACCGGACGGTCCAGCTGGCTCGCCGTCTCGCCCGTGCCGCGCTCGACGACCTGGGTCATCGCGTAGGTCGCGTCGGCCATCACCTCGGCGTCGATCACCTGCTCGCCGGTGGTGTCGGCCGTGTACTCGACGTTGCCCTCGCGGCCGGCGACCTGCTCCACGATGTGCGTCTCGTGCCGCTCGCCCTGCGCCGCGAACGTCGCGTACGCCGTCGCCATGTCGACGGCGTGCGGCGCCGCCGAGCCCAGCACGTTCGAGTCGACGGCGTCGAGCCCGTTGGTGTCCTCCGGGAGACCCGCCCGGACGGCGACGTCCCTGGTGTTCTCCGGCCCGATGTCGTGGTTGAGCTGGCCGTACACCGTGTTGACCGAGTTCACGGTCGCCTCGACGAGGTCGATGCTGCCGCGGTTGACGCGGTCGAAGTTCCGCACGTTCCAGCCGTCGATGTCGCGCGGCGCGTAGCTCTCGTAGCGGTCCTCGAGCGTCACGCCCTGCTCGAGCGCCGCGACGAGGGTGAACGGTTTGAACGTCGACCCGCCCTGGTACACCGCCTGGGTAGCCCTGTTGTACGACTCGGCGATGAAGTCCGTGCCGCCGTACAGCGCGCGGATCCCACCTGTCGCCGGGTCGATGGACACGAGCGTGTTGCGCAGCTCCGGCGCGTAGCCGGTGACCATGTTCTGCATCGTGTCGACGGCGGCCTGCTGCATGGTCGGGTCGATCGTCGTCGTGATCGCGAGACCCTGCCGGTTGAGCTCCTCCACCGTGTACGGGGCGTCGTCGCCGGTCGTGAGCTCGTCGATCGCCATCTGCAGCAGGTACCCGTTCGGGCCGGCGAACGTGTCGCTGCGCTGGTACTCGACGACCTCGGGGAAGGTGGCCTCGTTGCGGTCGGCCTCGGTGATCCAGCCGTCCTGGACCATGAAGTCCAGCACGCGGCTCCACCGGCTCTCGGCCTGCTCGGGGTTCGTGGCCGGGTCCCAGTTGTTCGGCGACGGGATGATGCCCGCCAGCAGCGCGGACTCGGAGATCGTCAGCTCGGAGGCCGGCTTCCCGAAGTAGGACTGCGCTGCCGCCTCGATGCCGTACGCGTTCCGGCCGAAGTAGATGGTGTTGAGGTAGGCGTCGAGGATCTCGGACTTGTCGAGCTCCCGGTCGAGCTTGACCGCCAGGATGGCCTCGCGGAACTTGCCGACGTAGTCGGTGGTGGTCCCGAGGTAGTAGCGCTCGACGTACTGCTGCGTCAGCGTGGAGCCGCCCTGCTGCCCGCCACCGCGGAGGTTGTTCCACAGCGCGCGGGCGATGCCGATCGGGTCGATGCCCGAGTTCGAGTAGAAGCGGCGGTCCTCGGAGGCGACGACGGCGTTCCCCACGTAGTCCGGCAGCTGCGTCGTGTCGACGATCTCGCGGTTGACCTCGGCGAGGGTGCCGATCTCCGTGGTGCCGTCCGCGAAGTACACCGTCGAGCCCTCGGCGAGCGCGAGGTCGTCACGTTCGGGGATGTCGGTCGTCGCGTACGCCGCGGCGAACAGGCCGGCGACGAGGGCGACACCCGTCACGAACGTGCCGAGCAGCACCCGCCAGCTGGGCAGCCACCGCCGGATCGGGCCGAGTCCCTGGCGCGGGTAGTTCCAGCCGCGCTTGCGCTTCGGCTTCGCCGACGACGTCCTGGCGCCGTTCGCGCGTGCCGTCCCCGAGCCGCTGGGTCGGTTGGATCCGCCGCCGCTGCCCCCGCCGGAGCGGCGCGCGTTGGTGCGCTTGCCGGCACTCGCCACGCTCAGCCTTCTTCCGTCGTCACCTTGGTCGCGCCGAGTGCGCCACGCCTGGGCGCATCCTCCGCGTCGACTCCCGACGTGCCCCGCCGAGCAGCCACCGATGTGCGGCGGCAGGCTGAGGCACCGGCCACCCAGTATGCGTCGACGCCCCCGGCGGGGGAACGGCCCGAGCACCGATTCACCACATCGGCACACAGTCCTTACTCGCGGTGAGGCGCGCATCACTCCTGCCGACGGCAGGTGCGTGCGGGACGCCGTCCGGCGAGGAGCAGGGTCCGGCCGAGCCTCAGCTGCTCGGGAAGTGGAGGCTCATCCCCGCCGTGCTGTCGCGCTGCCAGCGGCTGGTGACGACCTTGTCGCGCGTGTAGAAGCGCACCCCTTCGGGGCCGTAGATGCGGGCGTCACCGAACAGCGACGACTTCCAGCCGCCGAACGAGAAGTGGGCGACCGGGACCGGCACCGGCACGTTGACGCCCACCATCCCCGCCTCGACGTCGAAGGAGAACTGCCGGGCGGCACCGCCGCTCCGGGTGAAGATCGCCGCCCCGTTGCCGAACTCGTGCTCGTTGACCAGCGACAGCGCCTCGTCGTAGCTGTCCGCCCGGACCACCGACAGCACGGGGCCGAAGATCTCGTCCCGGTACACGCTCATCGACCTCTCCACGCGGTCCAGCACGCACGGGCCCACGAAGTAGCCGCTGTCGGGGAGGTCGCCCGTCCGGCCGTCGACGACCAGCTCCGCACCCTCGGCCACGCCGGCGTCGACGTATCCGAGCACGCGGTCGCGGTGCTCCGCCGAGATGAGCGGACCGATGTCGGTGTCCGGGTCCGAGGCCGGGCCGACCCGCAGCGCCGGGAGGCGGCGGGAGATGGCGGCCACGAGGGGCTCCGCCACGTCGCCGACGGGCACGACGACCGACACCGCCATGCACCGCTCGCCCGCCGACCCGAACGCGGCGCTGACAGCCGCGTCAGCGGCCGCGTCGACGTCGGCGTCCGGCATCACCACCATGTGGTTCTTCGCACCGCCCAGGGCCTGCACGCGCTTCCCGGCCGCAGTGCCGGCGGCGTAGATGCCGCGAGCGACGGGCGTCGATCCCACGAAGCTGATCGCTGCCACGTCCGGGTGCGCGATCAGCGCGTCGACAGCGCCCTTGTCGCCGTGGACGACGGAGAACACGCCGTCGGGCAGGCCGGCGTCGCGCCACATCCGCGCCAGCACGACGGCGGCAGACGGCACCTTCTCGCTCGGCTTCAGGACGAAGGCGTTGCCGCACGCGATCGCCGTCGTGCACATCCACAGCGGCACCATCGCCGGGAAGTTGAACGGGGTGATGCCCGCGACGACGCCGAGCGGCTGCCGGATCGAGTGGACGTCGACGCCTGTCGAGACCTGTTCGGAGAACGACCCCTTCAGCAGCTCCGGGATCCCTGTCGCGTAGTCGGCGTTCTCGGCGCCCCTGGCGATCTCACCGAGGGCGTCACCGTGGGTCTTGCCGTGCTCGCGCGAGATGATCCGCGCCAGCTCGTCGGCACCCTCGCGCAGGATCTGGCGGAACGCGTACAGCACGTCCGCCCGGCGACCGAGCGACGTCGCCCGCCAGGCGCGGCCCGCGACCTTCGCCGTGGCGACGGCCTCGCCCACCTCCTCGGCGGAGGCGAGCGGAACGCTCGTCACCTCGGCTCCGGTCGCCGGGTCGAGAACGGGGATGGTCCGGCCGGAACGTCCGGCACGAGCGCTCCCGGAGATCCAGTGCTGCAGCTCGTCCTGCTCGGGCATGAGTGTGCTCCTGTCGTGATCGACGATCCGGTGGGGGTGACAGCGGCAGGCTCAGTAGCGCAGCGCCTTGCCGCCGTCGACGAGGACTTCCTGGCCCGTGACGAACGGCAGGTCGAGCGCGACCGTCACGATCGCGTGGCCGATGTCGTCGGCATCGGCGAGCCGCCCCAGCGGGACGAGGTCCGCCTCGGCGTCGAAGGTCCTCCGTGCTGCCTCGGCGCCGACCAGTCGCTCGTGCCAGCCCGAGATCACGGTGCCGGGTGCGACGGCGTTGACCCGCACGGCGGGAGCGAGCGCGACGGCGAGCCCGCGGGTCAGCTGCGCCAGGGCCGCCTTGCTGACGCCGTACGGCAGCGAGCTGCCGACGGCGCGCGTCCCCGCGATGGACGTGACGTTGACGATCGAGCCGCCGCGGCGCCTCATCGACTCGGCGAACGCCTGGCACACCCAGAACGCGCCGACGAGGTTGACGCCGAGGAGCTCGTCCCAGAGCTCGGGGGTCACGGCGTCGAGGTCCGCGAACTCGATCTTCTCGGTCGTCCCCGCGCTGTTCACGAGCACGTCCAGGCCGCCGCTCGTCTCCAGCACGTGGGCCGCGGCCCGGCCGACGGCGTCGCGGTCGGACACGTCGAGGAGGAGCGGGTGCGCGACGGCGCCCATCCCGCGCAGCTCGGCGGCGAGGTCCTCGGCCGCCTGCGCCGACCGGGAGTACCCGACGTGGATCTCCTCGATGCCGCGCCGCGCCAGCTCCAGGCATGTCGCGCGACCGATGCCCGTGGCGCCACCGGTGACGACGGCGACCCGACCGGCCGCGCTCACGCCGCACCCTCGGTGAGCCGGTCGGCGTCGCGGCGGTCGTCGTCGGACATCGGCAGCGACACCGGAGCGAGCCGATCCTGGGACAGGTAGACGCCCTTGACCACCTCGAGCGCCGTCAGGCCGTCACGACCGGTGATCGCCGGGGGTCGGCCCGCGCGGACCGCGTCGAGGAACTCGGCGATCTGGATCCGGTGGAACCCCGGCAGGCTCGGCCTGCCGTGCTCCTCCTCGTGCCACCGCCTGGCCAGCTCCTCCTCGCCGTCGAAGGTCCACAGGTCGGTGACGGCCTGCGCGAGCTCGGGGCTCTCCTGAAGTCCCACGCTGTGCCCCGCGGTGCCGTGCACCGCCAGGCGGAACCCGGGGGCGCGGTAGGCGACGGCGGGGCTCGGCTCCGAGGCGAACCCGTTCTCGAACGTCGTCATCGCCTGGATGGTCGCGATGGCCCCGCCGGCATAGGTGACGACGGCGCCCGCGACGTCCTCGACGTCGATGTAGTCGGCGTGCTTGAGAGTCGCCCAGCGCCCGTACACGGACGTGGGCGTGCCGAGCATCCAGTTCATCATGTCGACGTAGTGGATCGCCATGGTGAGCAGCGCGCCGCCGCCCTCGCCCGTCCACGAGCCGCGCCAGTCGTCGCGTTCGAAGTACGTGCGGTCGCGACCCAGCTGCGCCAGGCACTCTGCGGCGACGACGCCGCCCAGGCGGCCGGCGGCGATGGCGTCGTGCATCCGCTGCGCGGCGGGGAAGAAGCGGCGCTGGAAGACGGTCCCGAGCGTCACCCCGGCCCGCTCGGCCGCCACCACGAGCTCGTTGGCCTCCGCGAGCGACGTCGTCAGCGGCTTCTCGACGAGCGCCGCGACCCCGCTGTGGATCGCCTGCATGGCGGGTGAGAAGTGGTGCTTGTGCGCCGTCGCCACCAGGACGGCGTCGAGGTCGGCGTCGGCGAGCATGCGGTCGACGGCGTCGTAGACCCGCACGCCAGGGAAGCGCTCGGCGAGCTCCTTGGCGCGTTCGACGGTGCGGTCGCACACCGCGACCAGCTCGACGCCAGGCAGCGCCGAGGCCGCCTCCGCGTGGGTGGCGCCGATCTTGCCGCAGCCGATCACTGCCACCCGCATGTCCCTGGCCATCACGCCTCTCCTCCTCGACCGTCCGGACCTCTCCGCACGCCCGCCTCGGCGAACGCCCGGGCCAGGGTGCTGTACGACAGCTCGGCTGCCGCGACCTCGTCGAACCCCGGCTTCGCCTGCCGTCGGACGCTGATCTCGACCGAGACGGTCCCGCCGTAGCCCAGCGAGTCCAGCTGCGACAGGAACGGCACGTAGGCGAACTCGCCCTCACCGGGGACGAGGAAGTCGAAACCGTCGTCGGTCCGGACGTGGTCCTTGACCTCGACGACCAGCGTGTGCGGCAGCAGCGCGGCGACGACGCCCTCGAGGTCGAAGTCGCGCACCGCGAAGTGAGAGATGTCCAGGTTGACGCCCAGCGTGGGGGAGGCCACCGCCGCGAGGACGGCGAGCGCCTGCTCGGGAGTGGAGACGACGGCGCCCGAGTGCGGTTCCAGTGCCACGGCGCAGCCGGCAGCCGTCGCCAGCTCCGCCAGCTCCCCGAAGCGGTCCTCGATCAGCTGGCGGTCGGCGTCCCACGTGGTCTGCGCCACGATCGGGGGTGGGTTGCCTCCGAGCAGGGGCCCCTTGGGTCGGTGCGCCCCGAGGCTGACCGGCAACGCCGCGCCGGCACCCAGCAGGGCGGCCACCTCGAAGGATCGCATCAGCCGACGACGGCTGCCGGCCCACGTCTCGTCGTCGCACACGAGGGGCGCGTTCGCCGTCACGCTGGAGATCTCGAGCCCGACCTCGCCGGCGGCCGTGCGCCAGCCCGCGACGTCCTCGTCCGTGGCGGTGAGCGCGTCGGTAGGCCACCCCTCGCAGACCGTGACCTCGACGCTGTCGTAGCCGATCCGCGCCAGCGTCCGCACGACCTCTCCGAACGGCAGTGTCGGGGTCGACCAGGTGTTGTAGCCCAGCTTCACGACGCTCCGTCCGGGCAGAGGAGCTGCTTGACTCCGGCACTCGTGCGTACCGCGTCGAACGCGGCCGGCCACTCGCTCAGGGGGTATCTCCGGCCGACCAGTGGTTCGAGGTCGACGAGCCCGCGCTCGAGCAGCAGCATCGCCCGGTCCCAGGACTCGGGAGTGCTCGCGAACCCGCCGGTGATGACGAGCTCGTGGAACGACACCCGGGCGAGGTCGATCGGCACGGCGTCGCCGCGCTGGCCGATCTGGACGTAGCGGCCGCCGCGCCGGACCCGTGCGATCCCGAGCGCCATCCCGGCGCCCGAGCCCGAGCACTCCAGGACGACGTCGACCTCGCTCGGGGCGTCCGCCGGGTCGTCGGCGCACGCCAGTCCCAGGGCGCGCGCGACGTCGAGGCGTTCGGCGTCCGCCGGCGTCCCCAGCACCGTCGGTTCGCCGCCGCAGACCCGGGCGACCTGGGCCGCGAGCAGGCCGATCGCGCCGGGTCCGACCACCAGCACGCGGTCGCCGGCGCGGACGGCCGGCGTGGGGTGGAACAACGACCGGCAGACGCAGGCCAGGGGCTCGCTGAGCGCTCCCGCGGGCAGCGGCACGTGGTCCGGCAGCCGGCGCGCGTTGCGCGCGGGAACGACGACCTGCTCGGCGAACCCGCCGTCGGCGCCGGAGCCGATCGAGACCCTGGACTCGCAGCGGTTGGGCGATCCGCCGCGGCAGTCGCGGCACTCGCCGCACGTCGAGAAGAACGTCTCGAGGGCGACACGCTCGCCGACCCGGGCCGCGTCGACACCGGGACCGACGGCGGCGATCGTGCCGCTGACCTCGTGCCCGAGAGTGACCGGTGGGCGTGAGCCGTAGCTGCCGTCGAGGATGTGCAGATCGGTTCCGCACAGACCCGCGGCGGCGACGTCGACCACCACCTGGCCCGGCCCAGCGGTGGGCCGCGGGACCTCCTGCAGCTCGACGTCGCCCGGCTCTGGACCCGTCTTTCGCACCGCGTGCATCAGCCGACCCGTGCTCCCATGTAGCGCAGCGTGCAGGACGTGTAGGTCGAGGCGATCTGGTCGACGGCCTCCTCGCGCGCAAGCCTGCCATCCAGCCAGGCCGCCACGGGTGCGCCCCAGATGCTCCGCCCGATGGCGAAGCCGCTGAACCCGGGGGTGGCGGCGGCGACGTCGAGCCAGTGGCCGACGACGTCGTTCGGCGCGCCCGCGCCCAGCACCACGCACGTGGCCCGGGGGTCTGCGACCACGGCCTGCCCGGCGACCCGCGCCGCGGCCTCCCGTGAGGAGATCCCCTCGACCTTCCACATGTCCACCTGCACGCCCGCATCCTGGATCTCCGCCATCGATCCGCACAGCTCGTCGACGTCGACGCTGGGGATCTCCCCGTCGGCGCTGTCGCTCTGGCCGACGATCAGCTCGAGCATGAAGGCGATCGACCGCTCCGCCAGGAAGTCCGCGAGCTCACGCAGCCGGCCCAGCTGCGTCCGCTTCGTCTCGGGGGCATCGGTCGTGCGGTAGTGCACGAGGGCCTTCGCGCACGCAGGCCGGAACTCCAGCAGGTGCTGCCGGTAGTCGCTGCCGTACTCGAACGTGAAGACCGACTCGGACGCCCGTTCCACGGGCATCGAGACCGGAAGCCCCAGCGCGGCGACGCGCCTGGCGATCGACGCCCCGAACTCCTCGTCGATCAGCACGCCAGGGCGCGCTCCCCCGAGCCCGCCCTCGATCGCAGCAACGAACGCGTCGAAGATCAGCTCCTTCGACCGACGGATCTCGGCGTGCGTCATCCCGGCGGCACGCACCGAGGAGAACGCACGTTCCCGATGATCGAACGCCAGCACAGCCATGGGCTGATCATCTGCGGTCGCCACGACACTCCCCTCCTCGACGCCTCATGACGTGAGGCTAGCACGTTGTTACGATGTCTCTATGTCTGCACAGGTAACCAAGGAGCTCGATCTTGTCTCCGTCGGGCGGGTGGTCGTCGACCTCTACCCGGCCGAGGACGGGCGCGCCCCCAAGGACGTGGAGAACTACCGCCAGTACCTCGGAGGATCCCCGACGAACGTGGCGGTCGCGGCCGCGCGCGCGGGCCTCCGGAGCGCCGTGGTCACCCGCACCGGCGACGACCTGTTCCACGAGTTCGTGGTCGATCAGCTCGCGAGCTTCGGCGTCGACGCGCGCTGGGTACGCGCCGTCCCGGGACGCCGTACGACGCTCGCGGTCTGCGACCTTCGCGACCCCTCCTCGCCTGCGCTGCAGTTCTTCCAGGACACCCCGCCGCCGACGGACGCGCTCGACGCCGCCGAGCTGGTGGCGGCGTCGTCGTCGTCGCACATGCTCTGGATCACCGCCTCGGGGTTCGCCACCGACCGCTCCGCGGCGGCACACGACGCAGCGCTCGCCGCGGCGGAGCACACGTTCCTCGATCTCGACCACCGGCCGGACTTCTGGGCCGACGAGCGCGCCCTGCGCGATCGCCTCCGGCCCGTCCTGCCCCAGGTCGACACGGTGGTCGGCAACGAGAAGGAGTGCTCGATCGCCCTCGGCCGCCCGGGAACCGCCGAGGAGCTGGGGCGGGTGCTGCTCGACGAAGGACCGCGCCTCGCCGTCGTCAAGCGTGGGGAGGAGGGGGTGGTGGCGGTCACGCGGGACGCCGTGCTGTCCGTGCCGGCCGTTCCCGTCCGCGTCGTCAACGGGCTCGGCGCGGGCGACGCCTTCGGGGGCTGGCTGGTCAGCGGGATGTCAGCGGGAGTGCCGCTGGACGTGACCCTGCGACGCGCGACGGCGGCTGGCGCGATCGTCGCCTCGAGGCGGGGGTGCTCGGTCGCCATGCCCACGCCGGCCGAGGTCGACGAGCTCCTCGAACGGCACGGACGCTGACCGATCGCACGGCCGGACTCCGGCTGCCCCGGGTGTTGCCCCGTCGTCACTCCCGATGCACTATTGTCACATTGAGTTGACATGTTGCCTGTGGGGACGGATCGAGATGGCCGAAGAGCACGCAGTGATCCAGGTGGCGCTCGACCGCGCATCCCCCGTCCCGCTCTACTTCCAGCTCGCGGAACAGCTCACCTCGGCGATCACCGACGGTCACGCTCAGCCTGGCGACCCGTTCGAGAACGAGGTCGCCATGAGCGAGCGACTGGGACTCTCGCGCCCCACGGTGCGGCGCGCGATCCACCACCTGGTCGACCAGGGGCTCCTGGTGCGCAAGCGCGGCCTCGGCACGTTCGTCGCCAGCCGGCGGGTGCACCGCCGGGTGAGCAAGGGGAGCCTGTACGAGGACCTCTCGATCCAGGGCCGCCATCCCAGCACCGAGGTGCTGAAGGTGGCGAGCGAGCAGTACCCGAAGGCGGCGACGGCGCTCGAGCTCGATCCCGGTACCGAGCTCCTCGCACTGAGGCGGCTGCGGTTCGCCGACGGCGAGCCGTTGGCGATCATGCAGAACTGGCTCCCCCCGCGGCACAGCTCGATCACGCAGGAGCAGCTCGAAGCCCGAGGCCTGTACGCCGTCCTGCGCGACCACGGCGTCGGGTCGGTCGTCGCGCACCAGTCCGTCTCCGCACGGCTCCCCACCGCCGAGGAGCGCGCGCTGCTCAAGATCTCGAGCCGGCTTCCGGTCATCGCCGTGTCGAGGACCGCGTTCGACCCGTCCGGCGCCCCGGTCGAGCACGCCGAGCACGTCTATCGTTCGGACGGCTACACGATCGACCTGGTGCTCGAGGAGAACTGACGCCGCCTCGCCGCGAGCACCGCGCACGTCTATATGTATTGACATATTCACCTGTGCTCAGGTAGGTTCGCGGTCATGGAGCGAATTCCCCTCGCGATCGTCGGCGCGGGCGGCATGGGCACGAGACACCTGTTCGGGATGGCCGAGCTCGAGCGTGCGGGGCTGAACCCGTTCGACCTCGTCGCGGTCTGCGACGTCGACCCCGCTCGCGCCGAGCACGTGGCCGACGAGGCGCGGGCCCGCCTCGGGCGCCGGCCTGCCGCCTGCGCCGACGTCGCAGCAGCGCAGCGGCTGGGTGCCGTCGCCGTCGACATCACCACGGTGCCGCAGGCCCACCACAGCCTCGCGGCCGACGCCGTCGCCCTCGGGCTGGACGTCATGGTGGAGAAGCCGGTCGGGCTCACCATCGCCGCCGCGCGGCAGCTCGAGGCATCGGTCGCGGGATCGGACCGGATCCTCAGCGTGGCCGAGAACTTCCGCCGCGACCCGACCAACCGACTGGTGAAGGCCCTCGTCGACGGCGGCGTCCTCGGGGAGCCTCGGTACTTCCATCAGAGCTCAGGTGGCGGCGGCAACCTCATGGCGATCTCGATGTGGCGACACATGAAGGACGAGAGCGGCATCCTCTTCGACGCCGGCACGCACTACACGGACATGATGGAGTACTACCTCGGCCCGGTCACCAGCGTCTACGCCCAGATGCGGCTGTTCGAACCGGTCCGCTACAACCCGGCGGCGACGGGTGGCGCACCGGCGTCGAACCCGGGCGGCGTCTACGGCCAGTCCCAGGCGGCGATGCCCGCCGAGTTCGAGGCGACCGCCGACGACGCCCTGTTCGCGATGGTCAACTTCGCCTCCGGCGCCGTCGGTCAGTACGCGGAGAACCGGGCGGAGCACGGGCGGGACAGCTGGGCGCGCAGCGTGCACGGCTCGGCAGGCGCCGTCGAGATCCCCAAGGACCGCAGCGGCCAGCCGCTCGTGCTCACGCTCGACCGGACCCACACCTACACGGGCGCCGAGATCCTCCCGCTCGTCCCCGAGTTCCAGCTCGACGACGCGACGGCGGCGTTGTTCGGTGGAGCGCAGGCGACGGCGTACGGGCTCGACTTCGAGACCGTCGACCGCCTCCTGCTCGCCGTCGAGTACGCCGAGTTCGGTTCCTGCATCAGCTCCCGAACCCGACCCGAGGTGGGCCTCGACGAGGGGCTCCGGGCGATAGCTCTCTGCTACGCGATGATGGAGTCCGGTGCCGCCGGTGGCACGCTCGTCACCGTCGACGACGTCCTCGACGGTTCCGTGAGCGGCTACCAGGCGAGCATCGACGCGGCCATCGGGATCGGCGCCAACGCCTGAGCCATGGAGCACTTCACGCAGATCGTGCAGGACGTCCTCCTGCTGAAGGTCCCGTTCACGGGTGTGTGGACGGGCGTCACGCTGGTCCTCGGTGAGGGGCCGCCGATCCTCGTGGACAGCGGCGGCATGGCCGAGACGGTGGACTCCACGATCGTGCCGGCGCTCGCCGAGCTCGGCATGGGTCTGTCCGACATCGGGTGGGTGCTCGCCACCCACATCCACGGCGACCACGTCGGGGGCATCGCGCGCATGCGCCAGCTGGCGCCCTCCATCCAGGTGGGCGTGCTGCGCGAGTCCGACGAGCGCATGCGTGATCCGCTCGCGTACAGCCGCGAGATCCGTGCCGCGTTCCCCGAGCACAGCGCCGCTCCCCCGCCCGTGCTCGACGGCGTCACGCCGGATCGGCTGCTCGACGACGGCGACATGGTGGGCCCGCTGCGAACCATCCATACGCCCGGCCACGACACGGACGCCTGCTGCTTCTTCGACGTCCGCTCGGGCACGGTGATCACCGGCGACTCGCTCCAGCTCAACGGGACGGTGTCGCAAGGGTGCGCGTTGCTGTTCGACCCCGAGCGCTACCTGCCCTCATTGCAGCGGCTGCTCGCGTTGCCGGTGCGGAACATCGTCTGCGGACATCCGTACCTGCCGCTGGGCGAGGTCGCCATCGGCGAGGACGCCGCCCGCCAGTTCCTCGCGGCCTGCATCGGGTGCTACGAGCACGACCGCGGGTTCGTGGCCGGCATGGCGGCAGCCGGCGTCACCGATCCCCACACGGTCGCGCGCGCACTGGTCGCCGCGGTCGACGGCGTGGAGCCGGCGAAGCTGTTCCTCCCGATGCACACGGTGGCCGCGTACCAGGAGCTGGCAGCGGCGGACAGGAGTACACGCACATGAAGGCGGCCCTCATCACAGGAGCCTCGCGCGGCATCGGCGCTGGGTGCGCTCTGACGTTCGCCCGCGAGGGCTACGCCGTCGGCATCAACCACCGCTCGTCCGGCCAGGACGCCGAGCGCGTGGCGGAACAGTGCCGAGAGCTGGGCGTCGAGGCCGAGGTGTTCGCCGCCGATGTTGCCGACGTCGGCGAGTCCCAGGCGATGGTCGAGCAGTTCGTCGAGCGATTCGGCCGGATCGACGTGCTCGTCAACAACGCCGGCGGAGCGCTGCGGATGCCGCCGGGCGGCTTCATCGACATGCCGACGGCGTACTGGGACAGCCAGATCGCGCTGAACCTGAACGCTGCCGCCTACTGCGCGCAGGCGGCGGCGCGGGCGATGGTGGCGCAGGAGATCGCTGGCGCCATCATCAGCATCTCCTCGATCCACGGCGACGTCACGTGGGTCCGCCGCAAGGCCCTGCCGTACTCGGCCGCCAAGGCCGGGCTCACCATGATGACGAAGTCGCTCGGCGTCGAGCTGATCCAGCACGGCATCAACGTCAACTGCATCGCGCCGGGGCTCATCCACACGAAGGCCCTCGACCGCTACTCCGAACGCGACCTGACCGCGTTCAACCGCAAGATCCCGTTCGGGGGTGGCGGCGAGCCCGCGGACATCGCCGAGCTCGCGGTCTTCCTGGCCGACAAGGCCAAGAGCCGGTTCATCGTGGGCCAGACGATCACCGTCGACGGCGGACAGTCGATCGACGGCGCGATCGACGCCATGCTCGACGACGCGTTCTGAGGCGAGTAGCCGCACCGACGCGTGCCCCGGACCTGCCGAGTGCGTGATCCCTCCCGTCGACACGCCGCAGCCCGCAGGAAGATGCACGCACTCGGCGCAGCAGGTACGGCCCCATCCGGCCCTCAGCCGCGCTCGACGGGGCGCGAACACGACTCATGGCCTGATCGCGGACGCGAACCCCACACCCGCCGAGTGCGGGATCCCTCCCGCCGATACGCCGCGGCCCGCAGGAAGATGCACCGCTCGGTGGCCGGCGGGCCGCGCGCCGCCGCGCGGCCCGCCCGTTCTCAGAGCCCCGCGAGCTCTTGGTAGAGATCGGCGTCGTAGTCGATCAGGTCGTTGATGCCGCGCAGGTGACTGACGGTCACCCACGGCAGCCACTCGCGGTGCCGCCCCATCCCGCGCGCGAGCGTGAAGCAGTAGTGCTCCTGCTGCCACCCGGGGCCGCGCGTGCCGCGATGGTCCTCCGGTGTGCCGACCATCGCCTTCGTGTTGTGCAGGAGGATGCGCGCCACGTCCAGGTAGTGGGGGTCGGCGGTCTCCTGCGCGAGCCGCGCGTAGCTCTCCACGTCCCACGCCATGTAGGCATCGTTCAGCGAGTGGCCCGTGGCGATCAGCTGGATGCCCACGGTGGGTGTGCCGCGCTTCCAGTGCAGCTCGGCGTCGTCCGCGTCCTCGGGCATGGGGACGTCCCAGATGTACATCCAGGTCTCGGCGACGTCCGCGGCGATGCGTGCGCGCTCGAGCCACGTCTCCTCGTGCGTGAGGTGGTGCAGCGCGAGGTAGGCCTCCAGCGCGATGGTGGCGGCCTCCTTGTCGACCACGTCGGGGTTGTCGATCGTCCCGCCGGTGAAGCGACCCCGCGCGTGCCCCCCGGCGCCCCACGCGAACTCGCCCGCCCGCAGTGCGGCGTCGAGGTACGGCTCGTGCCCGGTGACCCGATAGAGCTGCGCGTAGAACGGGACGACGTTGTACGTGCCGGTGGTCGACGCCGAGAGCAGCTCTCCGGACAACGCCCGCCAGGAGCGGGGGAAGCCGCCGCCGGGTTGCTCCTGCGTCAGCAGCCAGTCTGCGAAGGTGCGCACCCAGGCGAGCCACTCCGAGCGATCCCTGCCCGCCCGCACCTCGCGCTCGTACGCCCGCATCAGCGACTTCATGTCGTCGGTGAAGCTGCGCAGGTAGATCGCCTGCTCGGTCGTGACCTCGCGCCCCGTGGGCCACGTCGAGACGGCTGGCGCGCCGGACCTCAGCATGAACCCCTCGTCGAGCGGCGGGTCGACCGGCCGTCGCACGAACACGTCGATGGCCTTCTCGGCGTCTCGCACGAGGGCCCTGCTGCGTTCCGACCCCGGGTCGCGGGCGGCCTCGACCAGCATCATCTCCGCGGAGCCCAGGGCGTAGCCGGTGAACCCGAGGATGACCTTCGAGTCGGGATGCTCCTTACCCCCCGGGATGGCCGGCATCACGAACTTCACGCCGGCACGGTTCCCGCCGACCGGGTCGGAGACCTCGAGGAAGTTCTCGGCGAGCACGTCCACCATGGTCGACCGCATGGTCTCGACGTCCTGCGGGTTCGGGCGCGGGTCCAGCGTGCGCCACGCCCATCGCCAGGAGCTGGTGATCAGCTCGTTGGTGTCGGCGGCCCGGTCGAAGCGGAACGTCACCTCGTACCGGTGCGTGAAGCCGTCGGTCAACGGGTTGAAGCGGTACCGCCACCGCTGCTCGGCGGTCGCGCCGTGCTCCCCGCCCCCCTTCGGCCCGTAGCTCAGCGACCCCTCCGAGCCGGGCATCGCGTAACCCAGCGCGGTGCCGTCCGGCCGCTCCTCCGCGAGGACGGCACCGAACCGGAACTCCCCGGCCACCATCGGCTCGCGGGAGAAGCTCTGGCCCTCCGCCGCGCTCGTCCGGCCGTCCGGGGCTGAGTCGAGGACCGCGACCGTCGCGCCGTCGGGCAGCCGGGTCGCGAGCAGCGGCGCGGGCATCCGGTCCTCACGGATCCACACCGTGTAGTTGCCGGGCTCGTAGTAGTTGCCTGCGCCGAAGGAGTTGTCGCGCATGTGGTCGAAGTTGCCGTAGATCATGCCTGGGGCGAACCACTCCATCTGCGGCCACGGCTCGGCCCCGACCACGCGCAACGCGGCGACGCTCGCGAACCCGCCCGGAGCGTCGCCGTGCACGCGCACCTCCCGGCGCAGCCGCAGCGAGTCCCCCTCGGTCGTCCAGCGGTCGGTGAAACGCAGGGTGGCGCCGCCCGGCGTGTCCAGGCGACCGGTGCCCAGCCACTCTCCGCCCGTCCCGCGCAGCGAGTCGTAGCCCGCGTCGAGCGTCACCGGTGCGGCTCCCGCCTCGCCGCTCCACACCGTGGCGCGCAACGGTGCGGCCTGCTCGGCCGCCGCGCCTCCCGGCGCACCGACGCGCAGGCCGAACGAGCTGTCGGCGTTCTTCAGCACATGCACAGCGCTGTCACCTCTCGGGGTTCGTCTTTCTCGACGACACGACACGCATCGTCACGGACTTGGTCACTGTCTTGCCCGGCTCGATCGTGAGCTCGGTCCCGGTCAGCTCGCGGGCGCGGCGCACTCCGCTGGGGTAGCCGGACGCCGGCTCCAGCGCCAGTGAGTGCGCCGTCCCGTACCAGGGGTAGTCCTGCCGACCGCCCGACTCGTACCAGTACCAGGCGAACGGGAAGTCCTCCCGACTCCAGGAAAGCTCCACCATGAGCCCGATCTCCGGGTTGTGGATCCGGGCGTGCACCTGGTCGTCGTCGAACGAACCGAGGAACGCGAGCCGAGCGCCGCCGCTGCCGGCGGCGTCCAGCCGGGAGAGGTCGACGGCGGACTGGTCGACCTCCGTGTGCGCCGGCCAGCGCGGTGGTGCCGGGGTCGGCGGGACGTCGTCGGGCATGTCCGGATGGACGACGCACCCGGTGACCTCCACTGTCGTCGCCGGGCCGATCAGCGGCGCCCCAAAGGCGGGATGCTGGCACCAGAGCACGTCGACCGGGCGGGCGCCGACGTGCTCGACCGACTCGGTGACCGTGACGGCGTCGGCCACCGCGACCACCGTCTTGGTGACGACGAACGGACTGCGCGCGAGCGCCGTCGTCATCTCCACGCCGTCCGCCACCGGCTCCCAGGTGAACGGCGCGAGCCAGGTCTCGCCGTGGAAGCCCCAGTCGACGCCGTACTCGACCGACGCCCTGCCGGCGTTCGGGAACATCGTGTTCCAGCCGCCGCCGGAGCGGTCGAGTGCAAGCGTCTCCGGCACGCCGGGCAGCGGGAGGGCGGTCGGTGGGCGCAGCCCCCAGCGCGGGGTCCACAGCAGCTCGATGTCGGTGGACCGCTGGCGGATCGAGGAGACATCGCCACCCTTGCCCGGGATCACGACGACCTCGAGGTCGTCGGTCGTCAGGTGCACCGCCTCCCACCCGGAACGCGTGCTGACTCCGGGCCGCGCGGCAGCATCGGCGCTCATCGTGAGTTCCCTTTCTCGCTGCGGCTCAGCGGAGGCCGACACGGGCCATGGACCGCAGGAAGTGGCGCTGGAAGATCAGGAAGATGACGAGCACAGGGATGAGGGACGAGACCGAGCCGGCCATGGCCGGGCCCATCGACACCGTGCCGTCCTCGGACATGAACCGCGTCAGCCCCAGGGGCACCGTGTACTTCGCCTCGTCCGTGATCATGATGAGCGCGCTCTCGTAGTCGTTCCACGTCGAGTCGAAGATCAGGATCGCCAGCGCCGCCAGCGCCGGTCGCGCCATCGGGAGGTAGATGGACCAGAAGATCCGGCCCTCACCGGCGCCGTCGATCCGGGCGGCCTCGCCCAGCTCGCGCGGTGCCGAGGCGAAGTGCTGGCGCAGCAGGAACGTCGCGAACACCGACGCTAGCCCCGGCAGGATCAGCGCCCACAGCGTGTCGTAGAGGCCGAGCTCGCGGAAGAACATGAAGCGCGGGACCAGCATCAGCTGGGCCGGCACCATCGACGTCGCCAGGAACGCGATGAACAGGACGTTCTGTCCCTTGAACCGCAGCTGCCCGAACGCGTATCCCGCGAGCGTCACGACGGCCAGCTCGCCGATGATCGTGGCGACGACGACGATCGTGGAGTTGCTGAAGTACCGCACCATGGACCGCTCGCCGGTCCAGACGTCGACGTAGTTGCTCCAGTCGACGGGGTTGGGGATCCAGCGGATGGGGATCTCGAAGATGTCGAGGTTCTGCTTGAGGGACGACGACACCATCCACAGGAACGGGATCAGGAAGACGATGGCGAGCAGTGACATCACGACACCGCGGCCGATCCAGGAGGCTCGCTCCCGCCGCTGTCGCTTCACGAGGCTCGGGCGCGGGGCGTAGCGCGCGGCGTCGGCGCTCATCGGGTGCTCCTCATGTGTACAGGCCCCTGCCCCGCTGGAGCTTGAACAGGGCGATGGACAACGCCAGCACCGCCAGCATGCTCATGACGCCGATGGCCGCTGCGTACCCGAATCGGTACCAGTGGAACCCCACCTCGTACATGTAGTAGGAGAGCACCGTGGTCGAGTCCCCGGGACCGCCGCCGGTCATGAACTGGATGAGCCCGAAGCCCTGGGACCTGCCGATGAACGACGTGATCAGGAGGAACGTCAGGATCGGCACGAGACCCGGAAGGGTGATGGCCGTGAACTGCCGGGTGGTGCCGGCGCCGTCCAGCTTCGCCGACTCGTAGAGCTCCGGAGGCAGGTCCTGCAGCGCAGCGATGATGAGGATCGCGACGTAGCCCGCGCTGATCCACACCGACATCAGCACGATGGCCGGCAGCGCCCACTGCTCCGAGGTGAACCAGCCGGGCACGTCGGTGAGACCGAGCGCTCGGAGGAACTGGTTGACCATGCCCGACGTCGGGTTGAGCAGGGTGAGCCACACCGTGCCGGCCGCGATGACGTTGACCAGCGACGGGAGGAAGAAGATCGCCCGGATCACCCCACGCGCCGGCATCGGGCGGTTGAGCGCCAGCCCGAGGAAGAGCCCGACGGTGATGGTCAGCGGGGTCCCGACGCCCGCGTAGAACAGCGTCCGCAGCGCGGAGGACCAGAACATGTCGTCCTGGACCAACTCCTGGAAATTGCCCAGGCCGATCCAACGGATGCCCCCCAGACCGGAGACGACGTCCCAGTCGGTGAAGGCGATGAACAGCCCGGAGACCATCGGGACGACGAGGAACGCGAGGACGCACAGCACCGTCGGTATGACGAACAGCCACGGGATCCACCACCGGTAGCCGTTGACGAGAACGGATCGCTGCGGGCGATCCGGGGTTGAGGGAGCCGAACCGCGCGGCAGCTTGCCCGCGCGGTCCGGCTTCGCACCTTCGGAGATCAGGGTCACGAAAGAGGCCTTCTCACTCCAGCCAGCTGTCGATGGCCTCGTCGGCCAACGTCTTCATCTCGGCGATCCCGTCGTCGATCGACTTGGTCCGGAGGCGGATCTCCTCCTCGATCTGGGACTTGATGCTGGAGATCTCGGTGAACGCCGTGGTGATCGAACGCACGGCCAGCGGCGGCTCGGCCGCGAAGAAGGTCTGTTCGAACGACTCGACGTCGAACAGCTCGTCCGCGTCCGGGCCGAAGAGCGCCTCGTTCAGCGAATCGCTCGGCCCGTCCTCGTATTGGAACGGCGAGACCTTGCCGGACGGGGTCACGAGCTCGGCGCCCTCGCCCATCCAGAACTTCACGAAGGTCCAGGCCGCTGACGCGTACTTCGACTTTGCCGAGATCTGCACGTCGTCGCCGCGTACGCCGGGGTTGATATACGGCTCACCGGCCGCCAGTCGGGGATACGGCCGGAAGGTGGTCCGGAAGTCGTGCGGGTACTCCTCGAGGTTCTTCACGTACCGCGCGATGATCGTCCCGTCGAGCATCATCGCGAACGTCCCGTCGAGGAAGTAGTTCTGCGCGTACCCGCCGATCCCCTCGGCCGTGATCCTCTCCTGGGTGAAGATCGAGCCGTCGTCCTCCATCGCCAGCGTGGCTTCGAGTCGCTCCCTGACGAGGGGGTGGTCGAGGTTGGACTCGGTCCCATCCTCCGTGTACAGGTAGTCGCCGCCGAGCCCCACGGCCTCGTGCCGCGGCACGTTGTAGGCGCCGACGTCGAACCCGGCGCTGGCGAACTCCTGCGCGATCTGGTGATAGTCGTCAACCGTCCAGTCGAACGGGATCTCGATGCCGGCGGCTTCCATCGCATCCTGGTTGATGACGACGAAGTTCGGGAAGTGGGTGGTCGGGATCGAGAACAGCTTGCCGTCCACCAGGGTGCTGATCGGCTCGTCCTGGACGAAGATCTGCGCCAGGTCGTCCTCGCGTGCCAGGTCCGTGAGATCCAGCGCGAGGGCCGCCTGCGACCGGCGGACGACGTCCACCGTGCCGTAGGAGAAGTACACGTCGATCGGGACGCCGCCCTGGAGCGCCGTGTCCAGCTTGAGGATGCCTTCCTCGTCGTTGACGTACCGCGTGTACTCGACCTCGATGTCCGGGTACTTCGCCATGAACGCGTCGACGAGCGCCTGCGGCCCCGTCTCGGGCGCCACGCCGCCCCACACGACGAGGCGGCCCTCCTCCGGGGATCCCAGGTCCTCCGGCGGCTCCCCGTCGCTGCCGCCGCTACCGTCGCTCGGACCGCACGCCGCGAGCATGCCGGCCCCCGCGGCGAGCCCGAGACCGCCGCCCAGCAGACCACGTCGGCTGAGCTGCCAGTTGCCGTTGACCACCGTCACAACCTCCTCGTTCGACCGGCGGCAACCACCCTCGGCGCCGTCTGCGATGTGTCACGACCAGCCTAAGCAATCCTGACATGTTGTGTCAATGTCAGGAGTTGCTAACAATTGCTCTAACCGTCCGACGGCGTGAAGCCGCTGATCTTGTCCCCGAGCGGGATCGGGTTGACGCTCATCGTGTACGTCGTCTCCAGCGGGGCCGGGTGGCCCGAGCCGTCGCCGATCGTGAGCCCGTCCGCATCCGCGACGTAGGGCTCGATGAACGCGTACCGGGCCGTCTGGGTGTTCGGGCCCGGTCGAGCCTGGAACATGAACCAGTCGGTGCCTTCGTGGTCCGCGAAGTTCGGTCCGGTGCCGGTCCCGGTCACCTCGGCGTTCTTGCTCATGATCGGTGTCGGGTTCTTCACCCAGTTCGAGGCGACCATCGGGTCGCCGCCGACGTACCTCAGGTAGCCGATCGCGTAGTAGACGGTCCAGTAGCCGCTGGCGGAGTACGCCATGTAGACCTCGCCGTCGTGGCCGTAGACGGCTGTGGCGCCCTCGACCACCTTGGGCCACCACATGTTCGGGTCGCTGTCGGACTGGGCGTACCCGTGCATCTCCCAGTCGTACTCGGACCGGGTGATGACGGTGGGCGCTCCCCGGAGGGTCCACGGGTTGACGATGCGGCTCATGAGGATCCGCTGATGGAACTCGGACGTCCCCCGACCGACCTCGTCCACGTAGGTGATGTACGTGTCGCCGGCGACCCTCATGAGCGAGATCCCCGCGACGAAGCTCTCCGCGTTGAAGTCGGGATCGTCGACGTTCGTGATCCGGCGTGCCACGTTCACGTCACCCGTGACCGGGTCTCCCCACCGCCCGAACAGGTCGTCGCCGTCGAGCGCCTTGAGGACGTACTGCCGCTGGCCCTCGGCCGCGCCGTCACCGAGCTGGGCGGCCGACAGGTAGAGGTACCACCCGGCGTCCTGCTCGCCGACCTCCTCGGGTGCCAGGTAGTGGATCTCGGGCGACCACAGGTTGGCCATGTCGTCGGGCGCGAAGATCACCGAACCGACGGCCTGTGACAGGTCCGACGGATTCGCGACCTTGTACAGCGACATCGTGGTACCGGACGTCGCCAGGAAGTAGTACTGCCCCTCGTGGGTGAACATGTACGGGTCCGCCGCCCGAACGATCGGGTTGGTGAACGTCAGCTCACCCTCCGGCACCGCCTGTGCGATCGCGGGATCGATGTGCAGCGAGCTCACCATGTCCCCGGCGAAGCCTTCACTGCCGAGGAGGTCCGTCAGGTGCCCGAACTCACCGCCTGACACCGTCAGGTCGAACGTGCCCGCCAGCTCCGTGGAGCGTGACTTCGCGGGAGCGATCGTCGCCCAGAACTCGCCACCGGACACCGTGATGTCCGCGTCGTAGTCGGCCGTATAGGCGCTCCCGTCCTCCTCGTAGACGGCGTAGACCCCCTGGGTGAACGTCCCGCCGCTGATGGTGGCGGACGCCGATCCGGAGCTCTCGCCGCGGTGGGCGAGGACGACAGGTCCGTAGAACGTCCCGCCGTCGATCTGGAGGGCCACCTCGGCGCCGGGGGTCACCGCGCCGGTGTTGTCCGACCCACCGCGCAGGCCGGCCCACGGACCGCCCTCGACCGTCACCGACGTGGCCGGTGCGGGCACCGCGTCGTCCCGCCCGCCGACGATCGTGAGGTACGTCTCGCCGCGGCGAGTGAACTCGGTGTCCACGCCCGTGCCGATCGTCAACGGGTGACCCATCGCGTAGATCGTGCCGTCGACGGTCGGGGACTGCAGCAACAGGTTCTCGACGGTGGTCGGGCCGCCCAGTCGCATGGCGCCCTCGATCTGCAGCGCCGCACCGTCGGCGGCGAAGTCGATGTCGCCGTCGTCGGAGGTGAGCGCGACGCGCGAGCCGTATGCGCCGAGGTCGTACCCGCCCTCGATCGTGTAGCGGTCCGTCAGCACCACCCGGCCGTCGCCGGACAGCGCGGCGATCGCGGCGCTCAGGTCGCCGACGGCGTGGGTCGGGCTGCTTCCGTCGCCGTCGCCGTCCGCGGCGAGGTACACGACCTCGTCCTCGGTGACGCCGTCGAACGAGCCCGCGATCTCGTCGATCACGTCCTCGTCGGCCCCTGGAAGCCGCACGAGCGAGCGCTCGGCACCGTCGACGGCCGCCCAGTCCGACACCGAGATCCTGTCGATCTCGGCATCGCCGAGCCGCACGCTGACATCGCCGTCCGCCCGGTCGAGCCGCGCGTTCCTGACCTCACCGGCGAGGAATCGGGCCGTCAGGCTCTCGGTGACCCGGCCCGCGGAGGAGTGGAGCGTCCTGACCTCGCCGCCGGCGATCGTCACGAGTGCGCCGGCGACGTCGAACGGCTCGTCCGTCCCGGCCCAGACGTGCCGGACCTCGCCGCCGGCGATCGTCACATCGGTGGTGCCCTCGAAGTCGTCGGTCAGACCCGTGATCCCGACGACCCGGGCGAACTCGCCGGAGCCGATCGTGATTGAGGAGTCGTCACTCACCCCGACGACGCTGACCTGGCGCCCCCGGTCCGTGGTGACGCCGTCGCCGATCACGAGGTCTGCACCGTCGGCCTGCAGCTCCAGCGAACCGGCGTTGGCCAGCTCCAGGGACGAGAACCTGACGTCACGTGCGATCAGCACCTCGGCGTCGGCCGCGAAGGCGATCGATGCCGCACCGTCGCCGGCGAACGTCACCCGCCCGGCGCCAGCGGCGAGCGTGGCCGGATCGACGTCCCAGGTGACGTCCCCGCTGACCGTGATCGCACCGCCCTCGGCGGCCAGCAGGCCCAACGCTGTCTCGAGACTGCCGCACGGGCTGGCCGCGCTGCACGCGCTGCCCTCGCCGTCGGCACTGACGTGCACATCGGCGGTGTTGACCAGGACGTCGAAGATCTCCCTGAGCGCCGCCACCTGTTCTGGCGTGTAGTGCTGCCCCGCGAAGCGCACCGTCCGGACGGGCGCGAACTCGAGGATCTGTTGGTGGCGGCCCTCGCCTCCCCAGGCGTTCGCGGCCTGGATCGCGTCCCACTCGACGCCGTCGAGCGTGAGGTTCACGTCCTCGACGACGTTGTTGATGTCGATCGTGTTGATGTGGCCGCCGGTCAGGGTCACGGTGGCTGATCCGACGATGTAGCGGGTCACGTCGCCGGCCGTGTGCAGGGCCCCCACCCGGCCGTCGGTCATCGTGATCTCGGTGCTGCCCGAGTAGTGGTTCTCGAGCGACGCGCCGAAGACCTCCTGGACGACGCCGCCGTCGATCGTGATGTGCGAGGTGCCGGTGTAGGTCTGGGTCCCAACGCCCTTGCCCCGGCTGAAGCCGGCCACCTTGTAGAACGTCCCCGAGCTGATCGTGATGTGCGAGTCGGCGTCGAGCACCGTGTCCTCGGCGGACGGCCCGTGGTAGCCGCCCACCACGAACACCTGCCGGACGCCGGCCGTGGGCACGCTCACCATCTCGACGCCGTCGCCGAACGTGATCGGGTGCCAGTTCGCGGCGAAGACCGACCACTGCGAGGTGACGACCGTGAGGTCGGCGAAGGTCGTGGGTCCGGCGAGGTTGTACTCGATGAACGGCGTGTCACCGAAGACCAGCCGTCCGGGGTACGCCTGCTCGCCGTCCGTGCTCGTGACGAGGATCGGCTCGGTGTGGGAGGGCTCGACGAACGTGGCGTCGAGCGGGTAGTCGCCCATCAGGACGACCCGGCCGCCATCGCCCGCCACGAGGTCCAGCGCCGCCGCGAGCGACCGCACCGGCGCGTCGGGGCTCGTCCCGGGAGCTGCGTCGTCACCGGCGTCGGCGTCGACGTAGACGACCAGTCCGTCGTCAGCGGCTGCCGGTGGGGCGACGAGGCCACACACGAGGAAGGCCAGGGCCGCGACGAACGCTGCCAGGGGGGTGGACACACGCGTCATCTGGAGCTCCACGGAGTGAGGTCCTGCGCTGGACTCCGCATCCACAACTTCGATGGTGGGATGTCGTAGCGGGAGCATATGTAAGAACAACCAGGTGTTGTGTTTGTTCGTATGTCACGGTAACGGCACTCAGTCCTCGGGTCAACGATCGGCGGCCGGGTCGGAGGGTGCTTGACTCCTGCCCCCGGTCGCGTCACACTCGCTTCGATGTATCAACTCGATACATCGAGTGGCTACAGACCGACCGAGGACGAGGAGGATCACGATGCGCAACCGCGGCGACGTCCTCGAGCTCGCGATCCTCGGACGGCTCGCGGACGGCCCTCTGCACGGCTACGAGCTCCGGAAGCGACTCGGCGTCGTGCTCGGGGCGTTCCGCACGCTGTCGTTCGGCTCGCTGTACCCGCGCCTGCGCGCGCTGGAGGAGAAGGGCTGGATCCGTCCGGTCGACACGGCCGCGCTCCCGCACGCCCTCGCCGGCCGGCGGTCGCGGGTCGTCTACGAGCTGACCGCGGACGGCAAGGAGCGGCTCGCCGGGGCGCTGTCGCGGGCGGAGCCGGCGTCGTGGGACGACGAGACGTTCGACGTCCGCTTCTCCATGTTCGGCGAGACGGATCCCGAGACCCGCCTGCGGATCCTCGAGGGACGGCGCACCCGGGTGCTGGAGCGGCGCGAGGCCTATCGGTCGGCGGGCACGCGCGGCCGCGAGCGCCGCGACACGTACACCCTCGAGCTGCAGCGCCACGGCCTCGAGCTCCTCGACCGCGAGGTCAGCTGGCTCGAGGACCTCATCGCGAAGGAGCGGTCGGGCACGACCGACCATCCCGCCTCCGACACCCCCCAGACCCCTGACGGCCGCCCGGCCGGCCGGGAACCCGAGAAGGAGAACCCATGAGTTCCATCCGCGTCGCCATCGCCGGCGTCGGCAACTGCGCGAGCTCGCTCGTGCAGGGCGTGCACTACTACCGTGACGCCGACCCGAACGGCTCCGTTCCCGGGCTGATGCACGTCCAGTTCGGCGAGTACCACGTGGGCGACCTGGAGTTCGTGGCGGCGTTCGACGTCGACGCGAAGAAGGTCGGCTTCGACCTGTCCGAGGCGATCAACGCCAGCGAGAACAACACGATCAAGATCGCCGACGTGCCGCCGCTCGACGTCCCGGTGCAGCGCGGCCCGACGCTCGACGGCCTCGGCAAGTACTACCGCGAGACGATCACTGAAGCGTCTGGCGACGCGGTCGACGTGGCCCAGGCCCTCCGCGACGCGCGCGCCGACGTGCTCGTCTGCTACCTGCCGGTCGGCTCGGAGAACGCCGCGAAGCACTACGCACAGGCCGCGATCGACGCCGGCGTGGCGTTCGTCAACGCGCTCCCCGTGTTCATCGCGGGCACCCCGGAGTGGGCGGAGAAGTTCCGCGCCGCCGGCGTGCCGATCGTCGGCGACGACATCAAGTCCCAGGTCGGCGCGACCATCACCCACCGCGTGCTGGCTCGGCTGTTCCAGGACCGCGGCGTCGTGCTGGACCGCACGTACCAGCTCAACGTCGGCGGCAACATGGACTTCAAGAACATGCTGGAGCGCGACCGCCTCGAGTCGAAGAAGATCTCGAAGACGCAGGCCGTGACGTCGAACATCGACCACGACCTCGGCTCGCGCAACGTGCACATCGGTCCGAGCGACTACGTGCAGTGGCTCGACGACCGCAAGTGGGCGTACGTCCGCCTCGAGGGCCGCGCGTTCGGCGAGGCGCCGCTCAACCTCGAGTACAAGCTCGAGGTGTGGGACTCGCCGAACTCGGCGGGCATCATCATCGACGCCGTCCGGGCCGCGAAGATCGCGAAAGACCGCGGGATCGGCGGGCCGATCCTCTCGGCGTCGTCGTACTTCATGAAGTCCCCGCCGGAGCAGTACCCGGACGACCTCGCCCGCGCCAAGGTCGAGGCGTTCATCGCCGGCGAGGCCTGAGCCCCGCCGCTCTTCGGGGACGACGACGGCGCCCCTCACCTTCGCGGGTGGGAGGCGCCGTCGTCATCCGCGGGCGGGGCGCGCCGTCGTCACGCGGGGACCTCGGGGTGCCGCACGCGCCACACCCACTTGCGCAGCTCGTCGAACCACAGCACGGCCGACGCGAGCGCCACGCAGACTCCCCAGTGCGCGAGGTCGAGCGACGCCGTCCCGAACGCGTGCTGCAGCACCGGCACCTCGACGACGGCGACCTGCAGCACCACGCCCAGCGCGAGCGCGCCCCAGAGCCAGCGGTTGACGAACAACCTGTGGAACGCCGTCGTCGTCTCCGACCGCGAGTTCAGCGCGTTGAAGAGCTGTGCGAGGACGAGCGTCGTGAACCCCGCCGTGCGGGCGACGTCGAGCGTGTCCGTCCCGTCGATGAGCCCGCCCGGCAGGAAGACGTCGATCGTGACGAGCGTCGCCACGGCCATGACGAGGCCGATCGAGATGACGCCTGACCACATCCGCCCGTCGATGATCCGGTCCGTCAGAGCACGCGGCCGACGCGCCATGACGTCGTCGATCTCGGGATCCACGCCCATCGCGAGCGCCGGCCCGGAGTCCGTGACGAGGTTGATCCACAGGATCTGCGTGGCGAGCAGGGGCAGCACCACGTGCTCGTCGGAGGCGCCGGCGAGCCCGATCACGCCGGCCAGCACCACGCCGAGGAACACCGTGAGCACCTCGCCCATGTTCGACGAGAGCAGGTACCGCAGGAACTTGCGGATGTTGTCGAAGATGACGCGGCCCTGGCGGACGGCGGCGACGATCGTGGCGAAGTTGTCGTCGCCGAGGATCATGTCCCCGGCCTCCTTGGTCACCTCCGTGCCGGTGATGCCCATGGCGACGCCGATGTCGGCGCTCTTGAGTGCCGGAGCGTCGTTGACGCCGTCGCCGGTCATCGCCACCACGAGGCCGTCGGCCTGCAGCGCGTCGACGATGCGGAGCTTGTGCTCGGGGGCGACGCGAGCGTAGATCGACACGCGGCGGACCACGAGGGTGAGCTCGTCGTCGTCGATCGCGTCCAGCTCCCGACCGGTGAGCGCCTCCGCACCGGGCTCGACGATGCCGAGGTCGGCGGCGATGCGCGCGGCAGTGGCCGGGTGGTCGCCGGTGATCATGACGACGCGGATGCCCGCCCGGTGCGCCTCCCGCACCGCGAGCGCCACCTCGTCGCGCGGCGGGTCGATGATCCCGACGACGCCCACGTAGACGAGGTCGTGCTCGGCGCTCTCGTCCAGATCGGCAGAGCCGTCGGCCGGCTCGAGGTCGTCCGCCGGACGGTAGGCGACGGCGAGCGTGCGGAACGCCTGCGCCGAGAGCCCCTCGACGTCGGCCAGGATCCGCTCCCGCCGCGCGTCGTCGAGCTCCACCACGTCCTCGCCCACCACGACGTGCGTGCAGAAGCTCAGGAGCACGTCGGGTGCGCCCTTGCTGATGAGCACGAGCTGGCCGTCGGTGTCGCGGCGCCCGAGCACCGACATGCGCTTGCGCTCCGACGTGAACGGCACGGAGCCCTGGCGCTCGTAGTGCGCGGCCTCCTCGATGGTGCGGTCGAGCTTGCGCGCCGCGACGAGGAACGCTGCCTCGGTGGGGTCGCCCTGGATCTGCCACTCGCCGTCGCGTTCCAGGAGCTGCGCCTCGTTGGCGAGCATCCCGCCGCCGAGCGCGATCCGGGCCTCGCGCGCGAGCCGCGAGTCCTCGAGCCGGTGACCCTTGTGCAGCGCGACTCCGTCGGGGCGGTAGCCGACGCCGGTGAGGTCGACCCGGCCCGACGCCGTCACGATGCACTCGATCGTCATCTCGTTCTTCGTGAGCGTGCCGGTCTTGTCGGAGCAGATGACCGACGCCGAGCCCAGCGTCTCGACGGAGCTGAGCTTCTTCACGACGGCGTTGCGCCGGGCGAGCCGCTGGACGCCGATCGCCAGCACCACGGACAGGATCGCGGGCAGACCCTCCGGCACCGCGGCGACGGCCAGCGAGACGCCGAGCAGGAGGACGGTGACGGCGTCGGACAGCTCGTCCACCTGGTTGACCAGCGCGATCGTCACCATGACGACGACGGCGATCGCGATCACCGTGATGCCGAGCAGCTTCGAGACGCTCGAGATCTCGCGCTGCAGCGGCGTCGGGTCCGCCTCGGTGGCCTCGAGCATCTCCGCGATGGCGCCCATCTGCGTTCCCATGCCCGTGCTGGTCACGACGGCGCGGCCGACGCCCTGCGCGACGGCGGTGCCGCGGAACACCATGTCGAGGCGGTCTCCGAGCGGCGCCGGCTCGGGGAGAGTCCTCGTGTTCTTGGTGACTGCCTCGCTCTCGCCGGTGAGCGAGGACTCGCTCACGCGGAGGGCGGTCGCGGCGAACAGGCGGGCGTCGGCGCCGACGGCGTCCCCCTCCGCGAGCACGAGGACGTCACCGGTGACCAGCTCCGCCGACGCGACGGTGCGCAGCTCGCCGTCGCGCAGCACCGTCGACGTGGCGGCGGTCATGTCGCGCAGGGCGGCGACGGCGGACTCGGCGCGCTGCTCCTGCACGTAGCCGAGGACGGCGTTGAGGATCACGATCGCGAGGATCACCACGGAGTCGATCGGTAGACCCTCGGCGCCCTCGACGATCCACGCGACGAGCGAGATCGCGACGGCGACGAGCAGCAGGTAGACGAGCGGATCCTGGAACTGCGCGAGGACGCGGCGCCACAGCGGGACGGGCAGGGTCTCGCGCAGGTCGTTCGGCCCGTTCTCCGCGAGCCGGCGCGCGGCCTCGGCGCGACTCAGGCCGACGTCGAGGTCGACGCCCAGGTCCCGGGCGACGTCGGCCGCGTCCCTGGTGGACGGGTCGGGCGCCGTCGACGTCGTCCCGGCCGCGACAGACGGCGCGGGACGCGGCCCGGGGCCGGAGGGCCGCGGCGTGCTCGGGGTTGGGGCGTGCTCGGCAGGCTCCACGCGTCCATCGTGCTGCCTCGGGCGCCTGCGCGCACGGGACCTTCTGCCCTCGTCCGGGCTCGAGGGCTCGCACGGGGCCTTCGCCCTCTCCCGGGCTCGATCCTGACTCGCGGCACAGGACGGGCTCGCGCCACGCTCGGCCCTCCCCACGCTGTGGGTGCGACTTCCGGGGTGTGTGTGCGTTCACGGGCCCCGGACGTCACACCCACAGGCCGGGCGGCGGACGATGCAGGGCGTTCGTCTGCCGCCGGATAACCTGCAGCGGTGACAGGCGCAGGACCAGGGGAGCACCCTCCGCGAGACCGCGAGTCCGCGGAGCGAGACCCGGGGCGGGGTTCACGAGACCCGGGCGGACCGCGCGACCGCGAGCTCGCGCCACGGGACGACGCCACGCCGCCGCCCGCGCACGCGGGCGTCTGGGCGGACCTGCGCGCGCTGCTGGCGGGGTCCGGCTTCCGCAAGCTGTTCGCGGTCCGGCTCGTGTCGCAGGCGGGCGACGGGATGTTCCAGGTCGGGCTGGCCTCGCTGCTGTTCTTCTCGCCCGAGTCGCAGGGGACGGCTGCCGCCATCGCCGGCGCGTTCGCCGTGATGCTGGCGCCGTTCACGATCGTCGGACCGTTCGCGGGGGTGCTGCTCGACCGCTGGCAACGGCGCCAGGTGCTGGTGTGGGGCAACGCGGTGCGCGTCGTCCTGACGCTGGGCATGGCGGCGCTCATGCTCGCGGGTGGCGTGAGCGGCTGGATCTACGCGGTCGGGCTCGCCGCGCTCTCGGTCAACCGGTTCCTGCTCGCGGGCCTGTCGGCGGGTCTGCCGCGCGTCGTCGACCGCCCGCTGCTGCTGACGGCGAACTCGATCACCCCGACGCTCGGTGCCGGTGCAGCGTTCGTCGGCGGCGGGATCGGGTTCGTGCTCGGTCTCGCGTTCGAGCCGGGCCGGGTCAAGGACTCGTCGGCGCTCGTGTGCGCGGCCGTCGTCTTCGCTGTCGCGTCCCTGCTGGCGCTGCGACTCGGCCGCACGCAGCTCGGCCCGGATCGCCCGGCCGAGGCGTCCGTCCACAGCGAGATCGCGAAGGTCGCGCGAGGCCTGGTCGACGGCGCCCGGTACCTGGCCGCGCGCCGCACGCCCGGTCAGGCGCTGCTCGCGATGGCGACGCACCGGTTCCTGTACGGCGTCGTCTTCATCGCGTCGATCCTCATCGCCCGCAACCTGCTCGACCCGGGGAACCAGGACGCCGGGCTCGCGACGTTCGCCGTCGTCGTCGGCCTCACCGGCGCCGGCGGCGCTGTCGCGATGGTCCTCACGCCGACGCTGTCGCGGCACACGGGGCCGCAGGCGTGGATCGCGATCATGCTGCTGCTCGCCGCGGCGAGCCAGCTCCTGCTCGTGACGACGCCGTCGCGCGCCGTGGTCTACGCCGGTGCCGGGCTCCTGGGGCTGGCCGCGCAGGGGACGAAGATCGCCGTCGACACGATCGTCCAGCGCGACACCGAGGACTCCTACCGCGGGCGCGCGTTCGCGTTCTACGACGTCCTGTACAACGCCGCCTTCGTGGGCGCGGCGGCGCTCGCCGCGTTCACGTTGCCCGACACCGGCTGGTCGCGCGCCGTGTTCGTCGCCCTCGCCGTCGCGTACGCGCTCGCGGCGCTCGTCATGTGGACGCGTGGGGCGCGCTCGCCGCGTCCGGTGGGGAGCGCCGAGGTGTCCGACGTCGGGCCCTCGTCGACCACCCTGCCTGCCTGACGCCGGCGCTCGGCCACCGCGCCGGGTGCGGGGTGAGCGTCCGAGTGCGGTGCGTGCCGGTCCGCACTCGGGCGCTCACCCCGCACTCGGCACGGTTCGACGTCAGTCGTCCTGGTAGACGCCGAGCTCGTTGCCGCTCGGGTCCGTGAAGTGGAACCGGCGCCCGCCAGGGAACGAGTACGGCCCCTGGACGACGGCGCCGCCCGCGTCCGTCACGGCGACCACGGACGCGTCGAGATCGTCGGAGGAGAACAACAGGAACGGACCGCCCGGCCGCACCGAGTCACCGAGGCTCAGGCCGCCGACCTCGGGATCGTCGGACGTGGCGCCCCGGATCCCGGCGTACCCCTCGCCGTACGACGTGAACTCCCACCCGAACGCCCGCTCGTAGAACGCGATCGCCGCGGGCAGGTCCGTCACGGTGAGCTCCACGTAGTCGATCCACCGCCGTGCCGATTTCTCAGTCATGGGACAGAGCCTCCCTCAGACCTCCGACATCCGGGTCGCCGCCATCCGAGCATTCGCCAATCCGGGCATCCGCGACGTGCCGGAGCCACGAGCGGCGCCCCACCGTCACGTCCGCGATCTCCCGCTCACGGGGGAGGCGCATCCCCACGCGCGGGGAGGTCGGGCACCGCGCCGCAACGGGACCGTGGAACCACGCCAGATCCCCACGACGAGAGGCACCGCGATGACCGCCCGGTCCGCCCCGACCGACCACCCGCCGACCCCCGCCCACGACCACCCCGCACGGGGCGCCGTCGGCCACCCAGCTGGAACCCGGGCCACGCCCGACGCCACGCGGCGCCTCACGGGCACCGCGCTCATCACGTCCGCGGTGACGACGACGCTCGTCGGCTTCTTCGCCGCGGCGCCCGACCTCAACCCCTTCCTCGCGGAGGGCAACGCGCTCGGTCGGGCGCTCCTGCCCGGTCCCGTGCTCACGTGGACCCTCCTCGCCGTCGCACTGCTCGGCCTCGCGACGGCGACCGCCGCACTCCTCCGGCCCCGGTCGGGCGATGCGGGGCGCCTCGTCGCCCCGGTCGCGGCGCTGCAGGTGGTCGCGTTCGGCTTCCTGGCCCAGGGAGCCCAGACGCTCAGCGCCGCCGGCTACCTGATGTCGCTGGCCGTCCCGGTCCTCGTGGTCTGGATGGCCGTGCAGGTCTTCCGCACGCGGCCCGGGTGGCGGATCCCGATCGCGCTCGGCGGGGTGCTCGCCGTCGTCGGCATCGTCGTCGCCCGTGACGCGTTCGCCACCCAGCTCGGTGGGGTCATGAGCGGGTTCGCCCGCGAACGCTGGGGGCTCCTCGGCGTCGTGATCCCGCTCGCGACGGCGACGGCGTGGGCCGGGTTGGCCCTGCTGCGCGCCTGGCGCCGTGGATCGCTGCATCGCGCCACCGCCTGGGTGACCCGTCACCGCCGGCTCTTCACCGTGCTCGCCGCCCTCGGCCCGCTGCCGTATGCCCTCGCCCGCCTGACCTGGCTGACACCGTGGGCGATGTTCGGCGGCGAAGGGGTCCCCCTCTCGGTGAAGATCCAGGGGCTGGCACTCTCCTCCGGCGCCTGGCTGGGCTTCTTCCTCACGCTCGGCCTCATCCTGCCCTGGGGCGAACGGTTCCCGCGCTGGTTCCCGCGACGTGCCGGGCAGCCCGTCCCGCCGGCCGCCGCGATCATCCCCGGCGGAATCGTCGCCGTCATGCTCTCCGGCGCGGCGATCCCGCTCCTCCTCATGATGGGCGCGAGCGGCGCCGTCCTGTTCCCCGCATGGTTCTGGGGGCCGATGCTCGCTCTCGCCGTGTGGGGCTACGCCGGGCACCGCGCCGGCATCGACGTTTCCCGGTGATCCGCCGACCGTGTGGTTTCTCCCCCAGCCGCGGGGCTTCGAGGGACCAACCACACGGTCGATCCGCGGGCACCCAGACCCCACCCCCCGACCGTGTAGTTCTTCCCCCACCGCCGGGCTTCGAGAGACCAACCACACGGTCGATCCGCGGGCACCCGGACCCCACCCCCGACCGTGTGGTTTCTCCCCCCACCACGAGCCTCAGGGGACCAACCACACGGTCGGGGGCTCAGGGGGACCAACCACACGGTCGGGGGTCAACGAGCCTCGGCGAGCTGGGCGGCGAACGCGCGGAGGTCGTCAACGAGCAGCGCCGGCTCCTCGAGCGCCGCGAAGTGGCCGCCGCGCGGCATCAGCGTGTACCGCCGCACGTCGAAGAAGCGCTCGACGTACTCGCGCGGCGCCGGTCCGCCGAGATCCGCCGGGAAGAGCGCGATCGCCGTCGGGACCTCGATCCGGGGCGACCAGTCCGCGGCGGCCGCGCCGGCGTCGTCGCCTGAGCCGGAGCCGGCCGCGTCGCCACCCCACTCGCCGGAGCCGACAGAGCCGTAGCCGGCCGCGTCGCCGCCCCACCCGCCGGAGCCGCCCGACTCAGCGGCACCCCCCGACTCGGCGACACCTCCCGACTCAGCGGAGCCGCCCCACTCGGCGGCGTCACCGGAGTCCCACTCGCCGCCGAGCCCCTCGGCGTAGAACCTGAACGACGACCGGACCGTGTTCGTGACCCAGTAGAGCATCACGTTCGTGAGCACGTCGTCGTCGGCCAGCGGCGCCTGACTCCAGGCACGGAACTTGTCGCCGAGCCAGCCCGCGAGGCCCACGGGCGAGTCGCTCAACCCGTACGCGAGCTCGAGCGGTGCTCCCGACTGCACCGTGAAGTAGGACGCACTCTCCGCCCACGCCATCGACGCGCCCAGGTAGGCCCGCTCGGCGTCGGTCGCGGACTCCCGGTCCACGGTGAACATGTTCGGGAACGGCACGTCGGTGAGGTGCAGGCCGAGGACCCGCTCCGGGTGCGCCCGCGCGATCTCCTGCGCGATGGCGGCGCCCCAGTCCCCACCGTGCACCACGTATCGCTCGTACCCGAGGCCCGCCATCACCTGGGCGATCGTCTCCGCGACGGCGGCGAGGGTCGCGCCTCCCGGTTCCGGCTGCTCGGAGAACACGTACCCGGGGAGCGAGGGGACGACGACGTCGAAGGCCGGTCCGTCGTCGTCGTCGCCGTCGCGCCGTGTCAGCCGGTCGACGACGTGGGCGAACCGGTAGAAGGAGTCCGGCCAGCCGTGCAGGAGGAGGAGCGGGACGGCACCCGGCGCCGCGCTGCGTTCGTGCACGACGTGGACGTCGCGGCCGTCGACGCGCGCGACGCGGTGCGTCCACCGGTTGAGGCGGTCCTGGACCTCGCTCCAGTCGTAGTGCTCCGCCCAGTGGCTGACGAGTCGGCGGACCTCGCCGAGCCCGCCGGCTTCGCCGCCGGTCGGCTCGTTCGGCCAGCGGGTGCGCGCGAGGCGCTCGGTGAGGTCGTCGAGCACGGCCTGCGGGACGTCGATCGTGAGCTCGCGGAACTCCATTGTTCGGCCCTCCGGGGCGTCGTCGGGATCGTGAGGCCGACGCTACGCACGGAAGAGGACGAGATCGGTCCGCTACTCGCGTGCGGCCCACCAGGCGAGCAGCTCCGCGCGCGCCACGTCCGGCTCCACGGGCCCCCGTTCCATCCGGAGCTCCAGCAGGAACCGGTACGCCTCGCCGACCACCGGGCCCGGCCCGATCCCGAGCGTGGCCATGATCGCCGCGCCGTCGAGGTCCGGGCGGATCGCCGCAAGCTCCTCCTTCTCCGCCAGCTCTGCGATGCGGCGCTCCAGGTCGTCGTACGCGTGCGACAGCCGCTCCGCCTTGCGCCGGTTGCGCGTGGTGCAGTCCGCGCGGGTGAGGCGGTGCAGCCGCTCCAGCTCCGGCCCGGCGTCGGTCACGTAGCGGCGCACCGCCGAGTCGGTCCAGGCGCCGTCGCCGTACCCGTGGAACCGCAGGTGCAGCGCGATGAGGGTGGTGACGTCGGCGATGGTCGCCTTGTCGTAGCGCAGTGCCGCCAGGCGCTTGCGCGCGAGCTTCGCCCCGACCACCTCGTGGTGATGGAAGCTCACCCGCCCACCCGGCTCGTTGCGACGCGTGGCGGGCTTCCCGACGTCGTGCAGCAGTGCCGCCAGCCGCAGCACCAGGTCCGGTGCCGGCACGGGCCCGTCGGGACCCGTCTCGAGGTCGATCGCCTGATCGAGCACCGTCAGCGAGTGCTCGTAGACGTCCTTGTGCCGGTGGTGCTCGTCGATCTCGAGCTTCATGGCCGGGAGCTCCGGCAGCACGACGTCGGCCAGCCCCGTCTCGACCATGAGCTCCAGCCCGCGCCGCGGCGCCGGCGCCAGGAGCAGCTTCGTGAGCTCCGCCTGCACCCGCTCCGCCGAGACGATCGCCAGCCGGCCGGCCATCGCCGTCATCGCCGCCATGACGTCCGGGGCGACGTCGACCCGCAGCTGCGCGGCGAACCTCGCGGCCCGCATCATCCGGAGCGGGTCGTCGTCGAACGACTGCTCCGCCGAGACCGGGGTCCGCAGCACGTGCGCGGCGAGGTCGTCGAGGCCGTGGTGCGGGTCGACGAACGTGAGGTCCGGCAGCCGGACCGCCATCGCGTTGATGGTGAAGTCGCGGCGGGACAGGTCGCCGTCGAGCGTGTCCCCGTACTCGACGGCGGGCTTGCGGGAGCCGGCGTCGTACGCCTCGGTGCGATACGTCGTCACCTCGACGACGACGTCCCCGCGGCCGGCGCCGATCGTCCCGAACGCGCGGCCGACGTCCCAGACGGCGTCCCCCCACCGAGCGAGGATCGCCTCGGTCTGCTCGGGTCGCGCCGACGTCGCGAAGTCCAGGTCGGAGCTGCCGCGGCCCAGGAACGCGTCCCGCACCGGGCCGCCGACGAGCGCGATCTCGTGGCCGCCCGCGGCGAACAGGTCGCCCAACGGGTCCACGTCGGCGGCGATGCCGGCGAGCACGCCGAGCGCCGTCCGCATGAGCTGCGCGGGGCGCTGTGCCTCGGGCGTGGGCATCGCGGGTGGTCCTCCGGGGACGGTGGTGGACGGAGCGCGTCAAGGGTGCCATGCGCGACGCCGGCACACGCAACCGGCCCGTCCGGCGCCCGGCTCCGGCACGGCGCGGAGCGACTCATTTACAGTGTCAGCATGTCCTCGCAGTCCCCGGCCCAGCCCGCGGCCGGCCGACCAGCACCGCCGACGGTGCGGCTCGAGCGACCCACGGCCGCGCTCCCGGTGGTCGACGAGACGTCTGCCGGGGGGCTCGTCGTGGACGTCGTCGACGGCGCCGCGTACACCGCCGTCATCGCCCGCCGGAACCGGGCGGGCCGTCTGGAATGGTGCCTGCCGAAGGGCCACCTCGAAGGCGCGGAGACCGCCGAGCAGGCCGCCGTCCGGGAGATCGCCGAGGAGACCGGCATCACGAGCCAGGTGCTCCGCCACCTCGCCACCATCGACTACTGGTTCGCCGGCCACGACCGGCGCGTGCACAAGGTCGTCCACCACTACCTGCTCGAGGCCACCGGCGGTGAGCTCACCACGGAGAACGACCCCGACCACGAGGCGGAGGACGTCGCGTGGGTCCGCCTCGACGAGGTGTCGGCCCGGCTGGCCTACCCGAACGAGCGGCGCATCGTGGCGACGGCGCGGGACCTCCTCGCCGGACCGCTGTGACCCGGCGCTCCCACCGTCGTTCGGGCGTCCCTCGGGCCGTGGCCGCCGCCCTCGTGGCGCTGCTGGGCCTCGGCGGCGCCGCACTGGCCACCACCCCCGCCGTCGCTGACGAGGCGGGCGGCGTCTCGGTCGAGATCACCGACCTCCTGCCCGCCGTCGCCCTTCCCGACGACGAGCTCGTGATCCGCGGGACCGTCGAGAACACCGCGGACTCCGTGCTCGAGGATCCGACGGTGTCCTTGCGCGTCCAGTGGCGCACCCCCAACTGGCGGACGGCGCTGGAGCTGTGGCTCGATCCCGAGGGTGGGGTGGCGTCGCGCAACGTCGTCACGCAGCCGCTCGACGGCGACCTCGCGCCAGGCGACCGCGTGCCGTTCGAGATCCGGATCCCGGTCGAGGAGGCGGGTGTCGCGGCGACGGAGAGCTCGTGGGGTGCCCGCGGGCTCGAGGTGCGCGCCGGCGACGCGACGCGCTCCGCCTCCGACCGCACCGTCGGCGTCTTCTACCCGGACACGGATCCCCTGCCCGCCCCGACGGAGCTGAGCGTGCTGCTGCCGCTCGCGCCCGACGCGTCCGAGTGGGAGGCGGCGCGGGCCGAGGAACGGCCCGTCGGCGACGTCGCCGCGGAGCGCCTCACGGAGCTGGCCGGTCTCGGCGGGCCGGACGTGTCGTGGGCCCTCGATCCGTCGGTGCTCGCGTCCGACCCGCTCCCTGCGGAGCCGGACGACGACCCGACCGCCCCGGCCACGGACGGCACCGGGGGGACGACGGACCCTCCGAGCGGCACGGAGGCACCGACCGACGGCGGGGCCGATGACGACGGTGCCGCGGCCGACGGAGCGGACGCCGTCGCCGACCTGACCCGCACGCTGCGCACCGCGAGCGCCGGCCGCGACGTCGTCGCTCTCCCGTACGGCGACGCGGACTCCGGGAACGTGATCCGCGCCGGGCAGCCGTCGCTGCTCGCGCAGGCGCGGGAGCGCGGGGCGGGGCTCACGGACGAGGCCGACCTGCGCGTCCTCGCCGACGTCGCCTGGCCTGCCGGCGGCGAGCTGGACCAGCAGGTCGCCGACGGGCTCGCCGACGCCGGGTACGACACGCTCGTGATGCCGAGCTCGCTCGTGGCCCCGACGACGCCGATCACGTACACCCCGACCGGGCGCGCGTCGCTCCCCGCGAGTGACGGGACCACGCTGGACGCCGCGCTCTGGGACCCGGAGCTGTCGACGGCGCTCGGTGGGGCCGGAACCGACGAGCTCACCTCCCGCCAGCTCCTGCTCGGGCTGACGGCGGTGATCGCCCGGGAGCGGCCGCTGGACGCCCGCGGGCTGCTCGCCGTCGTCGACCGGGAGGCGATGGCCGACGCCGACCTCGACGCCCTGGCGGAACGCCTCGAGGCCCTCGAGCAGGCGCCGTGGCTCGACGTCGTCCCGCTGCGCTCGCTGCTCGGCCGCCCGGACGAGGCACTCGACCGTGCTGCACTGCCGGCCGAGGGTGATCCGCTCGACGACGGCACCGAGCTGACGCTCGCGCGGACGGCGGCGGAGCTGACGCGGGCGGACGGCGTCGCGACCGCCCTCGCCGATCCCGAGCCGGTGCTGCGCGGCGTGCGGGACGACCTGCTCAGCGTCTCCTCCACGGCCTGGCGCGGCCGGCCCGAGGGCCGGCTCGCGACGCTCGAGGACGCGACGGCGGCGCTCGACGACGTGCTCTCCGGGATCGGGGTCACGCCACCCGGCAGCCACATCAACCTCATCGCGCAGGAGGGGTCCATCCCGATCGACGTCACGAACGCGCTCGACCAGGAGGTGACGGTGACGGTGGTGCTGTCGTCGTCGGACCCGGTGCTCGTGGTCGAGGACACGCCCCAGCTGACGCTGCCGCCCGCGGACGGCGGCACACCGTCCGTCACGACCGTGCGCGTGCCCGTGCACGGCGTGAAGAACGGCGACGTCGACGTGCAGGTGGAGCTGCGGACGCCGAGCGGCACCGTCGTCGGCGAGGAGGCGTCGTTCGCGATCCGCGTGCGGGCAGACTGGGAGACGGTGGGGACAGCCGTCGTCGCCGGGATCCTCGGGCTGCTGCTGGTGATCGGCCTGTACCGGACGATCCGGCGCGGGCCACGCAAGGCGACAGGGGAGCCGTCATGACAGTCACGACCACGCCCAGCAAGGCGCCCGTGCCCCGCAGGCGTGGGCTCGCGGGCTCCGCCGCCGTCATGTTCTCCGGCACGTTCGTCTCCCGGATCCTCGGGCTGATCCGCAACATGGTGCTCGTCGCGGCGATCGCGGCGACGGGCGGCGCGGCCGACGCGTTCGCCGTCGCGAACACGCTGCCCAACACGATCTACATGCTGCTCGCCGGCGGTGTCCTCAACGCGATCCTCGTGCCGCAGATCGTGCGGGCGATGAAGCGGGCCGACGGCGGCCAGGACTACGTCAACCGGCTCCTCACCGTGGCCGGCACCGGCCTGTTCGTGCTGACGGTCGGGCTGACGGCGGCGTCCGCGCTGCTCGTCACGATGTACGGCTCGAGGCTCGACGCCGCGTGGTTGCCGATCGCGTTCGCGTTCGCCCTGTGGTGCGTCCCCCAGCTGTTCTTCTACGGGATGTACACCCTGCTGGGGCAGGTGCTCAACGCCCGGTCGAGCTTCGGGCCGTACATGTGGGCGCCGGCGGTCAACAACATCATCGCGATCGCCGGGCTCGTGGTGTACATCGTGATGTTCGGGAGCACAGACCCGGGATCCGCTGCGTCCGGGTGGACGGCCGAGCAGACCATGGTGCTCGCGGGCTCGGCCACGCTCGGGGTCGCCGCGCAGGCGCTCGTGCTCATCGTCCCGCTGTGGCGGAGCGGGTTCCGCTGGCGTCCGGCCTGGGGCTTCAGCGGCCTCGGCACGGCCAGCCGGGTCGCGATGTGGGCGTTCGGAGCCCTGGCCGTGGGTCAGCTCGGCTTCCTCGCGGTCTCGAACGTCGCGGCGGCGGCGTCCGGCGCGGCCGGCGGCGCGGGCGGCATCGCCGGCAACGCGGCGTACCAGAACGCGTTCCTCATCTTCATGCTGCCGCAGTCGCTCATCACGGTGTCGCTCGTGACGGCGCTGTTCACCCGGGTGTCCGACGCCGCCGCGGACAAGGACACGACGGCGGTGCGCGCCGACATGTCGCTCGGCATCCGCACGGTCGGCGTGTTCACGGTGTTCGCGACGGGCGCGCTGATCACGCTCGCGGTGCCGGTGGTCGGCGTCATCACCGGTGGGTCCGCCCAACCGGCGGAGGTCGACGCGATCGCGAATGTGCTCGTCGCGATGCTCGCGGGGCTCGCCGCGCTGGGCGTCTGGACGGTGTGCCAGCGGATCTACTACGCGTTCGAGGACGCGAAGTCGTTGTTCTGGATCCAGATCCCGATGGCGGCGATCGTCATCGCCGGGTCCGTCGCCTCGGCGATCGTGCTCGAGCCCGTGTGGTGGGTGGCGGGCGCCGGCGCCTCGATGGCGCTGTCGAACATCGTCGGCGCGCTCATCGCGTACCTGGGCCTGCGCCGTCGACTCCCCAGCCTCGACGGCTCCCGCATCCTCATCACGCACCTGCGGCTCGTCATGGCGGCCGTGCCCGCGGCCGCCGTCGGGTGGGCGGTGCTGCACTTCGTCGGCGTGACGTCCGGCCTCGTCGGGTCGCTCCTGCGGGTCGTGGGCGTCGGGGCGCTCATGACGGCGATCTACCTCGTGCTGCTGCGCAAGCTCCGGGTCGACGAGCTCGACGTCCTCGTCAGCCGCATCCGGCCGCTCGTCGCACCGGTGCTCCGGCGGCTGCGTACCATGGCCGGAGTCGGTCTGACCCGGTTGGGCAAGGGAGGGATGTCGGTGAGCTCGAGCGCGGACGGCGTCCGGCGTGGCACCGTTCTCGCTGAGCGGTACGTCGTCACCGACCCGCTGCCCACCGAGGTCGACGGCGTCCGTCGCTGGCGGGGTCGCGACCAGATCCTGCAGCGCGACGTCGAGGTCGCGACGCTCCGCGGTCCCCGCATGCAGGACGCGCTCGATGCCGCGCGCCGGGCCGCGCTCGTCGAGGACCACCGCCTCGCCCGCATCCTGCGCGTCGGCACGCAGGAGACCGAGGGCTACGTGGTCACGGAGGCGCGCCAGTTCCGCACCCTCACCGAGCTCGCGTGGCGTGACCCGCTCGACGTCGGCATCGCCCGCAGCCTCGTCGGCGAGCTCGCGAGCGCTCTCGAGGCCGCGAGGCGCCGCGGCGTGCACCACCAGGCCCTGCGACCCGGTGCCGTCGGGATCACCCCGGACGGCTCCGCGTTCCTCACCGGCCTCGGGTTCGACGCCGCCGCCGCAGGCACCCGCTCGCGCGACCCGCGCCTGACCGCCCGGACCGACGCCGTCGACCTCGTGCGCCTGCTGTACTTCGCGCTGACGGGCCGCTGGCCCGCCCCGACGCGGGCGCGGCTCGACCGCGCGGAGGCGTTCGACGTGGACCGGGCGGGGCTGCCCGCCGCTGACGCCGGGCACGACGGCACGGTGCCCCCCGGCCAGGTGCGCACCGGCGTCCCCGCCGACCTGGACGCGCTCTGCACGGAGACGCTCGGCGCTCACGAGGACGGGCCGAACACGCCAGCGGAGCTCGTCCGCGACCTGGCTCCCTGGGGCCCGATCGAGCTGCCCGCCGTCCGGCCCGACGGCCCCGGTGCGGTGGGCGGCCCGGACACGCCGATCTGGGCGCCGACGACGGGCGCCGGTCCCGCTGCCGACGTCGCGTTCACGGCGATCGTCAAGGGCGACTCGGGTCCGGGCGTGGGCACGGCGTCCACGCCCGTGCGCGGGGTGCCGCGGATCAGGCCGGAGGAGCCCGAGGCGCCGTCAGCTCCCGCCTGGCAGGCGACCGGGGCCGGGGCTGCGCCGGGCCTCGCCGGCGCGGACGCGGCCGCCGCCGCGAGAGGCTCTGCCGACGTCGGCGCCGCGAGCGTGGCCGCCGATCGCACCGCGACCGGCGCCGCGAGCGTGGCCGCTGGTGCGACGGCCGTCGCGGCCGCTGGTACGGGTGCCGCTGGTGTCGGTGCGGCGGCTGGTGCTGGTGCAGCCCGAGCTGGAGCAGTCACTGCCGCCGGCGCGGCTGCCGGTGCCGGCGCGGCTGCCGGTGCCGGCGCGGCGACGGGCGCCGCGGTCGTCCGGGCCGCCTCGGCGGGCGCCACGGCGAGCGGGCCGACGTTCTGGCAACGGGTCACCGGCTTCTTCCGCAGGCTCGACCGGGTGATCCCCGCGGCCCCACCAGAGCCGCACACCCCGGCGGCACGCGCGAACCCGCCGGCGCTGCCCCCGGGTTCGCCGGTCGCCCCGCCCGGATCGTCTCCGGTCGCGCCGACGGCGTCACTGCCGGTCGCGCCGCCCGGGTCACCGCCCGTCACGTTCGCGCCCGTGCCGCCCGGCACCGGCCCCGGCGACGCCCCGATCTCGGTCGCGGGGACCGCGCCGACCGAGCACGCCGCGTTCGCCCCGCCGGCCGCCCCGGGCTGGGCGCCCGTCGCCGCCGGAGCCGCTGCCGCTGCCGCTGCCGGCACCGCAGCCTCCGACGAGAACGGTCCAGCCCTCGAGGCCGACGAGGACGCGGGTGAGGACGACCTGGAGGTCACGCGCACCCGACGGCCTCCGCGGGACGAGAGCGCGGCGACCGCCGTCGAGCACGAACCGGCCGATGAGGACATGGCGCCCGACGACGCGGCGATCCACGCGCCCGGCGACGAGACGGGCACCGACGACGAGTCGGACGACGAGCACGCGGCCGAGCCCGCGGCGGAGTCGACCTCGGTCCTGAGCGCCGCCGCACCGTTGCGGGTGGACCGCCCGGGTGCCGAGGTCCGGGAGCACGTCACGCCCGCGCCGAACCATCCGCCGCGCCGGGACCCCGCCGAGTGGACGGTCCAGGAACCCCCGTCGGATCCGGCCACCGTGACGTTCGACGCGATCATGGACCGCGCCCCGTCCGCGGACGAGCACCACACCGCCCGGCACCCCACCATCGAGTCCGCCGGGGCGGGCGCGGCGCTCGGGGCAGCCGTCGGCGGAGCCGCGGAGGGCATCGCCAGCGCGGCGCGCTCCGTGGCCGACGGCGCCACCAGGGTCTGGTCGCGCCTCACCACGCCGTCCCGTCCGGACGACGCGTCGCAGGCCCCGCCGCCGGACCAGGCGCGGACGTCCGCCGCCCCTGAGCGCACGCACCCCACCCGCCCGAAGCCCGACCGCACGCAGCCCACGCGGCCGCAGTCCGGCGGCGCCGCTCACCCGTCAGCGGGCGGGCCGACCCGCCCGCACCCGACCGCGCCGGCCCGCACGTCGATCCGCACCGCGGGTCACGGCCAGGCGACGCCTCCCGGCCGACCCCTGCGTGCGCCGTCGCGCCCCGCACCCGAGCCGAGCGAGGACTCGGTGGACGCCGAGCAGCACACGCTCTCGCGCACGCGGTTCAACCCCACCCCGATCGTCCTGACGCTCGTCGTGGTCGCGATCGTCGTGGTGCTGGTCCTCGCGGTCCGGTCCCTCGTCATGGCCGGAGGCGGCGGCGACCCGGGAACGGCGCCCGAGCCGACAGTCGTCCCGACGCAGGACGCCGGCGCCACCGGGGAGGCCGAGGAGGAGGCGCCTCCGGCGGACGACGACGGCGGCGGCGGCGAGGCTGTTGCGCCGGTGATCGCGTCGGTCACCTCGCTCGACCCGTCCAGCGGCCAGGGCGACAACGCGGACCAGGCGCCCCTCGCCGTCGACGGCGACCCGGCCACGTCGTGGAACTCCCTCTCCTACGACAGCCCGACGTACGGCATGAAGGACGGCCTCGGCTTCGCCGTCGTCCTCGAGGGCCCCGCCCGCGTCTCGGCGGTCACGCTCGTCGTCAACGGCAGCGGCGGCCGGGTCGAGGTGCGCCGGACGACGGCGGAGGTCCCGTCGGGCGGGGAGCTCCTCGCGTCCGGTGCGATGTCGTCCTCCACGCGGCTCGAGTTCGAGGAACCGGCGGATCTCGACACGCTCGTGCTCTGGTTCCCGGAGCTCCCGCAGTCCGCGGCCGACGGCCGCAACCGCATCGAGCTGGCCGAGATCACACTCGAGTAGATCGCAGGTACGCCTTGCCGCGAGGGGACAGCCGGTAGCCCACCTCGAGACTGAGCGTGAGGCCGAGGTTCTTGAGCTTGCGCACGTCCACCTTGAACGGATCGCGCTCGCGCCCGAGCATCGCCGCCAGGTCGGGCGCGCGGCGCGCCGGGTGCGCGGCGATCAGCGTGAGCGTCTGCCGCGTCCACGGACCGTGCGAGCTCGCCCGGTCGAGACGGTCGAGGCGGCGGTCGATCTCGGCGACGTCCGCGTCGGTGAGGCCGTCGGACGCCGCCAGGACGTCCCGCTCGTCGGGCTCCGGGTCGGCGTGGAACGCCACCCGGTACACGGGCAGGTCCGGGGCTCCGCGCAGGTCCGCGACCAGCTCGGGCGCGTCGGCGTATCCCGCCAGCCGGGCGTCGTCGTCGCCGATCCGCGTGACGTCCACCACGCCGACGTCGTCGACGACGATCCGCCCCACCGCCGTGCGGTACCGGTGCCCGGCGACGGCCTGCACCCGCCGCCACCTGCGGAACGTGACGGTGACGGCGCCACTCCGGACGCCGTCGGCGAACCTCGTCTCGAACAGCACGCCGCCACGGTAGCCGTGACCACGCCGCTCGGCCTGGGCGTCGCGGGAACATCCGCGGCCTATCATCGGTTGCTCAGGACGTCATGTCGGACACACGAAGGACAGCCATGCCGCAGGACGCGCAGGTCCGCGAAGTCATCATCGTCGGCTCCGGTCCCGCGGGGTACACCGCCGCCGTCTACGCCGCGCGGGCGGATCTCCGTCCGCTCGTGTTCGCGGGGTCGGTCACCGCCGGCGGGGCGCTCATGAACACCACCGACGTCGAGAACTTCCCCGGGTTCCCCGACGGCGTCCTCGGCCCGGAGCTCATGGAGAAGTTGAGCGCGCAGGCCGAACGGTTCGGCGCGGAGATCGTCTACGACGACATCGAGTCCGTCGACCTCGCCGGCGAGATCAAGACCGTCACGAACGCCGACGGCGAGACGTTCCGTGCGCGGTCGGTCATCCTCGCGACCGGCTCCGCCTACAAGGAGCTCGGGCTGCCCGAGGAGAAGCGGCTCTCGGGCCGCGGGATCAGCTGGTGCGCCACGTGCGACGGGTTCTTCTTCCGCGACCAGCACATCGTCGTCGTCGGCGGCGGAGACTCCGCGATGGAGGAGGCGACGTTCCTCACACGGTTCGCGTCGAAGGTGACCCTCGTGCACCGGCGTGGCGAGCTCCGCGCGTCGAAGATCATGGCCGCGCGGGCCGAGGCCGACCCGAAGATCGAGTTCGCCTGGCACAGCGAGGTCGCGGCGATCCACGGCGACGACAAGGTCACGGGCGTGCGTCTGCGCGACACCAGGACCGGCGAGGAGCGCGAGCTCGACGCCACCGGCGTCTTCGTGGCCATCGGTCACCTGCCTCGCACCGAGCTGGTGAGCGGGCAGATCGACCTCAACGCCGAGGGGTACATCGAGGTCACGCACCCGACCACGGCCACCAACCTGCCGGGCGTGTTCGCGGCGGGCGACGCCGTCGACCACATCTACCGTCAGGCCATCACCGCCGCCGGGACCGGGTGCGCAGCCGCGCTCGACGCCGAGCGGTACCTGGCAGCGCTCGGCGAGGCCGGCGACCCTGACCGGGACGCTGCCCAGACCCCCGACCCCGACGGGCACGTCGTCGCGGCCGATGCCACCCCGGCAGTCGTCGTAGGCTGACCCGACGAAGTCACGCAGCACCACGGGAGTTTCGATGAGCACGGTCACCGCTGTCACGGACGACACCTTCGCGACGGACGTCCTCCAGGCCGACGGCGTCGTCCTGGTCGATTTCTGGGCGCCCTGGTGCGGGCCGTGCCGTCAGGTCGCGCCGGTCCTCGAGGACATCGCGAACGAGCTCGACGGGCAGGTCACCGTCGTCAAGGTCAACACCGACGAGAACCCGTCGACGACGGCCGCGTACGGCATCGTGTCGATCCCCACGCTCAACGTGTACTCCGGCGGTGAGCTCGTGAAGTCGCTCGTCGGCGCGCGCCCCAAGAAGGCGATCCTCGCCGAGCTGGAGCAGCTGCTCCCCGCCTGACGGCCCGTCCTGGGCACGGGGTCGGAGCTGCCGACCCGCGCCCGCCTTGACCAGTTCTTTCCGCGCGCCGTGCCAGACTCGACGCGGCGACCGCGCGCCGTCCGGCCTCGCGGCGCCACGGCCCGCGCAGGCGAGGAGGTGGATGACGTGTCCGACGATCCCCAGGTGAGCACGCCCGCCGCGGGCACGCGCCTCGACCCGTGGCACGGCTCCTACGCCGCCCGCACGCGCGGCATGCGCGCCTCGGAGATCCGGGCGCTGTTCTCCGTCGCGAACCGGCCCGAGGTGGTCTCGCTCGCCGGCGGCATGCCGAACATCGCTGGCCTCCCGATGGACCGGATCGCCGAGGAGACGCAGCGGCTGCTCGCCGAGCGGGGCGCCGTCGCCCTGCAGTACGGCTCCGGGCAGGGCGAGCCCGGCCTGCGCGAGCAGATCACCGAGGTCATGGCGCTGGAGGGGATGAACGCGCATCCCGACGACGTCGTCGTCACCACCGGCTCCCAGCAAGCCCTCGACCTCGTGGCGCGGATCTTCCTCGACCCCGGTGACGTCGTCGTCGCGGAAGCCCCCAGCTACGTCGGAGCGCTCGGCGTGTTCCGGGCGTACGAGGCCGACGTCGTGCACACCCCGATGGACGCGGACGGGCTCGTGCCGGACGCCCTCGACGCGACGCTCACGCGCCTCGCCGCCGAGGGGCGCCGTGCGAAGTTCCTGTACACGGTGCCGAACTTCCACAACCCGGCCGGCGTGACGCTCTCCGCCGAGCGGCGCCCGCGGATCGTCGAGATCGCCCGACGCCACGGCGTGCTCATCCTCGAGGACAACCCGTACGGGCTGCTCGGCTTCGACTCCGACCCGCTGCCCGCCCTCGCCTCGCTCGCCCCCGAGGGCGTAGTCTACCTCGGGTCGTTCTCGAAGACGTTCGCGCCCGGGTACCGCGTCGGCTGGGCGCTCGCTCCGCACGCCGTCCGCGACCGGCTCGTCCTCGCCAGCGAGTCGTCGATCCTCTGCCCCTCCATGATGAGCCAGCTGTCCATCGCGACGTACCTGTCGACGTCGGACTGGCGCGGCCAGATCAAGTCCTACCGGCAGATGTACGCGGAGCGGCGCGACGCGATGGTCGCCGCGCTCGCCGAGCACCTCCCGGACTGCACGTGGACGACGCCGGACGGCGGCTTCTACACGTGGCTGCGGCTGCCCGACGGGCTCGACGCGCGGGAGATGCTGCCGCGTGCCGTCACCGCCCTCGTGGCCTACGTGCCCGGGACGGCGTTCTACGCCGACGGCTCGGGCGCCGACCACATGCGCCTGTCGTACTGCTACCCGACGCCGGAGCGGATCACCGAGGGCGTGCGGCGGCTGGCCGGCGTCGTCTCCGCGGAGCAGGAGCTCGTCACGATGTTCGGCACGTCCGACGCCCGCGGCGGCCGCACCCTCGACGCTCCCGGCCCCGAGCAACCGTGAGCTTCGACGTCCTCGTCCTCGCGGGCGGTCTCTCGCACGAGCGGGACGTCTCCCTGCGGTCCGGGCGGCGCGTCGCCGAGGCGCTGCGTGACGCGGGCGTGAGTGCCGCCGTCCGCGACGTCGACGCCGACCTCCTCGCGTACCTCGACGACGCCCGCCCCGACGTCGTCTGGCCGCTGCTGCACGGCTCGACCGGGGAGGACGGCTCCATCCGGGACCTTCTCGAGCTCGTCGGGGTGCGCGCCGTCGGCACCGGCTCGGCCGGGTCCCGCATCGCGTGGGCCAAGCCCGTCGCGAAGACGGTGCTCGCACGTGCGGGGGTCGCCACGCCGGCCTCCGCGACGCTGCCGCAGAGCCTGTTCCGGGAGCTCGGCCCGCACGCAGTGCTCGGCCGCGTCCTCGACCGGCTGGGGCTCCCGCTCGTCGTGAAGCCGGCGTCGGGAGGGTCGGCGCTCGGCGTCTCGCTCGTGACCTCCGCGGAGGCGCTGCCGCAGGCGATGGTCTCGTGCTTCTCCTACGGGGACGTCGCCCTCATCGAGCAGGCGGTCACCGGCACCGAGGTTGCCGTGAGCGTCGTCGATCTCGGCGATGGGCCGGTCGCGCTCCCGCCCGTGGAGATCGTCGTCGACGACGGACCGTACGACTTCGACGCGCGCTACAACGCCGGACGCACCGAGTACTTCACCCCGGCCCGGCTGCCGGCCGACCATCTGGCCGCGGCCTGCGCCGTCGCCGTCCGTGCTCATGACGTGCTGCGCCTGCGGCACCTCTCGCGGACGGACCTCGTGGTCGACGGCTACGGCGTGGCCTGGTTCCTCGAGGTGAACGTCGCGCCGGGGATGACCGAGACGTCGCTGTTCCCGCTGGCAGCAGCGGCGTCACCCACGCCGCTGCCCGAGCTGTACCGCGGGCTGGCCGACGTCGCCCGCCGCGGCTGACGTCAGGGCCGCGGACCAGCCGGGCCCTCCGACGGATCCGCGGGCCTCTCGGCCGACGCTTCCGTCGACGACCCGCCGGTCATCCGCCGGTGCGCGGCGTCGTACGCGTTCCCGGCGGTCGCCTCGAAGCGGTCATCGACCATGTCGTAGACGAACCAGCCGACGATCACGATCAGCGGGGGCAGCACGTAGCCGAGGAACCACCCGTGGACATTCACGTCCGACAGGATCACCGTGAGCAGCCAGATCACGAACGCGACCACGTACACGATCGCGTACGTGAGGACCTTGCCGGCGAGCCAGCGGGGTCTACCCGCCCAGTTCCCGGCCTGGTCCGTGAGGAACGACGTGATGAGCGGCTTGACCCAGACGGTCGCGGCCGTGAGCACGACCGCAGCCCAGAGCACGCCCCAGGATCCCCGGACCCCGGGGACGAACAGCACGATCGCGACAACGACGATCAGGTTGAACACCAGCAGGGCGCCGAGGCGCACGATCCAGGCCCTCATGGCGCCCATCGTGGCAGCGCGCGTCGCGCCTGGCCACCGGCGGTCGGCGTGCGCGCGCCGCCGTGGCGGTCACCCGTCGGTGCCGATGTGCTCCTCGCTCTCCTCGCGCAGCACCCCTGCGTCCTCGGGGGCGACGGCGTCGAGGATGCGGTTGAGGTCTTGAACGCTCGCGAACTCGATGCTGATACGGCCCTTACGTTGCCCGAGGGCGATCTTGACCTTGGTGTCCCACCGGTCTGACAGGCGACGGCCGAGGTTCTCGAGCGCCGCCGTGTGCTCACCTGCCCGCGGACGACGGCGCAGCTCCGGCCGCATCGGCTCGTCCTCGCCGAGGGCGACGATCTCCTCGGTCGCGCGCACGCTCAGGCCCTCGGCGACGATGCGCTGCGCCAGCCGCTCCATCGCCGCGCCGTCGCTCAGCCCGAGCAGGGCACGCGCGTGGCCGGCGGACAGCACGCCCGCCGCGACCCTGCGCTGCACGAGCGGGGGGAGCTTCAGGAGCCGGAGCGTGTTCGAGATCTGCGGCCGCGACCGCGAGATGCGGGAGGCCAGCTCGTCGTGGGTGCACGAGAAGTCGTCGAGGAGCTGCTGGTACGCGGCCGCCTCCTCGAGGGGGTTGAGCTGCACCCGATGGAGGTTCTCGAGCAGGGCGTCCCGGAGGAGGTCGGTGTCCGCCGTCTCGCGGACGATCGCCGGCACGGTGTCATTGCCGGCGAGCCGGGACGCGCGCCAACGCCGCTCGCCCATGATGAGCTCGTAGCGGGGAGAGCCCTCGACGTCCGCCACGCGGCGCACGACGACGGGCTGCAGGACGCCGACCTCCCGGATCGAGCCGGCGAGCTCCTCGAGGTCGTCCTCGTCGAACACCCGGCGAGGCTGCTGCGCGTTCGGCGCGACCGCGTCGACCGGGATCTCGGCGAACGTCGCGCCGGGGACGGGGACGAGGCCGTCGTCGGGCTCGTCGACGGCGGTGCTGCCGTTCGTCGTCGCGCCTTCCGGCGCCGCCGGCACGTCCGCCTCGACCGCACCCGGCGTCGGCGCGCCGTTTCGGCTCGCGCTCTCGTCGGTGCCGGGCTGCTGGTCCGCGGCTGGCTCCTCGGTGCCGTGCCGACCCGCGCCGGGCTCCTCGGTGGCCTGCTGCTGGCCCGCAGCGGGCTCGTCGGCCGCTTCCGGCTCCTCAGCGGGCTCGTCGGCCGCTTCCGGCTTCTCAGCGGTGTCGGCATCCGTCGGCGCCGACGTCGGCCCGTCGTCGCCGGCGTCAGTGCCCGAGACCGACTCCGCCGCCTTTTCGGGTTCCCGCTCCTCGATGTCCTTGCTCGGCGGCCGCTCCGCGACGACGGTGTCGACGGCGACGCCACCGTTCTGCCCGTCTTGCTCGGTGGCCGGCCCGGGGAAGAACACGTCGACGGGACGCGCAGCGGTGGACGAGGCGCCGGGGATGAGGGCGCCGAGTCCGCGCCCAAGTCCGGTACGTCGCTTCTCACTCATGGTCGCCCTCCTCGGGCTGTGGGTGTAGCGGGGTAGGTGCGCCGACGCTCACGCGGTCGGACGTCGACGTCCAGCGCCGGTCGGTGAGCACGTGTCCGGGCGCCGGCTCGCCTGGCGCGGCGGCGCCACGGGGAAATGCCGAGCTCACCGCCTGGCTCGGCTCCTCGGTCGCGGCGGTGGCTCGGTCGCGGCCCTCTCGCGCTGGCTCGAGCTCGCCGTTGCTCACGGGCGCAGCCTCGCCGGTGCCCCCGGCCGGAATTGCTCCCTCGGCGCGTGATGCCGTCCGCACGTCGCGCTCGGACGTGCCGTGCTGGGCTACGTTCCCTGGAGCCCCGTCGCGGTCCCCGGTCGCCACGCGCAGCTCCTCGCCCCTCGTGTGTGCCGACCCGCGTCGAGCGATCTCTCGCGCCGCTTCGAGGTAGGCCAGGGCTCCGGACGACATCGGGTCGTACGCGATCACCGTCTGGCCGTAGCTCGGCGCCTCGGAGATGCGGACCGAGCGTGGGATCGCCGTGCGCAGGGTCTGCTCGGGGAAGTGTTCGCGAACCTCGCCGACGACCTCACGCGCCAGGTTCGTCCGTGAGTCGTTCATCGTGAGGAGGATCGTCGAGACGTGCAGCTCCTGGTTGAGGTGCGCACGGATCAGGTCGATGTTGCTGAGGAGCTGGCTCAAGCCCTCGAGCGCGTAGTACTCGCACTGGATAGGGATGAGCACCTCTTCAGCGGCGACGAAAGCGTTGACCGTGAGCAGGCCGAGACTTGGTGGGCAGTCGACGAAGACGTAATCGAGTCGTGGCAGTCCTTCCCTGGTGCGGTGCTCCAGGTAGGCACGCAGGGCAAGCCGGAGACGGTTCTCCCGAGCGACGACGGACACCAGTTCGATCTCGGCACCCGACAGGTCGATCGTCGCGGGTACGCAGAGCAGGTTCTCGTTCGCCGGTGAGGCCTGCACGATGTCGCTCAGCGGAACGTCGTTGATGAGCGCGTCATAGGTCGACAGCACTCCGGCGTGGTGGTCGATCCCGAGGGCTGTCGAGGCGTTGCCTTGCGGATCGTTGTCGACGACGAGGACGTGCAGCCCGGACTCGGCCAGCGCTGCCGCGAGGTTGACAGCAGTCGTCGTCTTCCCGACGCCGCCCTTCTGGTTGGCGACAGTGAAGACGCGGGTCTCGTCGGGGCGCGGGAACCGTGCGCCGGCGAGCTCGATCCGGCGTCGGGCATCGTGAGCGAGCTCTGCGGCAAGCGGAGTGCTGTCGTCGAAGTCCGGGATGGAGGAGAGGAGAGCGGCCCGACGCGCTGCGTCGTCGAACGCGGGTATGGAATCCTCGGTGCGCTGGTCGTCACCCACCACTGGGTGCTCTCCGTCCTGATCGGCGATCTCTGCGGTGCCTAGCCTACGTGTGGTGGGTGCCTGATCCGGACTTCATCCACAGGCGACACGCACCCGATTCCGACGGAGCGGTTCGCCGTCCTGAGGGCGCCGTGGCGCTCCGCCAAGAGGCACTCCCGCACCTCCGACGGCGGATCGCAATGCGTTCTTGGCGACCCTTCTGCCTGTCGCGCGATCGGTGATTGGGGGCATCTGGCTCACCCTCGAGGGGCACCCTAAGCCCCGCCTCGTGCGCCCGTCAGCGCGCAGACGGGTCCCGCGATCGACGCTCCACCAGGCAGTCGGACGCACCAGGGCCGTTCCACGTGAAACGTCCCGCTAGCGTCCCGGAACGAGCGGGCGAGGTCGAGTCCGGACTGGAACGCCGCGACGCCTCTGCGTGCCACTCGTCCTTGACTTGGCTCCGATCAGGCACGACGAGGTGCGTCAGACCTCGGCTCCGACGTTGGCCGCAGCGCGGGGCGACCGATTCTCGAGCGAGTCGCCCGCAACCTTCGGTGCACGTGAGGATCAGGCTGATCGCTACGTTGCGCCGCATCGAGCTCGGCGTCTCCGGGCGGCTCCGGCGCAACCCCGCACAGCGCGGTACCAGCGCCGCGCATGCGGCGCGCGGCGTCAGGTGTCCGGTGTCACGCGGTCCGGCTCCCGACCCCCGGGCCTCAAGGCCGTAGGACCCTCTCAGACCGGTGCCCCAGTACCCAGCACCGCGCACCGAGCACCGAGCACCGAGCACCCCATGGGAGCCCAACACCGCGAATCTGTACGAGATTCCGCTCTTCGTGTGGATCCCGAGCCAAGAGGCGGCACGGGTCCGCGCCCCGGTACTGCGGACCCGCGCGCATCCACGGGGACGCGGGAGCTGCGCCGCCAGCCCCTGACTGCGCCTCTCCTCGACCGAGACAGGATCGCGCGGTGCACCGCGAGAGAAGCCTCCCTCGTCGCAGTCCGGCAGGTGAGGGACCACCACCGGCGTCGGACGTGGGGTTTCACGTGAAACGCACGACAAGCGATCGGGTCGTGTGACAGTGCCAGCCGCGGATCTCACGCCACAGCCTCGGGGACCGCTCTGCGCGTTGGTGACACAGCGACCCGGTGTTCCACGTGAAACCGGGGCCCATCGGGTCTGGGCCGATAGCGGGCCGGCCGAGAGCGGCGCTGGGTTCTGCGGCAGCTCGCCCTCTCACGCGACGGAGAGCGCCGCCCAGCCACGTGTGGCGCGTCGGGTCTCCATCGCGGCGCCCGATCGTCCGTCACATGCGATGACTCCGATCAAAGAGAGCTCCACCGATCACGAACCACGCATGCAGCCACGGACGCTGGCACCCGCAGCCGCACCCGCACCCACACCCACACCCGCACCCGCACCCACCGGCACCGGCACCGGCACCGGCACCGGCACCGGCACCGGCACCGGCACCGGCCAAGATTCACGTGAAACGCGGGTCCCGGCGAAACGCACCAGTGGCCACTGCCCGCCTCGTACTCGTACCGAATCTGGTGTCTACCCTCGTCGTCTCTTGTAGGCGCCCAGGAGGTGTTCCCGGCTGACCGGTCACGATCGCGCACCCGCCACGATACGAAGGGAAGGACGGCGAGCCTGTGTCGCCCTATCAGGATCGTCGCCGGAGGATTCCGCGGGTCGCCTGCCCTTCCTTCGCTCAACGTGGAGCGGCATCCACCTGAACGAAGCCGGCGGCCGCCGCGCGGAGGTGGCTGCGCTCACCCGGAGCCCGTCCCAGACGGCGCGGCAACACGGTCCTCCGCGGGCGGGAACGGCACATCAGTCGCACACCTTCATGCACCGCGATGCGTAGGCGTGCAGGACGCGGCCATGTGACTCGCACGCCAGAGAGTTGCCGACCTCCTCACGAGCGCCCTGGCTGCCAACGACAGGCCACTCGGATTCGCACCCCGTCTGCGCCGACTGGGCTCTGCCGAGGCCTAGGGCCCGTCGGCTTACGTCGCGGAACCTTCGCTGCGCGGCCGCGCGGCGAGCACTGACGATTCAGAACGTCCTGACCCGGCTCGGCGTTTCACGTGAAACGGGGCGGACTCCGCCCTGGCGATGTGTCGGCCCCAGCAGCTCGAGGAGGCCTCCATCCAGGCGTCTGGTGCGGAGTCCCGCTCGGCGGTCAGCTCGCTGGGTCCGGCGGGGACCGTCCTAGCGCGGCCGTAACGCGTGGCCAGACCAGGTCGGACGCGACAGGCCAAACGAGGCAGGGCCGGGCCAAGACAGCGTCGCACGCCAGGTCCGGCGTAGCCGGGAATGGTTCGCGCACGGCCCGATCAAGTGAGCACAGCCCGGGCCGAGCCAGGTAGCGCCGCGTAGAGAGATGCCCCGCCCCGGTCGGCAGGGCCGCGGCGGCGACGTCCGGCTCGAGCCCCGTGGACCAAAGCCCAACCATGCAAGCCCGGCTCGGCCCCGTGAAGCCAGGCAAAACGAACCGCGACCGGCTCGGCCCCGTGGACCGAGGCACAACAAACCGCGACCGGCTCGAGGCCGCGGAGCAAGGCCCACGAAGCACCACCGCGCCGGGCCCTTGAGGCGCAGTCCCAGCAAACACGAGCAAGACTCGTTCCCTAGTGAAGGACGGGACGTCCCCGGGGTAGACGCTCCCACCCGCCAGGTAGCCGTCCTCGACTCAGCAGGCCAACAGAGCCCGCGCTCGAGCACGCAGGTTCGCCCCATCCGCGCGCAGCCCGGTCTGGTCCATCCCCTCACGACCGCCCGAAGAGACCCAGCGAGCGTTGCCCTCGCTTGACGCCGCACCTGGATTGCCGTCCCGGAACGGCTTCCTCCAAAGAGCCTCAAGGAGCACTCCGAGGCTTCGTTTCACGTGAAACACACCAGACGACGAAACGCGCCGTGGACGACCAGTCGCTGCGTCGACGAGAACGATGTATCCGGATCGGCGCACGGGTGCTGTCCGCCGCGAAGCGACGCGCTAGGCCGACCCGTGCCGCGTGGTCGCATGTGGCACGTTGCAGCCGTGTCCGTCTGGTTCAGCGCCCAGTCGGAGCCGGCCCGCTCGCGGTACCTGAACTCGCGCCAGATCGCGCCGCGACGTCTCAGCTGCGACGGAGGAGAAGCGGTCGCTCCACGCGGCCAGCACCACCGACAGTCCCGACCCGAGTGGCTCTTTCCTGGCCGGAACGTGGTGCCAAGGCTAGGTGCCATGCCGGTGCCGGGGATCCGGGTCGAGGCCCGGAAACGCGTCGGCCACCCTCCTCACCCTAGATGCGCAGCAGGGCGGAGAGCGCCCCGGAAGGGCCCTCGCTGTACGTGCAGTGCCCACGGCGCCGCTGCGTGATCGCTCTCGAGCCGTTTCACGTGAAGCGGCTTGGCGTCCGCCCTGCCGCGAGAGCCTTCTGGGTGTTTCACGTGAAACGTGCCGGCACCGTCCCGCCCGAGAGCCTTCCGCGTGTTTCACGTGAAACGGACTCTTCGGCACGCGCAACCCGCTAGAGAGTCGAGGGTCGCGCGAACCCGACAGAGCCACGCCGAAGAGTGCGGGATCCTGGGCAGTCCCATGGCAACGCCGGGGCCGCCAAGAGCCCTCGTTCGTCCGAGCCGGGCCGCCCGGCCTCGCCGTGCCGTGCTCGCCGCCGGTGCCGCGCCCATGGCCCGGGATCATGGGTTGGCACGTGAACCGAGGGGATGTAAGCCGGCGGGAACCCGCCCCGACCAGCCGTGCTTAGCTCCCGGGCCGCGCCGCGCCAATGGCCCGTGATCACAAGGGTCGGTAGGGCAAGACGCGGCCGACACGTGAACCGAGAGGATGCGAACTGGCAGGGGCGGCCCTGCCCACCCGTGCCAAGCGCACGGCCCGCGCCGCGCCCTTTGCCCGGGATCACAGAGGTCGGCAGGGCATTAGCGCGGCGAACACATGGACTGAGAGAGCGTGGACCTGCAGGAATCGGCCTTCCCGTGCCGTGGTCGCCGGCGACGCCGTGCCCATGGCCCGGGGCATCGGGGGCCACACGGACGAGGTACGGCCTCCACGTGAACCAAGGAGACGCGAAGGACGAGCCGGCGAGCACGTCGTCCTGGCACCTGGCGTCGACGCGGGAGAGGACCGAGTGGCAGCCGTGTGCCGACCTGCTCCCTCCCTCATCTGCGAATGCGGCGCCCAGCGGTCAACCCTGAGCATGGTGACCACCACTGCGGGAGGCCATGCGCGGCGCTCGAGTCAGCAGGCACGCTTCCGTCGCGTCGGCCTGGGGAGAGTGGTCTACGGACGCTCGCGTGAAGTCCTCGCTTCCTTGCGCTTCTGGGCGAGCTCGTCTTGATCTTGGGCAGCGGCCTCTCGTCTCACGTGAAACAACCGGGCCATCAAGACAATCGCCCCTTCCGTGCTCGCCGACGTGCGGCGTTGCGCTTCCTCACGCCCAGCGATCCCCGTCAGTCACGTCTAGACGCGCGCACAGAGTTTGAGCGACACGGCCACCCGGGAGCAGCGGGAGCACCGCGAGCAGCGGGAGCACCCGGGAGCAGCGGGAGCAGCGGGAGCAGCGGGAGCAGCACTGTGGCAGAGCGAGTGCGCGTACAACCGCCTTGACCCTGACGCTGTCACATCATCGGCGCGCAGCGCCGTCGTGTAGCGCGCCACGCCGTCGTGCGAAGACGAGCACATCCGCGACGCGAATTCGCTGGAGGCCGAGCTGGCGCAGCGGCGCGCCCGCACCGTTTCACGTGGATCACGTTGCGCGGGAGGCCGGCGGTGCACCCCCGAGCGTTGGCCGCGCCGCTTCGCAACGGAGGCGTCGCCCGCATCGCGTCAATGGCCGTCGAGCCGTGGGCGTGGGCGTCACACACGTCATCTAGATCCGGCGGCACCCATCGTGGGCGTCCAGCGGACAAGAACGCCCGAGCCGGGCGTTGCACAGACTGCGCGTGATACCGATTGTTGATCCGCGGGAGTTCGAACGACCTGGTGCCTCGATCACCATGCCCACGACCCGCGATGATCCTTCTGATGCGGGCGCCTGCATGCGCCGCGCCATCGGGCGCTCGACAGCGGGCGGATGGTTCGAGGACCTTCCTGACCGTGCACACGTCGAAGAGTCGACCGACGCTCCGGGCCGTCGGTCTCCGGGGTCGCACCTAGCGCCAGGATCCACATGCCCCGCAGGACGCAGGGCGCAGCACGCACATCGACAGACCGCGGAGCCGCGAGGTCGGCCTCACGCCGTCCTGGATCCGCGGTTTCACGCGGAACGGACCGCGCCCCAAGCCAGATGCGGAACCACGAAGCGCCAGTCCGCACGTGCCGCCACATCAGCGCTCCATGCCACGTCAGCGTTCCCCGTGCCGCGTCAGCGTCCCGAGCCCGGCGAGACTCCGGTCCGCGCGCCCCCTCAGCGCAGACGCACCTCGACGACTCGTGTCGTCTCTCCATCGCCGAGCAGGTCCACATCGTGCACCGACGCCGTGTCGACGGCGAAATCCCGAAGGTCCACCGCCGCTTCGTCGAGCTCGGCCTGCGCGCGCGCACCCTTCTGCGCCAGGAGCACACCGCGTCGAGAGAGCAGCGGCAGCGTCCACCGTGCGAGCTTCCCCAGCGGTGCCACGGCGCGGGCCGTGACGGCCTGCACCTTGAGCTTCCCGTGGAGCTCCTGCGCCTGAACCTGATGGAGGGTGACGTTGTCGAGGTCCAGCTCATCCCGCAGTTCCGACAGCCAGGCGACCCGTCGCTCCATGGGCTCGACCAGGTGGACGTCCAGGTCGGGCCTCATCAGGGCCAGGACCACACCGGGGAGACCGGCGCCCGTGCCCACATCCGCCACGGACCCGGCATCAGGCAACCAGCGAGCGACGGCAGCGGAGTTGACGATGTGCCGCAGCCACAACCGGGGCACCTCCCGCGGTCCGATGAGACCGCGTTCCTCACCGTGCTCGGCGAGCAGCTCGCCGAACCGCACCGCACCGGCGAAGCCGTCGCCGAGGATCCGCCGGCTGGCCTCGACCTCGACGACGAGGCTCTCCGCCCCCGTCATGCGTCAGTACCCCGAGGCGCCATCAGCTGACCCGGATCACAACCCGGCGGTTCGGCTCCACACCCTCGGAGTCGCTCACCAACCCGGCCGCCGCGACGACGTCGTGAACGACCTTGCGCTCGAAGGGATTCATCGCCTCCAGCGCGACCGGCTCGTCGGTGCCGCGTGCCTCCTCGATCGCGGACTCCGCGAGCTGGGTCAGCTCGGCGCGACGCTGCGCGCGGTGACCCGCGATGTCGAGCATGAGGCGGCTGCGCTCACCCGTGCGCGCCTGCACGGCAAGGCGCGTCAGCTCCTGCAACGCATCGAGCACCTCGCCCTCGCCACCGACGAGCTTGCTCAGCGATCGCTGGTCCTCACCCTCCGCGACGATCTCGACGGCAGCCCGACCGTGCTCGACGTCGATGTCGATGTCACCGTCCAGGTCCGCGATGTCGAGGAGCTCCTCGAGGTAGTCGGCGGCGATCTCGCCTTCCTCCTCGAGACGCTTCGTCTCCGGCGGACCCTCGAGGGCGGACGGCGTCTCGACCTGCTCGCTTTCGGTCATGCATGATCCTCACGATTGAGGCCGCCGGCGCGGCCGCTTCAAGAACTGGGTGCCTAGCGGCGCTTCTTCTTCGACCCGGACGACGATCCGGACTTCTTCTTCGAACTGGCGTTCGCGGAACCATCGGCCGCCGCTGGCTGCTTCGGCTCGCCGTTGCTCGACGCCGCGGGCGTCTCGTCGTCCTCGAGCGGCGACGTCGACGAGGCCGCCGCGGAGGCAGCCCCGCCAGGCGCAGAGTCCGCCGGGCGCTGCCCCTTCTGGCGGTCCTTCCGCTTGGGCTGGACGCGTTGTCCGCTCGCGGGCTTCGCCTCTTCGATGGCGGCCGCCTCGTCCTCCAGGACCTCGCCGCGCTTGAGCCTCTTCCGAGCCTGGCGTTCCTTGAGCTTCGCCTCAGCCTCCGAGCCTGGCGCCGGCGATCGTCTGATGACGTAGAACTGCTGACCCATCGTCCACAGGTTCGACGTCGACCAGTAGACGAGCACACCGATCGGGAAGTTGACGCCCGTGAACGCGAAGATCAGCGGCAGGACGTACATCAGCATGCGCTGCTGCCGCGCCATCGGGTTGTCGAGCGCCGTCTGCGGCATGTTCTTCATCGTCAGCTGGCGCTGCGTGAAGAACGTGGTCGCGGACATCAGCACGATGAGAACGACGGTCACGATCTTGACCTGGACGTCGTCGCTGCTCATGAACGTCTGGGACAGCTGAGCGCCGAAGAACGTCGACTGCTCGGCCTCGGCCGCGATCTCCTGCGTCAGCGGACCGATGCTGGGCCGGCCGTAGTCACCGCTCGCCAGCGCGGGGAGCGACGCCAGCACGCGGAACAGCGCGAAGAACACCGGGGACTGCGCCAGGATCGGCAGGCACGACGCGAACGGGTTCGTCCCCGCCTCGCGGTAGATCGCCATCATCTCTTGCTGCATGGCCTGGCGAGACGCGGGGTCCGTCTTCCCCTTGTACTTCTTCTGCAGCTTCTGGATCTCGGGCTGCACGATCTGCAGGCCTCGCGACGCCCTGATCTGCCGCACGAACAGCGGGATGAGGATGATCCGGATGATGATGACGAGGACGACGATCGACAGCACCCACGTGATCCCGGCCGTCGACTCCAGCCCGAGGAACACCAGCGCCTCGTGGGCGCGCACCATGATCCATGCCACCGCCACCATGAGCGGGTACAGGATGTTGTCGAACCAGTCCATGCGGAACTGAACTCCTAGCCGGGGTGCTTCGCCGTCGGGACCGCGGTCATCGAGGGCTCGTCGGAACAGGGTCGAGGGTACGTGCTCCCCGTGGCCGGGCGGGAATCGGTCACGACGACGTCCCTCCCGGCTCCGAGGTCGTCAGCTTCGCGGCGCGGGCCGGCACGTGGTCGACGCCGCCCTTGCTCCAGGGGTTGCACCGCAGCAGGCGCCACGCCGCCAGGCCCGTGCCCCGGACGACCCCGTGCCGCCGCAACGCCGTGACGGCGTACGCGGAGCACGACGGGTAGTACCGGCACCGCGGCGCGAACCAGGGCGACACGATCAGCTGGTAGCCGCGCACCAGGCCCAGAAGCAGCCACGTGAGCGGGTTGCGAACGCGTTCCGTGTCCGACGACGACGGATCGTCCGAGACGAGCGGTGCGTTGGAGTGGTCGAGATGTGGCGTTGCCGTCATCGCGCCGGCACCACCTTCGCGCGGAGCCCGAGCGAGGTCAGCGAGCCGTCGACGTCGCGCTCGAGCTCGGCACTCGTCGCGTTCGCGCTGGGCGGCAGGGCACGCACGACGACGAGCGTGCCGGGCAGGAGGTCAGTGACACGGTGCATGAGCACGGCGCGGAGGCGCCGCTTTACGCGATTCCGCACGACCGCACCCCCCACGGCCTTGGAGACGACGAAACCGACGCGCGGGGGTTCCCCGGCGTCGGTCGTCGCTGCATGCACCACGAGGCGGCGCGTCCCGCGTCGCGTGCCGCGCCGGAACGTCCGGGCGAACTCGTCGCTCCGGCGCATCCGGTTCGCGGCCGGGAGCACCGGCTCAGGCGGACAGCTCGACGCGCCCCTTGCGACGGCGAGCCGCGAGGATGGCACGACCGGCGCGTGTACGCATGCGCAGTCGGAAGCCGTGCACCTTGGCGCGGCGCCGGTTGTTCGGCTGGAAGGTCCGCTTGCTCACGGGAGTACTCCACACTGATCGAGAGGTCACGGCGTGGGTGCTCGCCGCGGGGTCCGGGTGTCGTGGGTGATTCGGCGCGAACGACGACCACCGCCGTCAGGGCAGCACGAACCGCACGACTCAGCCACGGTACGCGACGCCGCTCATCAGGGTCAAACCGTTGCGGCGCGGCGCCCTGGGTCCGACTGTGGACAACTGTGGATGGACCTGTGCTTGCCGTAGGTATCA